>JBCCGE010000057.1:0-20075 GCA_039029455.1 Pseudomonadota bacterium | reverse complement strand
TTGAATGGAATGAGAAAGGAGGAGTTGTGCACTGGACCCATCATGATCCCGCGGGTCGACATCCGGGAGGCTGGATTGAGTATCAGGGTCGCCGCTACGAATAATTGTGAAAAGATTTATGAGCGCTATAGACTGTCGCCGCAGTAAGTCAGCGCGTAACCCGAACGCGTAAACCTGCTCGCAGGTCCGATTTTAGTTTATTGTTTACGCAAAAATACGGGGCTGCCCGGTTTGGAATCGCGTTTGCTGAATCGATACCCGTCCTCGGAAAAACGGGACAATTCGCTGGAACTTCGAATTTGGTTTTTGATCACCCACGCAGCCATTGATCCGCGTGCTTTTTTTGCAAAAAAACTGATCATTTTGTATTCGCCGTTTTTCCAGTCTCTGAACACAGGAGAAATGATATCGGACCTGAGAAGGTCACGGTTCACCGCGCTGAAATACTCATTGGAGGCCAGATTCAACAGAGTGTCCGAACGCGTCGCCGCAAGTTGCCTGTTCAGCATGGACACCAACTTGTCGCCCCAAAACTCGTAGAGATTTTTGCCGCCGGGGTTGTTCAATTTTGTACCCATTTCCAGTCGATACGGCTGCATCAGATCGAGCGGCCTCAGCAGTCCGTATAAACCGGACAATATCCGCAGGTGCTTCTGGCCATAGTCAATTTGGGTCTTGTCAAAAGACCAGGCCTGCAAGCCCTGATACACATCACCCTGAAATGCCCACATTGCCGGTCGCGCATTCTTTTTCGTAAACGGTCGGTGCCAGGACAGATTTCTCTCGACATTCAGTTCAGCCAGACTGTGACTGATCCCCATCAGTTTTCCCAGCCGATTTGGTGAATACGCTGACAATGTCTCAATCAGCACTTCGCTTTGATCGAGCAGAGCGGGCTGGGTGGCCCGTGTACTTGGTAAAGGTGAGTCGAAATTCAGAGTTTTTGCAGGTGAGAGGACGATCAGCATAAGAATTCGTTTACCAGAGGGCCGTCAATACATCGTTATAGGTAGTGGCAAAGGATACCACCAGTCCTTTGCGAATATCGTTGGGCAATTCCTCGAAATCGCCCCTATTGGCTGCAGGCAAAATCAGTCTCCGAATTTTTGCCCGCTTGGCTGCAATCACCTTCTCTTTGATACCACCAACCGGCAGAACCTGACCCGTCAGAGATATTTCACCGGTCATTGCAATGCCTTTTTTAATCGGTCGACCTTTTGCCAGCGAGATCAGTGCGGACGTCATGGTCACACCCGCGCTGGGACCGTCTTTCGGTGTGGCACCGGCAGGCACATGCAGGTGAATCATGGTGTCTTCAAAATAGGTCGGATCAATGCCCAGTGTGCTGGCATTACCAAGAGCATAGCTGTAGGCGATTTCTGCCGACTCTCGCATCACATCGCCCAACTGTCCGGTCAGTTTGAATCCTCGCGCGAACTGGTGACTTTTGGATGCCTCAATATCCAGAGTCGCTCCTCCCAGCGAGGTCCAGGCCAGTCCGGTCACAACCCCCACGCCCTGTATAGGCTGTTCGTCATCGAAGACAGTCTGCCCAAGATAGCTTTCAACATCACTGGCGCGAACATGAACGGGTAACTTGTCTGTCTTGGCTCGCTTTTTCTTTTGTTCAATCCGTAAGACCTGCATAACCACCTTACGACAGATTGTGCCCAGCAGTTTCTCAAGCTTCCGAACGCCTGCTTCGCGTGCGTACCGCTCCACAATCTTTCTGATCGCCGCCGTGTCCACACGTAACTGCCCGCGTTTTTTAAGGCCTGCTCGCTCCAGTTGACGCGGAAGCAGGTGCTTCCGGGCAATCGCCACTTTTTCATCGGTGAGATATCCGGCCAGTCGAATTATTTCCATACGATCGAGCAGTGGTCCCGGCACCGTGTCGAGCTGGTTCGCGGTGCAAATGAAAAGGACTTTTGACAAATCGACCCGAACATCAAGAAAGTGGTCAAGAAAGTCCTTATTCTGTTCGGGATCCAGAACCTCCAATAGTGCGGATGCAGGATCACCGTGGAATGATGCGCCAATTTTGTCTATCTCATCCAGCATTATGACCGGATTGGAGGTCTCGCATTCTCTCAGAGCCTGAATCAGTTTCCCGGGAAGAGCTCCGATGTAGGTTCGCCGGTGCCCCTTGATCTCCGCTTCATCCCGCATCCCGCCCAGAGAGAATCGATAAAACGAGCGACCGAGAGCAGTAGCAATAGAACGACCCAGCGACGTTTTGCCAACGCCAGGCGGGCCTACAAGTAACATAATCGAACCGGCGACCTGTCCTTTCAGTTTGCCCACACCGACAAACTCGAGAATCCTTTGCTTGACGTCTTCGAGCCCCTCGTGATCTCCATCCAGAGTTCGCCGAGCGTGATCGAGATCCAGAACATCATCACTGTGTGTGCCCCAGGGAATACTCGTGAGCCAATCAAGATAATTGCGCGTTACCGTGTATTCTGGCGATCCGCGCTCGAGAATAGCCATCTTCTCAAGTTCTTCGTCAATCCGCTTCATCGCGCCTTCAGGCACCACTCGCGACTCAAGTTTCTCTCGAAAAGCCTCGATTTCCGCAACCCGGTCGTCTTTTGAAATACCGAGTTCCTGCTGAATGTACTTCAGTTGTTCACGCAGAAACATTTGCCGCTGATGCTGAGTCACCTCACCTTCGACATGCTGCCTGATCTCGGTCTGTGTCTTGGCGACTTCCAGCTCTTTCTGCAGCAGTACAACAGTTTTTTCCATTCGCGGCAGCAACTCCACCGTTTCCAGAATGTCCTGCATGTCGGCCGGTGATGCCGTGGTCAGACTGGCCCCAAAATCTGCCAGTCGGGACGGATCGTTGGTACCGAAATAATTCATGTACATCTTCAGCTCTTCACCGTACATGGGATTAAGCGGCAACAACTCCTTGATAATATTAACCAGTGCGGTGGTGTACGCTCTGATTTCTGTGCTGTCACGTGCACCGGTTTCCGGAAAGTAGCTGACCTGTGCCTGATACGGTCTTTCGCGACTGACCCACTGATCAATTTTGAACCTCTGCATACCGGCCAGAACGACATGCAGCTGCTCGTCGTGTTTTTCTGTCTGGTGAATTCGACACACAGTACCCATGATACGGAAATCTTCGGCGGTCACCTGATCCGGCGCAACTCCGTCAGAGAATACGACGCCGATCAATGGCTGGCCCGACTGATGAATCTGCTGCAACGTATCACCCCATCGCTCTGAACTCAGAATCAGAGGCAGTACTTGCCCAGGGAAAAACGGTTTCTTTTCAAGTGGAATCAGATGGATCACACCGGGCAGGACATCTTCTGCTCGCGCTATCTCCGTAACGATTTCACCGTCAACACTGACATCGTTGTTGGTGACATTTGAATCGTTCATCAGAACCTGCCATTTCGTTAGTTATGAACAGGATATGGGGCGGGTCACCGTATTTCCAAGCGGTTCGGGAAATATGTGAGTCCACAGATCGACTCTGTACGTTTACAAACAGGTAGCATGAATTCAGCAGATTGCCAGCGGCACCGCGTGCGACGTCGATCGACGAACGAATACTGACAATCAGGGCGTGCTTACAACAAGAGAAGAGCCGGCGTCCTGCCACCCGCAATTAGCGCAGAATAAGCTCAGAAAGCGCGAAAAAGCCTTATGAACGATCGCGTCAGATCGTTTCCCGCACAGACACCCGCTCGACGCTCAGTTAGGACGCTTTCGCGAAATCCTCAACAGGTGGCTCGATTTCAACGCCCAGCCAGTGAAAACAGGGGTCATCAATCTGATAAGGTCGTAACGGTGACGTAATCAGCTCCGGATACTTGTAAAGCATTTCATCCGTGATCGGGATGAAAACTTTATTTGCAGCGTCGCTTCGATCAATTACGGCTTTACTCATAACACTCACACTTAATCGGTTGTATTTACCGCTTGAAACCAGAACTGTTTCAGAACACATCCTGTTCTGACAATCTGTCTCAAATCGGCGACAGCACCAAAACGCACCGCCGCACTTCTTTCCCGGTCGTCTCAGATCGAAACCTGAGTCTGATCAACAACATCAGCCCAACTGGGTAACGCTGATTACAACCTTGTGGAATGGCAAGATCACGGGTAATAAATGGTATTCTTATGGCAGTGTGTCGGGGTTTTGGCGATGGAAACCACATACCGCTGCCTTTTGGCTATACTGCGCGCGCCCGAAACCCTTGTCATTCTTAATTCCAGATTTCCTCCGATTACATGTCCAGAACCATCGCAATTGTCGAAGACGACTCAGACCAAAGGGAGAATTACGCCGATATCCTGCGGTCTCACGGCTACACTGTACAGACGTACGGCAATAAAGGCGGTGCGCTGCAGGGTTTTCAGCGCAATCTTCCCGATCTGGCCATTCTGGACATAATGCTTGAGGATGAAATCGACGGTGGCTTCGATTTATGCCGGGAACTCCGAGTCAAAGCTCCGCACATGCCGATCATTTTTCTTACGGCGCGCGACAGCGATATCGATCGAGTATCGGGTCTGCGTCTCGATGCCTGGGACTACATTACCAAACCGGTCAATCTGCAATTTCTGGCTGTCAGAGTGTCGTCGTTGTTCCGAATTGCCACGGCATTGCAAACAGATAATCAGCAACCTTCTGCTTTGATTCTGGGGCATCTGGAGCTGGACCAGAACAGTATGTCAGTGACCTGGAAAGGCCAGTTGCTCAGCCTGACATTAACGGAATTCTGGCTGATCGAGGCTCTGGCTCGCAATCCAGGGCACGTAAAAACGTATGAAGCCTTAATGCAGACCACACGGCAAAGTTACGTCGAGAAGAATACGATAAATGGTTACGTCCGACGGATTCGAAAAAAATTCAAGGAAGTGGATGCCCAGTTCAACATGATACAGACGGTTTTTGGGGTAGGATACAGATGGCAGCCGGACGATCTCACTTCCTAAACCTGATCGTGTTCTCCGCCAGAGAGTCACAATCGACCGCCAGAGCAACGTGATCAAAACAGGTCAGTCATGATCGGGCATCTTCGAACGCTGAGTATCAGGACCAAGTTGATCTGGATGGTACTCGCACTTCTGGTCATCCCCTGGATGGGCTATCAGTATGTGCAGGAGATGCAGAGATTTCTTCTTCAGGGACAACAGGACGCGTTGCTGCTTACCGCTAATGGCATCGCGACCGTTCTGAACGATCGCTCCGAACTGTTCAATCCCGAGACAGGTGTTCCGGAAGTTTTGGGCGACAAGAACGATCTGTACGCCCATCAGCTCGACAGCCTGATCCAGCTTGATGGCCAACTCGCGGATTGGCAGAGTCTGGATGAAAAGCTGGCGTATCACACGGGACAGGAGAGCTTTCTCTGCACCGAAGTCTACGACCCCGAGTCGTTCTCACTCGCTCACACACTGGGTTATTTCGAACGCTATCTGTACGCCATGTTTGAGGTGAACGATGAAAATCTGGTCTATCGTGACCTGGATCGGCGTCAACTCGACACCAGCGATCAGATCCGCATGCTGTTGCAGCTGCCAGACAATACCCTTGCACACTACCTGCTGGTGGCTCGGGCTCCAGGCCGCATGAGCATCTATCTCGTCGATGAAGAATGGAAACTGCCGCTGAAGGGTGATCCCGTAACGGCGTTCACCGCCGAAATGGCGGAGACGGATTTTGGCTACCGAGTCGAACTCCGGCTGCCGAGAGACGTCATTGGGACTCGCACAAGAATCGGCTTCTTTGCTGTTGATGTCGACGATGCAGAATCACGGGAGGTCGCTGGCATATTAAGCACTTCTCCGGTGGCTTCCGGGGATCGACCGGGTCAGATTTTGCTGAGTTCTCCGGAACTCAATAAAATTCTCAAAGGACTGGATCGGCCCCGATCAAGAATCTGGATACTCGATAAACAGCAACGGGTCAGGGCTGTGGTTGGAGGTCTTTCTGCGCCGCTTCTCACCGACGCAGAAAGCGAAGACGCGGTGACGGTCATACCTGCTATCTTAAAACACGTGCGCGAGCTGATCGACGGCCTGCTGAAGCGGCCATCGGAGACATTTGTCGACGTACCAACTGACGTCACGCATCGTCCCGACAAGATTTTCACCACGATCCTCAAAGGGGAGCCGAAAGCTGAAGCTCGCCCCTCCCTTGATCAGAAAGCTCAGATTGTCGTTGCGGGGTATCCGATTCGCGCCGGGGAACAGGTTCTCGGCGCCGTCATCGTGGAACAGAGCAGCAACGTGATTCTGTCTCTACAGTATCAGCTGCTGCGAAGCCTTACGTTGGTGACGATTCTTGTATTTGGTTTCGTATTACTGATGTTGCTGATTTTTGCGTGGCGACTGACCTCAAGAATTCGCAGACTCTTGACCACCACCGATCGCGCAATTACGGCAGAAGGTCGAGTACTTGAAAGTCGAATTCCAAATCGTAAGTATGCCGCCGATGAACTTGGCGATCTCGGAAGAAGTATCACCTCGATGCTGAAACGCCTGTCCGGCTACACCCGTTATCTCGAGGGCATGCCCGACACTCTGGCCCATGAAATGAACAATCCGCTCAACGTCGTGAGTTCGTCCCTCGAAATTCTTGAGGCGGATCAACCCATGATCCGTCAGAACAAATATATGCAGCGCGCTCGAAACGGCGTCGATCGTCTGCGTGCCATACTGACCAATTTAACGGAGGCTGCCAATCTGGAGGAGGCGATGCGAGACGAAGTAAAAAGTCCGCTCGATCTATCTACGCTGGTATCAGAGTTCGTTGAGGGCTATCAGTCCAGCCATCCCGAGTACAACTTCATCCTTCAGGTGGAAGCCGAACGTCTGATGGTTGAAGGCAGCGAGGATCACATTGCGCAAATGCTCGATAAGCTGATCGACAACGCCATGCAATTCAGTCGTGTTGGAAATTCGATCGTGGTTAGGCTGTCGAGCTTTATTGATCGGGCAGAGATCAGTGTACTGAACGAAGGCCCCGAACTTCCGGAAGGCATAAAAGACCGGTTGTTTGATCCAATGGTGTCCTACGGCAAAACCAATGCGAAACACTCCCATCTCGGTCTTGGCCTGTTTGTGGTTAGACTGATCACCGAATATCACCAGGGACAAGTCTGGGCTGACAATCGTACGGACAAAAAAGGCGTTTGTATTACCGTTGCGATGCCGCTGTTCCAAACGGTCTCCATGAACTAGCGCCAAAAACTCGCCAATAAATCTAGAAGCTATCTCATAAATGCATCTTGACTTGAATTACGGCGTTTCAAGCACCGTTCCGATGCTCATTTACCCATGTAAACTGCGCTTCTCACGGTACTTGCGCCTTGTACTCCAAGCCAATCTACTATTTATGAGATGACTTCTAAATAATGTTGGCACTGGGCATTAAGATGCCGGACGCTTTAGTACTGGCAACGCCAGGACGCCACCTTGATATTCCCTTCCGCGCTGAGTTGCCATTTTGCGCCCCGATAGATTTTCAATTGTGGTTTGGTTATATCGATATCCACTACACGATATTTGCTGCCGGTCCACATTGCTTCAATCTGGCTGTTCGATTCACAGGATTTTTTGCTGAACAATTCACAGTATTCATAGCCCAGCTGAGCAAACCTGACCGCATCGCGACGTATCCGAAAATCGAAACATCCGCTTTCCCCCTGATTGCCGACAAATTTCTGCCGAACTTCCTGACCTTTGGAGTTAAGTTTGTAAAGGCGAATCTTGCCGTGGTCATCTGTTATTGCCATTGACGGCAGAAGGATCAAACCCAGTAAACAGACAATGCTGCGAATGAGAGACAGCTTTCTCAATGAAAAACGAAACACCAGGATTTAAACCGGTCGATTACCAGCTGCTAATGGTCCACTTGCGCACATTTGGAACATCGCCCAGTTCATTGTCTTCCTGAACCCACAGATCGCCAGGTTTATCATTGTCGTACACTTCGGTAATGCCCGTACTATTGTGCCGAACCGTTACGCTGTCGAGTCGACCACCGACACGAAACTCCTGAATCTCCAGATCGGATCGGGGTGCGACCTTAAGGTCGGCAGGCAACTTCAACCCACCGCCTTGATCTGATTCCTGCGCTAACACATTGCTGCACAAAAACATGGCGGATGCCACTGCGATTACCCCACTTCTGACCCATTGACTTCGTTTTGTGTAATTCAAGCTGCTCTCTTTAGTCATTGGAACTCCCCTGATTGCTACATAGGATGACGGACTCGCGTCCGGTCTGTCCTATGGTAGCAGATTCACAACTTGATACGGGCGTGATCATCCATCGAATCGAATCCGTTTTTCTCATAAAAACCCAGAATAGTGTCGCAGACCTGCGACGGTTCGTCGGCCACACTGAACAGTTCAAGATCGGACTCGCTGATCGTTCCACTGCTAAGCAGGGTGTGCTCGAACCACGACAACAAACCGCCCCAGAACTGACTATTTACAAAGACCACCGGAATTCGAGGTGTCTTCTCAGTTTGAATCAGCGTCAGACATTCTACAACCTCGTCAAGGGTGCCAAATCCGCCGGGCATGACTACATATGCTGATGCGTATCGTACAAACATCAATTTGCGCGCGAAGAAATGATGAAAGTCAATGCTGATATCCTGATACGGGTTGGGTGTTTCCTGGCGACCCGGCAAGATAATGTTCAATCCGATACTTGGGGATTTCCCGCTTTGTGCTCCACGATTGACAGCCTCCATAATCCCGGGGCCGCCCCCGCTGATCACCGAAAACCCGGAATCAGACAATGCGCGCGCCACTTTTCTTGCCAGCTTGTAGTCGGAATGACTTCTGCGGGTGCGCGCTGAACCGAAGACACTGACGGCGGGATGAATGTCTGACATCTTGTCGAAGCCCGAAACAAACTCCGCCATCATTTGAAAGATCTTCCAGGCCTCCCTGTCAATCGAGTCACTCTCGGCCCCGGTTGGAAACAGATTTCGCACATCCGCACCACGCAATGTCATAAGCATAATCCTCGCATCACTTCTTGGGTTGTGAATAGGCCATGATACACTGAATCAATTTATTCATTACGATTCTCCCCGATGTCTCCCGATCGCGAAATTATTCTGATTGATGGCTCCGCTTTTCTTTTTCGTGCATACCATGCGCTCGGCAGTCAGGGCGGGCTTTCTACCTCAAGTGGTGAGCCGACTCACGCCGTTTTTGGAGTCATCAACATGCTCCGCAGTCTTCTGAAGGAATGTCAGCCGGAGTACATTGCCGTGGTGATGGACGCTAAGGGTAAAACCTTTCGACATGAAATGTATGAGCCCTACAAAGCAAACCGTCCTCCGATGCCGGATGACTTGCGAAGCCAGCTGGAGCACATAAAGAAAATCATCCCGGCAATGGGATTGCCGCTGGTATCGGTGGCCGGTGTCGAAGCCGATGACGTCATCGGCACCCTGAGTTGTCAGGCCTCCGCTGCCGGCATGCACACGATGATTGTCAGCAGCGACAAAGACCTTGCGCAGTTGGTTAACGATCGTGTAGTGATGGTCGACACCATGAAGAATTCAAGGCTCGATATCACCGGTGTCAAGGAAAAGTTTGGTGTGCCTCCGTCAAAGATCGTTGAGTACCTCGCATTGATGGGCGACGCATCCGACAATATTCCAGGCATTCCTAAAGTCGGGCCTAAAACCGCCGTGAAGTGGTTGCACGAATTTGGTTCCTTGGATGACCTTGTTGAACGTGCGGACGAAGTCAAAGGCAAAGTAGGTGAAAACCTCCGCAACAATCTCGAAGTACTCAAACTTTCACGCCAGCTGGCAACAATAAAATGCGACGTCGAACTCGAAATGGAGCCTGTTGATTTGACGTTGTCCGAACCGGACGTGGAGGAGCTCAGAGTAATGTATGCCGAGCTTGAGTTTAGATCCTGGTTGAAGGAGCTGGAAAACGAGAATCAGGCGAACCCATCGGAAAGCATCACCGAGGACAATGTCACGGCACCCGTTTACGAGACCATACTGGACTCTGAGAGCCTTGATCGGTGGCTTGAAAAAATCAAATCTGCTGAAATCGTTGCGGTCGATACCGAAACGACCTCGGTAGACGCACATCAGGCTGGACTGGTAGGGATTTCATTTGCGGTGGAAGCTGGAGAAGCCGCATACCTGCCACTCGCGCATTCGTATACCGGAGTTCCGCAGCAACTGCCTTTTGAAACCGCCCTGCAGCGACTCAAAGACGTCCTGGAAGACGATGCTATCGCTAAAACCGGACAAAATCTTAAATATGATATCGAGGTTCTTCAGTATCACGGAATCGCTCTGCGAGGAATGACTCACGACACCATGTTGATGTCATATCTTCTGGATGCCGGAAACAGTCGACATGACATGGACACCCTCGCGATGAAGCATCTGGGACATCAGACGATTAAATTTTCGGACGTCGCTGGTAGTGGAAAGAATCAGTTGACGTTTGATCAGGTCGATCTGGACTCGGCGACCCGCTACGCAGCCGAAGATGCGGACATCACTCTGCAACTTCACCACGCTTTGTGTTCGCGAATGAATCAATCGCCGGAAATACAAAAGTTATTTGAAGAAATTGAATTGCCACTGGTCGATGTACTGGCCATTGTTGAATCAAACGGTGTTCGAGTCGATTCGAATATGCTTCGCAGTCAAAGTGCAGAGCTGTCCGCTAAGCTTGGTTCAATTGAGTCCGAAGCACATGATATTGCCGGTGAGTCATTTAATATTGCGTCCCCTAAACAGATCCAGGAAATTCTGTTTGAAAAGCTGGAATTGCCGGTTATCAGCAAGACTTCGAAGGGTCAGCCATCTACCGCAGAAAATGTATTGCAGGAACTTGCGGACGAACACGAACTGCCCAGATTGATTCTTGAACACCGCGGTCTGGCAAAACTCAAAAGCACATACACCGACAAGCTTCCTGACCTGGTGAACCCGAAATCAGGTCGAATTCACACCTCTTATCATCAGGCGGTTGCCGCGACCGGACGACTGTCTTCGAGTGACCCGAATTTGCAGAATATTCCAATACGAACCGAAGAGGGGCGGCGCATTCGCGAGGCCTTTGTACCGGATCCAGGAAACACATTGATCGCAGCGGACTACTCGCAGATAGAGTTGCGCATAATGGCGCATCTATCGTCCGACAAAGGCCTTGTAGACGCTTTCACCAAAGGGCAGGATGTTCACCGAGCCACGGCCTCAGAGGTCTTCGAGGTCGATCCGGACGATGTCGACAATGAACAACGACGTCGTGCCAAAGCCATTAATTTCGGTCTGATCTATGGAATGTCAGCGTTTGGCCTCGCAAAACAGTTGAAAATAGAGCAGAAAGAGGCAAAAAAATATATCGAAATATACTTCGACAGATACCCCGGTGTACGTGAGTATATGGACACCACTCGAGAATCGGCGCGCGATAAAGGATATGTGCAAACGCTGTTTGGCCGTCGATTGAACCTGCCGGAAATAAATTCGAAGAACGGTATGCGGCGTCAGTATGCGGAACGTACCGCGATAAATGCCCCGATGCAGGGCACTGCAGCCGATCTGATCAAACTTGCCATGCTGTCGGTTCAGCACTGGATTTCATCCAATTCTCCTGAAACGCGCATGATCATGCAGGTCCATGACGAACTGGTGCTCGAAACATTGGCGCAAGGCTCTTCAGAAGTCGGGGAGACTATCGCTGATCTCATGTCGAAAGTTGCAACTCTCGATGTCCCTCTTGTTGTCGATACCGGTTTTGGGAACAACTGGAAAATCGCGCACTAAGCACTGTCGTCCCTGGGTCGTCTGTTATGATCCGACCTCATTTTTACGGAGACTTAACCATGCCTCAAGCTACCGCGCGCCATATTCTCGTGGAGTCTGAACAACAGTGCCTGGATCTTAAACAACAGATTACCGACGGTGCCGATTTTGCAGATATTGCTTCCACTCACTCCCTATGCCCTTCCGGTCGATCAGGCGGTGACCTCGGCTCTTTTAGTCAGGGACAAATGGTTCCGGAATTTGATCAGGTCGTTTTCAATGACGAAGTGGGTGTTGTGCACGGTCCTGTGAAAACCCAGTTTGGCTACCACCTGCTGGAAGTGCAGTCACGCACAGACTAGTTTCCTGATTGCCCAAAAAACCCCGCTCAGCGGGGTTTTTTTTTTGGCCCGGACTATGATCAATCACAGCTTGAATGACATTTTTTGTCACATTTTTATGCTCCAAAATCGGTATAGATTATGAATTTTCATGAATTTAGCTTCCATTCAAAATTATTAACACGCAGAATAGCTGAATAGATGACATTTTTTGGCAGCCGATGGTCAGCCCCAAAATGTCGAATACAACAAGTCTTTAAAGTGAGGAATGCACTATGTCCATCATCGCCACCGCCCGCCACATTCTTGTCCGATCTGAATCAGAATGTAATTTTCTGAAGAAAAAACTGGAAAACGGCGCGGACTTTGCCGAAACAGCGGCATCTTTTTCCGCGTGCTCTTCAGCCAAGGAAGGCGGTGATCTCGGGTCCTTTTCGCCCTGTCAGATGGAGAAAGAAATAGACCGGGTTGCATTCAACTGCGAAATCGGTCCGATCCACGGCCCGATAAAAACCCAGTTTGGCTATCATTTGCTGCAAATCCAGTCGAGATCTGCCTGATCAGTATCCGCCAAACCCGAATTTTGATGCCAAACCAGTGTGTCTGATAAGGGAAATTTGGGCAAATTTTATTGATCAGATTAAGGCATTGAGGCAATATGTGAGGGGTTAAAAAAGAATACGCGGAAGCACAGCAACGCATTCCCGTATCACCTCTAAGTTATCTCCGCTGAAGTCGAGACGGAGGGACAATTGTCTGAATACGCACCAATAGAATCAGAATTCGGCAACGCTGGGTTTGCCGAAAAAAGAATCAGAAAACTGCTCGCCGCCACGGGTGTCGAAATTAATGGCAGCAACCCGTGGGATATCCACGTAAAGAACCCTGCTTTCTATCGCCGCGTCGCGCTAAACGGATCACTTGGACTCGGGGAGAGCTATATGGATGGCTGGTGGGACTGTGAACGCATCGATGAGTTGATCAACCGTTTGCTGCGCTCATCACTGGCGAGCAATCACCGGTTTCTCTCACACTACGTCAGCAAAGCACAGGCCAGTCTGGTCAATCTGCAAAAAAAATCGAGAGCTTTTCAGGTCGGGGAAGAGCATTACGATCTGGGAAACGATATCTATGAAGCCATGCTGGATAGCCGGATGGTCTATACCTGTGGATTTTGGAAGGATGCGACCGATCTGGATACTGCCCAGATCGAAAAACTTGAACTGGTGGCCAAAAAGCTCGACCTGAAGCCTGGTCAGACTGTTCTGGATATTGGTTGCGGCTGGGGAAGCTTTGCCAAATTTGCAGCGGAAAATTACGGTGTAAAGGTGGTCGGAATTACTGTGTCAAAGGAACAGGTCGAGCTCGGTATGGAACGCTGCAAAGGGTTACCCGTGGAATTGAGACTTCAGGATTACCGCGATCTCGATGACAAATTTGACCACATAATGTCGCTCGGGATGTTCGAACATGTCGGGCACAAGAACTACCGCGATTATATGAAGGTGGTCTCTCGATGCCTGAAAGACGGCGGTTTTTTCCTCCTGCATACGATTGGCAAGTATGAATCGAGAACGGGTGTGGACCCCTGGATTGCGAAGTACATTTTTCCGAACGGAGAGATTCCGTCGCTTCGTCAGATTTCTGCCGCCACGGAGGAGCTGCTGGTGATTGAGGATGTGCACAATTTTGGCCCGGACTATGATAAGACTCTGATGGCTTGGTTCAACAACTTCAATGCAACCTGGCCCACCCTAAAATCAAACTACTCGGCCCGTTTCTACAATATGTGGAAGTACTATCTGCATGCATGCGCCGGCGCCTTCCGAGCCAGAAATCTGCAACTCTGGCAAATCGTTATCTCGAAAGGTGACACTGAAAACGCCTACCGGCGCCCGCTCTGATCGCACCAATTCGGCTTCGCAAAATTACACCGAATGGTGATATTCCGGACCGGCACGGGGTACTGCCGCAAAGACTTTGAGCAAGTCAGCAACGCTCACCTCAACTATTGCCGACTCAGACCACTCGACGTCCATGCAGACGTTCATTGGTCTGAACTAATTTTATCTTGAGTACGGTGTTCAAAATCTGAGGCATTGTGCCGCTCGTGCAATTGTTCCCCCGGTTCTCCCCATGTCCGATTGACCATCCGCCCGCGCTGCACAGCGGGACGTTTCTTGATCTGGTTTGCCCAGCGATTCACGTGCTGATATGACGCAGCATCCAGAAATTCGGCCGCATCGTAGACCGTACCCAAAACAAGATTCCCATACCAGGGCCAAATTGCCATATCGGCGATGCTGTATGTATCGCCCCCGATGAATTCATTCCCGGATAATCTCTGGTCTAAAACATCGAGCTGGCGTTTAGCCTCCATGGTAAACCTGTCAATGGCGTACTCGATCTTGACAGGCGCGTACGAATAAAAATGACCAAACCCGCCACCAAGATACGGTGCGCTCCCCATCTGCCAAAACAGCCACGAAAGGCACTCGGTGCGTTGTGCGTGTTCTTCGGGTAAAAATGCGCCAAACTTTTCTGCCAGATAGAGCAGTATTGCGCCCGATTCAAAGACACGAACCGGGTTGGCTCCACTCAGATCGACCAATGCCGGAATCTTAGAATTCGGATTAATATCGACAAACCCACTGCCAAACTGGTCACCATCACCAATTTTGATCAGGTGAGCGTTGTACTCTGCTCCTGAACACCCCCGCTCCAGCAGTTCCTCAAGCATCACCGTGACCTTCACACCGTTTGGTGTCGCCAGCGAATAGAGCTGCAGCGGGTGTTCCCCTACAGGTAGCTCATGCTGGTGGGTCGCACCGGCGACCGGCCTGTTTATTTTGGACCATGTCCCGCCACTTTCACTGTCCCAGACCCAGACTTTTGGTGGTAAATACTCTGCTTCGTTTGTCAATTTTCTATCCCGTTAAACGTTAAAGTGAGCAGGCTCGCCTTCGAGTCAGTCACAGAATTCGAATTTGTTTAGCCAACCTCATCCTGGAAATACTGAGGTCTTTTGGCACCTGAGATTACTAAGTTTTGAATACTAAAGAACCCAGTGTGGTAGTTTTCGGAATGTTCCACAACAACCGTCTCGACTTCCCAGACCGACGGATGGAATTGAGACATTCTTCGCGTTTAGCATTATGATGCCTGAACAACAACTCACCAGGATTCAATAGAGGTTCTTAAATCCAACTCAAAGGTCCAGCCCGTTGCCGACTGGTTGTGCAACATCCAGTAGACATCTGCAAGGCTTTCCAAATCGATAAGCCTGCGCCGAACATCTTCGGTAACTGATTCACTCATGCGGTCAAACTGTCTCTGCCCTGCAATTCCGCCATCAATGATGACATGCGCCACATGCAAACCGTCAGGACCACACTCTTTGGCCAGTGATTGGGACAGTGTCCTTAGCGCCGATTTGCCGGAATTGAAGGCCCCGAAGCCTGCTTTACCGCGTAATGATGCGCTGGCCCCTGTGTAGATTAACGTACCTCCCGACTTCATTCTCCTTGCGCATTCACGCCCCACATAAAATCCGCCAAGACAAAGAACTTTCCAGGCATTTACGAAAGTATCGCTATCCATATCGGCAATCTTTCCGCTAACGCTGTTGCCGGCGTTGTACACCACCAGCTCAGGAGCGTTCCCACTACTGCGTTCGATCAAATCAAACATTTCGTTAACTGATTTTTCCTTTGTGGTGTCGCACTCAATCGCAATGGCCTCTCCACCTGACTCAACAATTTCGTCGACAATCGCGTCAAGTTTTGCGCGACTGCGCCCGCAGACCGTCACAGACAGTCCTTCCGACGAAAATTTCTTCGCCAGCGCTGCCCCCAGTCCGGGATTTCCTCCGACGCCACCCACCAGTGCTGTAGGTTTCAAAAAGTTCTCTCCACTATATGTATTAATAAAATATCAGGTCAAAAATCCAGCAAGCAGCCGTTCGCAACCGGCAGATTTTCGGGTCCAAGAATCTGTATGAGCATCAGTTTGTGTAACATTTGCATAAGTCTGCAGAGAAACCGGTCGAGAGTCAAAAACTTCGATATCGAGGCGGGAAACACGCGAAATAGTCATTGTACTGAGAAGTTTGCTTGGAGTTTTTGAACCTAAATTGTTTATCCATGACATTTCAGAGATTCGCTATCTGAATTTCCCTGAAACGTCCCGCAACCGATCGTTTATTATGAATCTTCGGATCAATTAGCAATGTAAACATATCACGCATCATGGCCTCAATTAGCGGCCGCGCCTGCGGTCCGGTTCTTTCAAGATTAGGAAAACTGTTCACATCGACAAGAAAGGGTCTGCGATTCGAATTACAGACAAAATCGAAACCAAAAAGCTGATAACTGCCGTCCATCGGTATTGCACTATGGCTCCGGTAGAGACAGTTAAGTGACTGCATAATTGCCGTGGAGATTGCTTCAAAAACATTCCCATCACCGTCGATTTCACTGAGTCTTCCGGTCAGGCCGTCTGTATTCTCACTGGCGTGTGCTCGCAAAGACTTAATCCCGGGTTCATACGACACCTCATTGAACACAGTGAGACAGTCTTTATAAACAAATGCTCGCCAGTTTGAATACAGCAGGACATAAACACGAACTTTGAACTTGCGCTTTAGAACAATCCAGGGCTCATCAACAGCCGCTTGCAGCACGTAGTTCCGCTTCTCAACAGAAAGCTGTTTTAGTGTACTCAACAACTCACTCATTGCGTTGAAGTAGTAGAGACCCAGATTTGCTGAACCGGTTGCCAGCTTGAGAAAACAATCAACTTTTGAATGGGTCCTCTTCAGGTAGTCAAGGTAGTCAGGCAGTGAAAAAAAAGTGGGTGGACTGATGGACTCGCATTTATTCCTGGCGAAGAGAGTATGCATCGATAATTTATCATCCAGCATGTTGACCGACGCGCTGGCCAGCAGTTCACAACGGGCAGTTTGAATGTTTCCATCGTAGGGATACCACATCGCAAAATCCGCACACTCTCCAGATCTGGCCTCCTTCCAGCCTCTCCGCTCCAGTTCTGCTGCCAAAATACTCGATCTGTTTATATGATACGTGCAAATTTGCATCACTTGTTCATCTTTACTCTGTCAGTATGGATTTGCCTGACCGTTTGACACTCTTAGTTCCAAGTATTCAGGGGGCCGGATTACTATGATCACCATTGTTTGAATAAACTTCTCATCTTTACCAAAATAGCACTTATAAGGACCCGATGAATTCGTTATTATCGAAAGCGAGCGGGGGTGCTGCGCGCCATACTATAACTAAATTGACGAGAGTCCTCGGGCACCCATCATAGACGGTCTTTCCCGGTAACTTTTGCTGTACGACTGTGTCCTGACAGGCAACGGCGAAAGCGTTGACCGTGATAGTGTCTGAACGGAGTCTCAATCAGCGAACCTATTTTAGGTGGTGAAAGTGATTCTGGCCGAAGAGAGTCTGCAAGAGCAGCACATGCTCTACCGCGAATATGAAAAGTCCATTCGGACAAAGCTTCTGCGTCTGGTCTGCGCACTCACTCTGATCTCGTATCCCATATTTGCAATCAACGATTATCTGGCTTATCCGGAGCTGCATCACGAATTTACCCGTTTTCGATATTTATCCGGAACGTCTCTAGTCGCCGCCATTGCACTGACATTTTCCGGGTTATACCAAAACCATTTTCGGTTTCTCTCGTTCCTGATTGCATTGACGCCCCTTTTCCCCGTTGCGGCGATGATCGCTGCAACAGGCGGTGAGGAGTCCATCTTCTTTGTGGGTCTGATTCTTGTCGCCATCCCCATGATT
Organism: Pseudomonadota bacterium; assembly: GCA_039029455.1. GTDB lineage: Bacteria > Pseudomonadota > Gammaproteobacteria > Arenicellales > Poriferihabitantaceae > JBCCGE01. Next base: position 2,138 of record JBCCGE010000057.1, on the reverse strand, counting down.
CTGGTGTTTCCAACAAACATTACCGACATTGTGGCGTATGGAATTATGGTCATTCTGATTTATTGGTTGTCGTGCCGGTTCCACCTAGGCTACTCACCTGATACAGGCGGAGATATGCAGCTTTTTATTCACCGATCAACGGCAATCGTGGTCGCTATGCTGATTGCTTTGATCGCCTGGTATCTCCATGAAAACCGGCGCAGACAATTGTTTTTAGCAAACAAAAAACTTGAGAGAACAAACGAGCGACAAAAGGATTTGCTGGCCGAACTTGACCGCACGCGGTCTGCGTTGATTCAGGAGGAAAAAATGCGGGCCGTAGGTCGAATGTCCGGTGGCATAATGCATGAAATCAACAATCCACTAAACGGAATTTCGATGCTGGTGGATGTAATGGAATCAAATTCCACCATAAAGGCAGACAAAGAGCTCAGAGAGATGGTGACCGATCTGAAGGTCTCAAGCGCGAGAATCAGTTCCGTGGTTAAGGACCTGAAGATGTTTGCATATCCGTCCTCTCTTGAAGACAGGACAGATTTTTATGTCGAGGAAATGTTTGAAAAGTCCGTATTAGTCGCAAATGTTACGGAAGCCGGAGTTGCAATCCAGCTCAACCTTTTACCCGACACTCGTATTCGTGGTGCACGATCACAACTCATTCAGGCAATTGCAAATCTGCTGCAGAACAGCATCGGTGCTATCGACCAGTCAGGTCGTCAGGATGGAAAAATAACTATAAACCAGACCCTCTCGGGCAATCGTTCCGTGTTTTCAATTTCTGATAACGGTATCGGGATTGAACAGGATGACATGTCAAAGATATTTGACCCGTTTTTTACCACCAGGGACATTGGTAGCGGTGTCGGATTGGGGCTAAGTACCGCCAAATCCATTTTATCTGAACATGGCAGTCTCCTGCTGTGTGCGAGCCAGGTTAACGTGGGGTCGATTTTTTCATTCGATCTTCCGATGCCAGAGACCGAAACGTCTATTTCGGGAAAATAGATCACCTAAAGCCTGGGCCTGCTCTTTTGGTTTACTGGACTAAGGGACGGGTCGACCGGTTCAGACTTTCCCTGTAGATAACATACAGACCCGCCATAATAATGACACATCCGCCAACAACCGTTCGTGTATCAGGAAGGTATTGCCAGATGAAATATTCAATTAAAACAGCCCAAATCAGAGACGTGTATTCAAAAGGTGCGACAACACTCGTTTGACTGTTTGATATGGCAAAAGCAAGGCTGAAGTGACCGGCCAGTGCGAGTACCGCAAGTGCAAAAACCATGAACGAGGTTGTGAAGTCCATTGGCTGCCAGACAAAAGGTGTTGCACACAGCGCAATTGAGCCCACACATAAATTAAACATCAAAACAAGCGAGCCTACAGATTCTGTTTTGGACAAGGCCCTGCCTGTTGTGATCAAAAACGCGTAGCAGAAGGCCGAAAACAAAACCAGAAAATACCCCAGGAGTTGCCCCTCACCGCTTGGCGAGACAGCGATAAAAACTCCAATAAAACCAACCAGCACAGCCGCCCACCGGTGATAGCCAACACGCTCATTTAAAAAAAAATGAGACAATGCGGTGATCATCATAATTGAACTATAGGACGTGATTACGGCATCTGACAGTGGCAGATATTTCAGTGACAGGAAAAATCCAAAGGGAGCACCGAAACCCACACAAGCTCGGAGAATCTGGAATTTCAGACGCACGGGTTTTAATTGATGCAGACGCCCTCTGGCTTTATAAATCAGCAAAATTGCTGGGACGATCAACAACATTCTCAAACCCAGAATCTGCACCGGACTGACCCCGCTTTGCACAATTCCTTTGGCCAACGCGTCCATCGACGTCAAAGCACCAATTCCCAGAATCATGAATACAATTCCGATGAAGGGCCGGTGGGTCTGCATTAGCGTATTGAGATGAACTGCGGCGATGGAAGGGGCAATATAAAACTCAGTGTGTGCAAATGGTCATAGGGATCAGGATCGAAAAAGAGCACACTGATCGATACGTCAGATGGCGCTCGCCCAAAACCGATCGAACTAATCGACATGCAATACCCGAATCAGGTCGGTACTTCCGGCCTGCCGTGTATTTCCCGCAGTCAGAATTAACAAATCTCCG
>JBCCGE010000056.1:0-20264 GCA_039029455.1 Pseudomonadota bacterium | reverse complement strand
GTTAAACAGGAATCGGTTGACGCAGAAAAAGTACTGGTTTTTCTCGCCCAGTTCTTTCTGATCCTGAATCCACCTGAGAGATTCTTCTTTAGTGACTGCGCCCGCTTTGTAACCCACTTTTCCAAGCCACTCCAGACTCGAAACAGAAAAACTGTTCTCGGTAAACGTGGTGTTTAAAAGCGGTATGGCTTTTGCGTTTAGCCCTCCGAAACCGGCCGCCGACATTTTCGCCAGAATCGTGCGTGGCAGATTTGGACTGGCAACCGACTGGTCCCATGCAGTCATTATTCGATCGGTAATATCAGGAAACTGACTGTGCATGACAACTCCCTGCCAGTCGGTCTCGAGAATCGCGATTCTTCCGCCCGGCTTGAGGACCCGTCGCATTTCACTGATGGCGAGTTCGACATTTTCGACGTAGAGCAAAACCTGCGTGCAGGTCACCGCATCAAATTCTTCATCACCAAATGGCAGGGCAGTGACGTCGCCGGTCTGTGCCGAAACCTGGGGAAGATGCGCGCAGCGTTCCTGAGTTGCGTCTGTCATTTCTGCCTGCAAATCCATGGCGACGACCTTCCCGCTGGCACCGGCCATCAGCGCCAGCTCGTGGGTGAGAAAGCCGGTGCCGCAGCCTACATCCAGAATAGTTTCACCTGCCTGAACATGCAGTGCATCCAGAGTCTGCAGTCGCTGGTTAGAGATTTCAGGCGCCAGATAACTGTTGTTGAGCGTCTCTGGTCGGTTGTGGGCGATTGCGTCGTTCATGGTCAGATCATGGTGCAATGGATGGTAGCATTGTGCCATGGATTCAAAACAACGGGTGACGATCAACAGTCAGTTTGACGGCGGAAATATTGAGGTTGCAGACTTATCTGATGCAGAAGATATACAACTCAATGTCAGAACTGACCGTCAGTCAAAAGACTGCCAGTGGTTTTATTTTCGGATAGCGGGCGCAGGAAACCTCCACAGTCGCATCAGGATTCTGAATGCGGGGCAGTGCAACTACCCGGCGGGGTGGGAACAGTATCAGGCGGTGTGCAGTGATGATTTGCAAAACTGGTATCGAGTGCCCACGACGTATGACGGTACAGAGCTGGTACTGTCGTTGCAACCTGCCACCGACTGTTGCCATATCGCTTATTTCGCGCCGTATTCATTGCATCGTCACTACGAACGAATCAGTGCCGCATGTCGATCTGACCGATGTCGGCTTGAAAGCTCGACCAAGACCGTACTCGGCAGAGATCTGGAAATTTTAAGAATTGGCGAGCCCGGACCGAATCGTCGGGTGTGCTGGATGGTGGCTCGCCAGCACCCGGGAGAAACGATGGCCGAGTGGTGGATTGAGGGTGTGGTTGATCGACTTCTGGACCCGAACGATGCGGTCGCTCGTTCGCTGCTGAGCAACATGGTTTTTTATGTGGTACCGAATATGAATCCAGACGGCAGCTTTCAAGGCAATCTCCGCACAAATGCAGCCGGTGTTAATTTGAATCGAGTGTGGGATCGGCCCGATATCCATACAAGTCCCGAGGTGTACTGGGTAAAAAAAACCATGGAAGCAACAGGTGTCGATATCTGCTTTGACGTTCACGGTGATGAGGCATTGCCGTATAACTTTATTGCATCGTCGGAGGGCATCGCCGACTGGAACGATTCCCGGCAACAACTGCTCGACAGTTTCAAATCCACGCTGGAGGCCGTTAACCCGGATTTTCAGACCCGGTATGGCTATCCGGTTGCGCCGAGGGGCAAAGCCAACCTGTCATTTTGCACCAACTGCACGGCTGCGGAATTCGGTTCGCTTTCAATGACCCATGAAATGCCGTTCAAGGACACCAAAGGCACACCGGACGATATTTTTGGCTGGTCGCCGGCGCGTTCGAAACTTCTGGGTGCATCAAACCTGGACGTGGTCCACGCTCACATGAACAAACTGTAAAAACCAACGGATATCAATACAAATGAACCCTTTCGAAAACAAAAAGGCGCTGGTGCTCGGCGGTACCTCAGGCATTGGTCTTGCCATCGTCCATCGGCTGAATAATGCCGGCTGCGAAGTCATTGCCGCCAGTCGACGTGGCAGCGCTGACAACCTGCCGCATGACGTGACGGTTGAGTCACTGGACGTGCTTGACGAGGATTCGCTGAAGCAGTTTTTCTCGCGCCACGCGCCTTATGACTTTCTGGTGAATGCAGCGACCGGTGGCGCTCGCGCCAAGGGACCTTTTCTGGAAATGGAAATGACTGGCTTTCAGGGATCATTTGCGAAATTGTGGGGTTACACCAATTGCGTTCGTCACGGCTGCGCTCATCTTGATGAGCGTGGCGCCATTGCGCTGATCAGCGGTTCTCCAGCGCGAAAGTGTGCGCCCGGCATGATTGCGATATCCTGTGTCGGCAATGCGGTAGAGGGATTTGTTCGCGGGGTTGCTCCTGAAATTGCTCCGCGAAGGATTAATGCGGTTTCACCCGGATTGATCGACACACCCATGTTCCCTCAGGAGGGCGATGATCGGCAGGCATTTTTCAAACAGGCGACAGCTGAGAACGTTATTCCCCGGGCGGGAACGGCCGATGAGATTGCCGAGGGCGTTATGTTTGTGCTCTCTAATCAGTTCGTAACCGGAACTGTTGTTGATGTTGATGGTGGCATCCTGCTGCCCTGAGACACGCTGATCCGACTCAGGCGCTTGTGCCCTTAGGTGCTTGTGCCCTTAGGTGCTTGTGTCCTCAGACGCTTGTGCCCCCGGGGTGCTTGTGTCTTGAGGGACTGCTTTTGGGAAAATACAGATCGTCCTGTCGTCCATGTAAGTCCTGACCGATTCCCGTTGAATCATGGCTGGGGCGATGCCGCTTCGGACGATCGCCCGGTCTGCTTGGCAAAAATCCCCCGCACATCCGGACCATCATGAAACATTGGGACTAGCTGCGACTGCTCAGAGTGACCAGTCCCTTGGGACTTTCAATAGCGACTTCGAACCAGGGCGGCTCTGAATCGTCGATGTTCCTGATCCCAACGCGCTCTGAGATACCGATTACACCGAGCTGTTGGGATATCCATTCCGCTCGCGGGTGAAAAATCTCAAGCTTCCTGAATCGGCACCCGAGGTCAGTCATGGAGCTGGCCGGGTGAGGTTTTACCATCCACTCTATAACACTTGGCAGCAGTCCGGCCATGGGAAGGCTGCCGTCTGCCGGCAGTCCGACGCGCCAGCGCAGGTTTCCGCGCTGCAATTCGGTAGGGACTCCAAGTGGCAGCGAGGTTGCGCCCATGAGAGCGTTAATATCTGTCGTGTTAATCGCCCAGTGAATCAGGCGTGGTCCGCTCGACAGCGCAGACCTCATCCAGCCCTGATCAAGCGCAAACCATCGCGGATGAATGGGCGGCGATGCTTGCGGATTAATTGAAATTATCTCGAAGTACGTGTTGTCTCCCAGCTGCATCACACAATTATGCGTAGCCATTGTCGTGTGTTCGCCGCCGGCTGGCACTGACACGCCGAGTGTGTGCTCAATAAACCGTTGTCCCGATGCGAGATCAGCGGCCGCTACAATAATGTGATCAAGTTGACTTGAGAACATGCTAAATCGCCTTTAATTCGAAGACTGTCGTTTAACTGTTTACCTTACAGATTTGCGGTTTACAACAGAGACCGGCCAGACAACTTTCTTTCATACATTGCGAGTCCCTGTAATCTTCAGTCAACGCGAGCTGTGAGATTGGAATTGAAGATTCCGCAACCCCGCGCTAGATGTGCTGATGTTGCTGTAAAGCCCAGACAACGTGCTCCCTCACCAGATCACTGGGAAAATCGAGACGGGCGCGAAGTGCATTGACGGTGGCGTTTGATGTGCTGGCGTTGCCCAGAGCGACTGCGATGTTTCGCAGCCATTTGTGATAGCCAATTCGGCGAATAGCCGAACCCTCTGTATAGCGAAAAAAATCATCTTCTGACCACGAGAACAGATCGACCAGTCGCGCATCAGTGAGACCGTGTCGGCTGTGAAAATCCGGTTCTGCGGTGATTTCCGCAAAGCGATTCCATGGGCAGACGAGCTGACAGTCATCGCAGCCATAAATCCGATTGCCTATCGCATGGCGGAATTTTTCCGGAATCGGATCGTGGGATTCGATCGTCAGATACGAAATGCATCGCCGCGCGTCGAGTGTATAGGGAGCGACAATGGCGCCGGTTGGACATTTATCCATACACGCCGAACAGCTGCCGCAATGAGCGCTAACCGGTTCGTCGCTGGGCAGCGGCAGATTGGTGTACAGCTCGCCCAGAAAAAACCACGAACCGTGATGGCGGTTCAGTATATTGGTGCTCTTGCCCATCCATCCCTGTCCGGACTTAACGGCCAGCGGTTTTTCCATAACCGGTGCGCTGTCGCAGAAGGCACGATATCCAAACTCACCGACCTCAGCGGTAATTTTGTGCGCCAGTTTTTGCAGGCGCTTGCGCATCACCTTGTGATAGTCACGGCCGAGCGCGTATCTTGAGATATAGGCGGAATCGCAGGACTGCAGGACCCGCAGTGAATCTGACATGGATTCGGGCAGGTAGTCCATTCGAGCGGTAATCACGCTGATGGTATTGTCGACAAGTTCCGCGGGCCGGGTTCTGCGGCGTCCGTGTTTCCGCATGTAGTCCATAGAACCATGGAAGCCACGACTGAGCCATTCTCCCAGCCGTTTTTCCGATTCATCGAGCTGGATGTCGGAAACGGATATCTGCGCAAAGCCGAGTTCCTGGCCCCAGCGCTTTATATCCTGCAACATAGTTGCAAACCCGTTTTGATCCTGCGGTGTCATAAGCGCGATGGTAGCGAGATGGCCACGGGAACACCAGACCTGACTGCGCGGTCTACTGCTCTGATATCATCCCGCCATTGGTGCCCATTGCAGACAGTCGACATGCCTATCATTGAGACATCTTCCGAGGAAGAGCTGCTCGCTTTCGGTGAGCGATGTGGCCGCTGTCTTGGTGCCGGCAATCTGGTTTTTCTTGAAGGCGATCTTGGTGCAGGCAAGACCACATGGACCCGAGGGCTTTTGCGCGCATTAGGACATACGGGTCCGGTGCCCAGTCCGACATATACTCTGGTCGAGTCTTATATTTTTGAAGATCTGCAGGTGTTTCATTTTGATCTCTACCGGTTGGAACAGGCAGAGGAGCTTGAGGTCATCGGGATCAGGGATATGCTGAACGAGACGTCTCTGGTTATCGTTGAATGGCCCCGGCGGGGTTCGGGTGTGCTGCCCGAACCCGATTACGTGCTCACACTGACTCATATCCCCGAGGGGCGCAGCGTGGTGACTAATTTGGATGTGGACGCCTGAACTTGGCTGCGACGATTTTTAATGTGAACGGGATCCGAATTCGGATGCTCTTGCTGTTGTTGATCGCCAGTCTGACAGGCAACAGTGCGGCGCATGCGGATGCTACTGTGAACGATATTCGGATGTGGCACGCCCCGGATCGAAGCCGGATCGTATTCGATATGGATTTACAGGCCCGGTTCGAGGTGTTCACACTCGATAATCCGGGCAGGGTGGTTGTTGATCTTGACGCAACACAGATCGGAGCACAGCTGCCTTCTCCGGAGAAAGCGGGTCAGTTTATTGCAGGCATTCGTGCCGGAAAACCAAAAACCGGAGTCTCAAGACTGGTTTTCGATCTCAAAAAGCCGGTCCGTTATTTCGTTCAGTTATTGAAACCAAGCGGTGAGCACAGATATCGACTTGTTGTGGATTTCTACCATCAGGAAGCCGTAGTTGAGACCGACGAGCAACCGCTTCCACCAAAGAAACAGCCCAGAAAACCCGATGAGGATTTGCTGATACTGATCGACCCGGGACACGGTGGTGAAGACTCGGGCGCCCGAGGCAAACGAAGCTGGGAGAAAAAGGTGGTTCTGCAAATCTCTCGACGCCTGCAGCATCACATAAATCGGCAACCCGGACTTCGGGCCGAACTCACGCGAGATGGTGATTACTACATTCCGTTACGCAAACGCACACGGATTGCACGGCAAAAAGGCGCTGATCTGTTTATTTCTGTCCATGCCGATGCGTTCAAGAATCCAAAAGCACGAGGTGCATCGGTTTACGCGCTCTCTCAGCGCGGTGCGTCGAGCGAAACCGCGCGCTGGCTGGCAAATAAGGAAAACGCATCAGATCTTGCAGGCGGCGTAAGTCTTGCCGACAAGGACAACCTGCTTGCCGGTGTGCTGCTTGATCTCTCCATGACCAAAACCGTCAGCGAGAGCATCAGCTTTGGTCGAGACGTGCTCTCAGAACTGAAAAAAATTGGTCGCGTGCACAGCAAACGAGTTGAGCAGGCCGGCTTTGTTGTATTGAAATCTCCTGATATCCCGTCAATACTTGTAGAAACAGCCTACATTACAAACCCTACAGAGGAAAAGCTGCTGAACAGTAGAGATCATCAGGAAAAAATAGCCAGCGCCATCACGCGAGGCGTGCAGTCCTATCTGAGGAAAAATCAGGGTTTGTATGTCAGCCAGTAAAGCAATTGAACGGCGCCGAATTCGCCAGCTTGATGATCGCCTGGTTAATCAGATCGCCGCCGGTGAAGTCATCGAGCGTCCTGCTTCCCTGCTCAAGGAGCTTATCGAAAACAGTCTGGATGCCGGCGCGCGCACGATTGAGATTATTGCTGAAAAAGGGGGCATAAAACGGATCCGGGTTGCGGACGATGGTCATGGAATTCCTGAGGCGGAAATTCCGCTTGCGCTGAGTCGTCATGCAACCAGCAAAGTTGCTGTATTTGATGATCTTTTTCAGGTGTCTACTCTGGGCTTCAGAGGAGAGGCGCTGCCCAGCATTGCGGCCGTTTCAAAACTCACCCTGCGTTCACGCGTTGAGGGTGCGGACAGCGGCTTCGAAGTAAAACTATCAGGAGGCGGTCGTATTGATCCTCCAAGCCCGGTGGCGATGACGCCCGGCACAGTGATTAGTGTTGAGGATCTGTTTTTCAACACGCCTGCCCGGCGGAAATTTCTTCGGACCGAAAAAACCGAACTCAAACATATGGAATCGGTGGTCAGGCAGCTCGCATTGAGCCGTTTCGACGTCGAGATCAGTTTTGTGCACGATGGAAAAACACTGCTGCACGCCCATGCATGTGATTCTGCAGAATCGAGGCGTCGAAGGGTGTCCGCAGTTTGCGGAAAATCTTTCGCCGAGCAGTCCTTTTTCGTCGAAGACCATGCGGACCATCTGTCCGTGCATGGCTGGATCAGTCTGCCCTCGTTTTCACGAAGCCAGCGCGACCTGCAGCACTTTTTTGTGAATGGACGCGCGGTTAAGGATGCCGTGGTCGCACACGCTATTCGGCGCGCTTACGATGATGTGCTCTATCACGGACGTCATCCGGCTTTTTTGCTGTTTCTCGGCATCGATCCGACAATGGTCGATGTCAATGTGCATCCTGCCAAGACAGAAGTCCGGTTTCGGGACAGCAGGGCGCTTCATGATTACCTCTACAGAACGTTGCACCACGCTATAGCCGAAGTCTCTCCCGAGGAATCGATGGTATCGCTTCCGCTATCCGGAAAGGGTCTCCCACTGGGCTCCGGAGGACACGGCTCAAAGTCTGCACAACAGAATATTCGTACTCTGGTTGAAGAACAAATGCAGGCTTACCAATCCCTGCAGTCGCATTCTCCGGTCGAGATGCAGAGTGCTGGCGATTCTGGTGCCGAGGAGGAGAAATTCCGGAATGCTCTGTCAGATGAAAACCATGTTGCCGACAGTCCCGACATCCCGCCGCTTGGATTTGCACTGGCTCAGCTTCAGGGCATTTATATTCTGGCCGAAAATGAGCATGGGCTGATTGTTGTCGACGCCCATGCAGCCCATGAGCGCATCACCTACGAGACCCTGAAGCAGCAACGAGATCAGAACGGGGTTGCGGTGCAGCCGCTTCTGGTGCCGGTCTCGATCAACGTCAGTGTGTCGGAAGCACAGGTTGTAGATGAGTACTCGCAGGGGCTGATGGATGCGGGATTTGAAGTGGACGCACTCGGCAACGAGCAGATTGTTGTACGCAGTGTGCCGTCGCTGTTGCAGCATGCCGATGTCGAGTTGTTGATTCGCGATGTGATTTCCGATCTGCAGACTCATGGATCGAGTGACCGCCTGGTTCATGCGGAGAATGACATACTGTCGACAATGGCGTGTCACGGGTCGGTGCGGGCGAATCGATCGCTTACCGTTACCGAAATGAATGCGCTGTTGCGTCAGATTGAGCAGGTCGAGCGATCCGGTCAATGCAATCACGGCAGACCGACCTGGATGGCGGTGACTGTTTCCGAACTGGATGCTTTGTTCTTGCGCGGACGTTGACGCAGAAATGCTAGGCGCGAAACGCCCGATAGTCTGCCTGATGGGGCCGACGGCGTGCGGCAAAACCGATACCGCAGCATTTTTCTTCGACCAGGGTCGATTTGAACTGATCAGTGTGGATGCAGCCCAGGTCTACCGGGGTATGGATATAGGTACGGCAAAACCCGACAGGGATTTCCTCAAACATTATCCTCATCATCTTATCGATTTTCGCGATCCGCAAGACACCTACTCGGCAGCGGAATTTTGCAGTGACGCGACTGCATTGATTTCGCAGATTCACGCTCGGGGAAATATACCTCTGTTGGTTGGCGGTACACTGTTTTATTTCACCGCGCTGATGCAGGGTCTGTCGGTTCTTCCGGAATCGGATGCGGAGATGAGACGCGAACTGCAAAACGAGCTCAGTGCGCGGGGAAATCTACGACTGCATGAAGAACTGGCGCGTATTGATCCAGAACTCGCAAGTCGCATCCATGCTAACGATCCGCAGAGACTGATCCGTGCTTTGGAAATCTACAGGCTTACAGGAGTTGTGCCGTCCCGGTTGATGGCCCGGAATCCACAGTCGCAACTGCTCTGCGACACCTTGAAAATTGTTCTTTTTAACAGTGATCGATCCGTTCTTCATCGACAGATTTCCGAGCGATACATGCGCATGGTTAATGACGGCCTGTTTGAAGAAGTTGCGTCTATTCTGACCACGGCTCCATCGCTTGCGAACAGCGCAGCGATGCGTACGGTAGGTTATCGTCAGTCACTTGATTTCATAGAGGGTCGATGCAGCAAAAGTGAATCGGTTAAAAAGGGTATCGCGGCGACGCGTCAGCTGGCAAAAAGACAGTTGACCTGGTTGCGGCAACAGTCCGGCAATGTGTGGATTGATACAACGCAAAAAGACTGTGCACTAACCGCGTGGACACTTAGTGAGCATTGGTTAACGCTGAAATTGAAGCGTTCATTATGATTGCCGTAGTGCTGATCTTTAGAGGAATGTCAGGCTAAGCTGAAAGCGCTAAACGATCTTCACATTGAGCCAATCACCGATGATTAATAATGCGTTAGTTTTGCTGTTTTTAACTTGATATAGATTGAAAACGAACAGTCAGGTGTTACTATCAGAAGCGACGTCGTTATTGGGTGTGGAAAAGCCAAGCGACTGTCAACCGGCATTGCTCCGGACTTCATTGGTCCATAGTCACTGCTGCCGAAAATAAAGGTTGGGGTCGGGATTTATTACAGCGGGTTATTGTTCGTGTTGTGTCAGGTTCGCATGAACAAGCAAGTGCCAGCTGTCTCGGGAACAGTCAGGTTCGGCTGTATGACGTAAAAATTGGTTAGCGAAGTTTGGTTACGGGGGTTTTTTTTCTCCGGAAGGGGACCATATTCCGTTTATGAGAGAACGGTGACGGTTTTCTTCAGGCGAGAATGCCGAAAATTACAATTTCTTATTCAACAAAGGTAAATAAAAATGGCGCAGCAAAGAGGAACAGCCTTACAAGATCCATTCTTGAATATTTTGCGAAAGGAACGCATCCCGGTGTCTATTTTTCTGGTTAACGGAATTAAACTTCAAGGTCAGGTAGAGTCGTTTGATCAGTTTGTGGTGCTGTTGCGAAACAGTGTCAATCAAATGATTTATAAACACGCGATATCTACAATCGTACCCGCAAGGGCTGTTCGCATACCTCACGAAAACAGCGATAGCGAGGGATTCGACGACGCCGATGATATTGGTGGAAACAGCAACTTCTGATCTCTCAATCTGCGGCAAATGCCGCGTCCGCAGTACTGGTGTTCTAAATCTGACTTCGGGGAATTCGCCTGTTTCAGTCGACTGAACAAACCCCTCTGGTATCGAACCTGCAGGGCGAATGCGTTCTTGTGGGTCAATACATGCGTGTTGATCAGGACACCGATTCCCTGAGAGAGCTAAGAGAGCTGGCTGGATCTGCCGGGGCTGCAGTCAAAGCCGAGCTGGTTTCGGTAAGACGAGTGCCCGACTCATCCACTTTTCTCGGGAAAGGCAAGGTCGAGGAGCTGGCAGATCTTGTCGATCGCACTGGTGCAACGCTGGTCCTGCTGGATCATGATGTATCGCCTATTCAGGAGCGCAATCTGGAACGTGCTGTCAAGGCGCGTGTCCTGGGGCGATCAGGGCTTATTCTCGATATCTTTGCCCAAAGAGCAACCTCACGAGAGGGTAAACTGCAGGTTGAATTGGCTCAGCTTAGACACCTCTCAACTCGCCTGGTGCGTGGGTGGACACACCTCGAGCGTCAGAAAGGCGGTATCGGTCTAAGAGGACCTGGAGAAACCCAGCTGGAGACCGATCGGCGGCTTATTGGGATGCGAATCAAAACCCTGAAGAAGCGGTTGGCAAAAGTAGAGTCGCAGCGAAGTTTGCGCCGCAGAGCCCGCAAGAGAGCGCCAATACCGACAGTTTCACTGGTCGGCTATACCAATGCCGGCAAGTCCACGTTGTTTAACCGGATAACAGGTGAGTCTGTACTGGCTGAAGATCGGCTGTTTGCAACTCTTGATCCAACGATGCGGCGTGTCGAGTTGCCGGGATTCGGTGCTGTTGTGCTGTCAGATACGGTCGGGTTTGTCAGAAATCTTCCGCATACCCTTGTTGCTGCATTCAAGTCCACTCTCGAAGAAGTAGCCTCTGCAGATTGCCTGTTACTGGTCAATGACTGCTCAGATCCTGAGGCCGATGAACTGAAGGCTCAGGTCAGATTTGTTTTGACGGAAATCGGCGCTGAAGATGTTCCGGTCATGGAAATCCATAACAAGATTGATCGACTTGGCATAAAACCCAGGGCGCGGCAAAAAGATATGGGCGATGGTTTTTCGGTCTGGCTTAGCGCCGAAACCGGAGACGGCGTTGATCTGCTTGTTGAGCAACTGTCGGAATTTATGGCCAGAGATCAGAGCACCCTCGATATTTTGCTGGCACCGGCCGCTGGCGCGCTGCGGGCCCAGCTCTACAGGCGTTGTGATGTGGTTGCGGAGTCCTCTACGGATAAAGGCGAAGTGAGTCTTCGGGTCCGTCTGGATGCGGCCACTCACGGGTGGCTGCAGAGTCAGTCGGATTGGGTGTTGCTGGACTGAAAGTCTAACGAGATTTGGAACGCAGTGTGTCCGAAAATTTGTCCGGTGCAAGACCGGTATTGACGCAATTTCATCGCTATAAAAGCGCCTGTTTTTCAATCGCATTTGAGTCGATAGAAATAGTGGTTTTTATTCGTTTCACGGGCGGCTCTGTGATAAAATTTCGGCCTTTACTGGCAACCGGAAACGACCCATTATTTCTGCCTCAACCGACGTCTGTAAAGTAACTTTTGACGGATCGTCAGAACAGGCCGGCAGCGCTTCGAAATTTGGGTCGGAATACAACCTTTTAGTGCCACATTTGCAATCGTTTCCCTGCCGATACTCGCAATAGATATTGCGTACTTATCGTTGAGCCCTGTCCGGAATTTCACTGTTATCTGATGCGAGTTCACCTGTTATTGATACGACGTGATCTCCCATTGTGATCCCGGTTACTAAACATCCCGCCCACCCCTATGACTGAGACCCCCTTCGCCAAAGAGACACTGCCTGCGAATCTGGAGCAGGAGATGCGACAGTCCTATCTGGACTATGCCATGAGTGTAATTGTCGGCAGGGCTCTGCCGGATGTGCGCGATGGTCTCAAGCCGGTCCATCGACGGGTGCTGTATGCAATGTCTGAACTGGGCAATGACTGGAATAAAGCTTATAAAAAATCCGCACGCGTTGTGGGCGATGTTATCGGTAAGTACCACCCGCATGGTGACACTGCTGTGTACGACACTATTGTCCGTATGGCGCAGGATTTTTCCATGCGGTATCCGCTGATTGACGGTCAGGGGAACTTCGGTTCGGTGGACGGCGATTCGCCGGCAGCGATGCGATACACCGAAATTCGTCTCGCGCGCATTGCTCATGAACTTCTGTCCGACCTCGACAAGGATACCGTCGAGTTCGGCCCAAACTATGATGAAACGGAGACGCAGCCGCTGGTGCTGCCTACACGCGTGCCGAACCTGCTGGTTAACGGGTCTGCAGGTATCGCTGTGGGTATGGCGACGAATGTGCCGCCACATAACCTGAATGAGGTCGTATCGGGCTGCCTGGCCCTCATCGATGATCCCGACATCACAGTGTCTGACCTGATGAATCATATTCCGGGTCCGGATTTCCCGACTGCGGGAATTATCAACGGACACAGCGGCATCCGCCAGGCCTATGAAACCGGCCGTGGAAGGATTTATGTGCGTGCGTTGTGCGATGTTGAGACGGCAGCAAATGGCAGGGAATCGATCGTCGTTCACGAACTGCCCTATCAGGTAAACAAAGCGCGTTTGATGGAAAAAATCGCCGATCTGGTCAAGAACAAGAAGCTGGAAGGCATTTCCGCGATACGGGATGAGTCCGATAAATCCGGAATGCGGATGGTGATCGAGCTCAAACGCGGTGAGCAGTCAGAAGTTATTCTGAACAATCTGTACAAACAGACTCAGATGCAAACAGTCTTTGGCATCAACATGGTTGCACTCAGCAAAAACCAGCCAAAACTGTTTACGCTAAAAGAGATTCTCGAAGAATTTCTGCGCCACCGGCGAGAGGTTGTGACGCGTCGGACCGTTTTTGAACTCAAGAAAGCCCGCGACCGTGCACATATTCTAGAGGGTCTCGCGGTCGCACTGGCCAATATCGACCCTATCATTGCGCTGATTAAAGCGGCGCAGACACCGGCCGACGCAAAAGCAGCGATGCTCGCACAGACCTGGCAGTCCGGCACCGTAGCTACAATGCTATCGCGGAGCGATGCGGATATGTCACGCCCTCAGGGACTGTCGGCTGAGTATGGCTTGCAGGATGATGCGTATCAGTTGTCGCCCACACAAGCGCAGGCCATTCTCGAGCTTCGCCTGCATCGACTAACGGGTCTGGAACAGGAAAAGATTCATTCAGAGTACGCTGAAATTATTGAGGTGATTCTGGGGCTGCTTGAAATACTAAGAAATTCAGAACGTCTGATGGATGTTATTCGTGAGGAACTGACCGATATCAAGGACCGTTTCGGAGACCCCAGACGTACCGAGATCATCGAAGGTGAGATCGACTTGTCGATGGAGGATCTTATTCCGGAGGAAGACCTTGTGGTCACACTTTCTCATGCAGGATACGCGAAGTCACAGCCTGTTACGGACTATGTTGCCCAGCGGCGCGGCGGTAAGGGGCGTATTGCGACTCGCACCAAGGAAGAAGACTTCGTCGGTCAGATGTTTGTCGCTAATTCCCACGACACGATTCTCTGCTTTTCAAGTAAAGGTAAGGTTTACTGGTTGCGGGTGTTTCAGCTACCACAGGCCGGACGTCAGGCCAGAGGCAAGCCACTGGTTAATCTTTTGCCGCTGGATCCTGATGAACAGGTGACTGCGATTTTGCCGATCAAAGGGTACGATGACGGCAAACAGGTGGTCATGGCCACGTCGCAGGGTACGGTCAAGAAGTGTCGGCTGGATGATTTCTCGCGACCTCGAAGTTCGGGCATCATTGCGGTGAATCTGCGCGATGACGATCATCTAATCGGGGTAGCCCTTACGGATGGTGAACAGGATATTCTTCTTGTCACCAGCGCGGGCAAAGCCGCGCGCTTCTCTGAAAAAGACGTCCGGACGATGGGGCGAACGGCGGGTGGTGTCCGGGGCATTCGACTGGATCCCGGCCAGAAAGTTATCGCGTTGATGTCGCTCGCGGTAGATGAGTCTGAGAACAGCTCAGCGGTGCTGACCAGCACCCGGAATGGCTATGGCAAACGCACGGCATGCGGGGATTTTCCTCAGAAGGGTCGAGGTGGGAAAGGTGTGATCGCAATAAAGACTTCGGACAGGAATGGTGAAGTCGTGAGTGCATTGCGGGTGGAAGATCAGGACGAGGTTATGTTAATCACTGATGGTGGTGTTCTGATCCGGACGCGGGTGGCCGAAATTTCCATGCAGGGAAGAAATACACAGGGCGTTCGTCTGATTTCACTCAACAGGGATGAGTCTCTGGTAAGTGTCGGAAAGGTTGATGAAACCGGCGATGAGGATGGCAATAGTGGTGATCAACCGGTTTCCGGGTCGTCGGATCGGGAAACGGTTCATTGACGCATCGCATATGACATGACTGACAAACGGCCGCAAACAGAGAGTGCCCCGGAAGCTTCTGCAGATGATGATCTGCGGGATCATCGGGATCGTATTGACCGGATTGATCTCGACATTCTTGCATTGATGAATCAACGGATCGAAGCAGCCAAAGCCATCGGTCAGATAAAGTCCTCCCTCGCACAGCCCGCGTACTATCGTCCGGAGCGTGAAGCCAGGGTTCTGGCCCGACTGGTAGACGAAAACACAGGACCGATGACGTCGGATGCCGTAACCTGTCTGTTTCGCGAAATCATGTCTCTGACACGTGGCAGCGAGGCGGGTTTGTCCGTGTCTATACTGGGTCCTCTCGGCACATTCAGCGAAGCTGCCGCGCGACAGCACTTTGGGAGCACGATGCAGATTGAACCCTGCGATACGGTCAGTGATGCCTTTCGAGCCGCTGAAACGGGTCGCACGGATTTCTGTGTTGTACCGGTCGAGAACTCCAACGAAGGCGGTGTGGGTTCGACACTCGATCGCCTGGTAACAACAGGTCTTGAGGTATGCGGTGAAATCAATTTTAAGGTTCATCACAATCTGCTGAGCAACTGTGAGGCAATTGCCGACATAAAGCAGGTTACCGCTCATCCTCAGGCTCTGGCACAGTGCCGGGTGTGGCTGGACAAGAATCTTCCGAACGCGACTCGCATGCCGGCAAACAGCAATGCCGAAGCCGCAGTCGTCGCGGCTTCAGAAAGTCACGTTGCCGCGATTGCAGGTATGTCTGCGGCCGAGCGATATAAGTTGTCAGTTCTGGCGCAGGACATCGAAGACAGTGCGGACAACACCACGCGCTTTCTTGTTCTGTCGGACAGGAAAACGCCGCCGACCAGAAATGACAAAACAAGTCTTTTGTTGTCTGCAAAAAATCGCCCCGGGGCGCTGCTCCATCTGCTGCAACCACTGCTCGAAAATAAAATCGATATGACTCGACTCGAGAGTCGGCCATCCAAAACAGGATTGTGGGAATATGTGTTCTTCATCGATATCGAAGGGCATCAACTGGACGAGCGCATTAAGACTGCTTTGGATAAACTGCGCGACGAGGCTGGACTGTTCAAGCTGCTGGGTTCGTATCCTCGTTCGCGGTAGCGACGGTATTGATCTAAGGAGCCTTAGCAAAAGTCATGACCGACCTATTTGAGTCTAAAATATCCAATATCTTTGTTAGAAAACTTCGCAATAGAACGACGCAATTGAACGACTATGGCGTGCGTTTTCTGCCTTGATCTTGAACATTTTAGCTCTCAATCTGGCTTCGCCCAGACTTTTGCAGAGGCTCCCTAAATAATGCAGAAAACCGTCGATGCCCCTGACCCGGGTTTCCATTTAAAAACTCTTCTTATTGTCGGCGTAGGTCTGATCGGCGGATCGCTGGCGATGGCTCTGAAAAAAGCCGGTGTGGTCGATCGGGTCATTGGCTTTGGGCGATCCGAAACAAATCTGAATAAGGCGCTTGCGCTGGGCGCAATTGATGAGGTCGGTGACGACCTCGGTGTCGCGGCCTCACAGGCTGATCTGATCTGCGTGGCAACACCGGTAAACACCATGGCGGCACTATTCGAGATCATTGCGGCTCACATGAAATCGACTGCGATTGTGACCGATGTCGGCAGTGTCAAAGCTGGCGTGGTCGCGCAGGCGCGTCTGGCAATGAAACACAATGTTGGTCATTTCGTGCCCGGACACCCCATTGCCGGTAAGGAAAAATCAGGTGTCGAAGCGGCGATGCCCGGTCTGTTTGAAAATCACAAAGTCGTTTTGACGCCTTTACCGGAGAATCAACCCGAGCAGATCGTATTCATGCGATCAATGTGGCGAATTTGTGGCGCAGACGTCATCGAGATGACGATCGAAGCACACGACCGGGTGTTGTCTCTGACTAGCCATCTGCCTCATGTGCTCGCCTATGCGACTGTGCAGCAGCTGGCGCAGTCTGAAGATCGAGAGAGTTGTTACGAAATGGCGGCAGGTGGTTTTTATGACTTCACGCGCATCGCTTCCGGTGATCCGGATATGTGGCGTGACATCTGTTTGCTTAATCGTAAAGAGTTGCTGAATCAGCTGCGACAGTACCAAAGTGACCTTGCGCACCTCACTGATCTGATCGAAAAGGGTGATGGTGAGAAAATAAAGGATATTTTCCTCTCTTCGCAGAAGGCGCGGTCGGTGCTTGTCGAGCGTCGTGAGCGCGCACCTGATATGGATTCCTGATGCACATAATTTTGAAATAAATCGATGAAATTTTCTGTCAGCGCCGGAGGTTCACTCAACGGAGAGATCAATGTTGCCGGAGACAAATCCGTCTCACACCGATCAGTCATCTTTGGTTCACTTGCCGAGGGTGAATCATTGGTGGAGGATCTTCTCGAAGGTGACGATGTGCTCGCGACGATCGCGGCCTTTCGGAATATGGGCGTTTCAATAGACCGACAGGAACCGGGTCGCTATAGCATTCAGGGTGTCGGTCTTCACGGTTTATTAAAGCCGGAAGTTGAGCTTGACATGGGAAATTCAGGAACTGCGATGCGGCTAATGTGTGGTGTTTTGAGCGGACAGTCTTTCGAGAGTCGGCTGGTGGGCGACGCCTCTTTGACTTCCCGACCCATGGGCCGGGTGATCGACCCACTGACCCAAATGGGGGCGAGTTTTAGCGCACGAGATAATAAACCGCCGCTCGCGATCAATCCGGCCGGTGACTTGCAGGGCATCCATTACGATATGCCGATAGCAAGCGCGCAGGTCAAATCGAGCATCCTGCTGGCCGGACTCTATGCTTCAGGTGAGACATCCGTATCCGAGCCCGCACCGACCCGTGATCACACTGAGCGAATGTTGAAAGGATTCGGTTATGCGGTTGAGAGAAGGCAGAGCGCTATATCAATACACGGCGGTGGTGTACTGAAGGCGTGCGAGTTATCGGTGCCGGCTGACCTTTCGTCTGCAACGTTTTTTATCGTTGGGGCTCTGATCGCATCCGACAGTCAGATCGTTCTTCCCCGCGTGGGAGTCAATCCGAGCCGAAACGGTGTGCTGCCCATTCTCGAGATGATGGGGGCCGATATTGAGCAGACCAACCCGCGTGTAGTTGGCGGTGAGCCGGTTGCCGATCTGCTGGTTACCAGCAGCCGGCTCCAGGGGTGCGAAATAAGCGGTGATGATGTCGCGCTCGCAATCGATGAGATTCCGGCAATCGCAGTGGCGGCCGCCGTTGCCGACGGTGTGACCAGAATTTCGGGTGCCGAGGAGCTCAGGGTGAAGGAAAGCGACAGAATAGCTAGTGTTGTCAATGGGTTAAAGGCGATTGGCGCGAAAGTTCATGAGCACGATGATGGTATGACTATCTATGGAGGACAACTGACAGGGGGGGGCGTGGACAGTTGTCATGATCATCGTATTGCAATGGCGTTTAGCATGGCCGCGCTGGCATCAAAAGACACCATAACGATTCTCGACAGCGACAATGTGGCCACGTCTTTTCCGGACTTCGCCAGAATTGCAGCTGATGCCGGACTCAAAATCTCTGTCTTCTGAAATCGATTATGTCGGCTTCTGATTCAGTTATTGCTCCGGTCGTTTCGCTGGACGGTCCGAGTGGTTCGGGAAAAGGCACAGTGGCTGCGACGGTGGCTGCTGCACTAAACTGGCATTATCTCGACAGCGGCGCCCTGTATCGGATTCTCGCCTGGCGTGCCCGGCAATCGGGCGCGACACTGGATGATGTAGAGGAACTGAAAACAATCGGAAGCCGGCTTTCCATCCGCTTTATCGACGGCAAGATATCGGTCGATGGGGAAACAGTGGGTGATGAAATCCGAACCGAATCGGCGGGTCGGGATGCTTCGGTCGTTGCGGCATTGCCGGAAGTGCGGGACGTGTTGCTGGAGTGGCAGCGAAGGCAGGCCAGACCACCCGGTCTGGTCGCTGATGGCCGGGACATGGGGACGGTGGTTTTCCCCGAATCGAAGTGCAAGATTTACCTGACCGCCAGTGCAAAAGCCAGAGCGGAAAGACGCTTTAACCAGTTGAGACTAAAGGGTTTTGATGTTACCATGCGCGCCCTTTTCGGAGAGATCACCGAGCGTGATCAGCGGGATGCAAACCGGGCGATATCGCCTTTGAAACCTGCTGATGATGCGGTGGTGATAGATACAACTGATATGCGGATCGAAGCCGTCGTTGAAACTGTGCTCGATTACGTGCGACAGAGTTACCCGGAAAGCTCGAAAACCGATCGGACGCCCGACTGATCTGCCTTCTGAATAATAGTTCAGATCGTCGTTGAAATGAGTGGCGTCAATCTCTGCCGGTGATTACCGCTGTTCCGTCTTGCGGGTTAAAGAGCGGCAGACTGCACTCGATTTTCGGAAGTTGTCAGGCTCGACCTGAACTAAGTGGCAGTACCGGTCCGGAGAACCGTGTTTTTGATCTCTGTCAAACCGGCGCTGCTGGACATTAACCTGAGGCAGGCGGCTCTATTCGAATCCCTCGCGTCCGCGAGACGATTGAGTCAATGCATGCCAAACATTCATTACACTGAGGTGCCAGGCGTCTCACATCACTCCTGATCACTACTGCCCGTGCAATCTGCTGTCCCGATTCGGGTCAGGATTCGCTGAAGATGTTGTGGCGGATAGACGACAGTCTGGCGAAATTTATGAACGAAAATTTTGAATCTTTACTAGAAGAAAGCCTGTCCGGGGTCATCATGAAGCCCGGCGAGGTCATTATTGGCGATGTGGTCGAAGCAAACGACGACTATGTAATCGTCAGTGCGGGATTAAAGTCAGATGCTGAAATTCCCGCGGCAGAATTTAAAAATCCGGCCGGAGAGCTGACGGTAAAAGTCGGTGATCAGGTCGAGGTTGCGCTGGAAGCTGTAGAAGACGGCACCGGCAACACACGAATGTCCAGAGAGCGTGCGATGCGTGCGCGGGCCTGGGCTGATCTTGCCAAGGCCCATGAGGAGGGCGCAATCATTTCCGGGGTCATCACCGGAAAAGTTAAGGGTGGCTTTACTGTTGATGTGAATAATCTCAGGGCTTTCCTTCCGGGTTCGCTGGTCGATGTACGACCGGTAAAGGATTCCGCGTACATTGAGGGGCGTGAGCTTGATTTCAAAATTATTAAGCTCGACCAGCAGCGAAACAATATCGTCGTTTCACGACGCGCAATTGTTGAGAATGAGCTCAGTGAGGAACGGGAAAAATTACTGGATACTCTGGAAGAGGGTCAGATCGTTAAGGGAATCGTCAAAAACCTGACCGATTACGGTGCATTTGTGAATCTGGGCGGTCTTGACGGCTTGCTGCACATTACCGATCTGGCCTGGAAGCGTGTCAAGCATCCGTCAGAAGTGCTGAATGTGGGCGATGAAATTGAAGCACGAGTATTAAAGTTTGATCGTGAGCAGTGTCGGGTTTCTCTCGGCATCAAGCAAATGGGTGAAGATCCGTGGCTTGATCTGGCGCGCAGATACCCGGTCGGTACGCGTTTGTTCGGTAAGGTGACGAACCTGACCGATTACGGTTCTTTTGTTGAACTTGAGGAAGGCGTCGAAGGTATTGTGCATCTTTCAGAGATGGACTGGACGAACAAAAATATTCATCCCGGAAAGGTCTGCCGGGTGGGTGACGAGGTTGAAGTCATGGTGCTGG
>JBCCGE010000055.1:0-21173 GCA_039029455.1 Pseudomonadota bacterium | reverse complement strand
GTCGATAATCTGGATGAGCAGATTTGACGTCGATACGGTCAAGAAGCATCTGCCGGAAGCGACAACAATGATGGGTGTTCCGACGTTTTACACGCGATTGCTCGCGGATTCGGATTTCGATGCGTCACTGGTATCAAATATTCGATTGTTTATTTCCGGAAGCGCACCGCTGCGTGCAGAAACTCACATCGAGTTTGAGAACAGAACCGGACACCGGATTCTGGAACGCTATGGAATGACCGAGACCAATATGAATACCTCCAACCCGTATCTGGGTGAGCGCAGACCCGGCACCGTTGGATTTCCGTTGCCCGGAGTTGAACTGAAAGTGACCGATCCCGATACAGGTGAAACGATGGATGACGGGCAGATCGGAGTTCTGGAGGTCAGAGGTGACAATGTGTTCAAGGGCTACTGGAATATGCCTGAGAAGACACGAGAAGAACTTAGAGCCGACGGTTTTTTTATTACCGGAGATCTTGGCAGGATTGACAGTGACGGTTACGTCCACATCATTGGCCGTGGAAAAGATCTGATCATTTCGGGCGGTCTAAATATTTATCCAAAGGAAATCGAGCAGTTTCTCGATCAGCAACCCGGCGTTCTCGAAAGCGCTGTGGTCGGTGTGCCGCACCCGGATTTCGGTGAAACCCCGATTGGGGTCCTCGTTGCTGAAGTCGGTCTATCGATCGACCTGGAGCACATCAAAAAAGCCCTTCTAACGGACCTGGCACGGTTTAAACACCCGAGAGAGCTGGTGATTGTTGAGGAACTTCCCCGAAACACGATGGGAAAAGTTCAGAAGAACAACCTGCAGCAGCGCTATGGTGATTTGTTCAAATGAGTCTTGAGAGCGTATGACGGATCTACCAGCTGGAGTAGATCGCCTCGCTGCGAATTCGTGCCGCTTCATCTGCAAGGCATGGACTGAACTGACGGATGTTCTCAGTGCTCGCGAGTTCTCCTCCATACTCCGCCCGGGTCAGTAGCGCTCTGCGCAAGACCTGATCACGTGCCCTCGGACTGGCCAGATAGACCGACTGGGGGATAACGCTCTCGAGGGGTGAATCGTTGCGGATGATTTCATAGTATCCCCCGGTCAACCCGACCAGGGTTACGCCGCATGAATCCATCTCGAGCGGACAGAGCAGGGCGCATGCATTCCTGATCGGCTCAAGACTGACATCGCGGTTGATCCATGCAGTGACAATCTCGAAAAAATAATTGCCCTGGGTAACTTTGCCAAAAGGAATACCAAGTGCCATAAAACGGGCGGCGTCCACGGCACCGTCCCGCTGTGAGTACGCAGCCGGAAGAACCGGGGAATCTGAGAAAGCAGACGCATACTCGAGTGCGAATACGCCATCAGCGTAGGCGCGCTCAGGCGGCATCTGGCTGCGGACGAAGGGTCGAAGTTCCGGTAAAGCCAGGTCTTCAAGCAGTCGCTTTTTCTGAGTTGGATTGCCGTAAAGCGCCGAGGTGCGGATCAGGTGGTCAGTGGCCTGAGCCTCATTCAGTTCCCGCAGCTTTTCAATGGTCTTCAGGTCGACACCTGTTCCGTTCGCTCTTTGCAGACATATGGCGAGCTCCAGTCCCGACGATTCGAGTACCTGAAGCCATGTGAGGTTAAAGGCCCCCCTGATCTGTGGTGAACGAAAAACCTGTTTGCGATCCTGCGGGGATAACGACAACAGAAACTTCGAAGGTGCGCGCTGCGTGCGCTCAATTCTCGCCAGCAGTAATTGCGCTGCGATATTTCCGTCCTGAGCAATTTGACTGAGCTTCGTCAGACTTTCACTGTCATTTCCGTCCAGCCACCGGTTGACCGTAATCTGGAATTCCTCGCTGCTCTGTCCCTGAAGTGGAGTCGCAGCTGCCGCAGCGCTGAACGTCATCAGCGACAACGCCACAGTTCGGATAACTCTATGCAGGCCTGAGGCATTCATAATGTGAGGTCTTCGCTCGACGTTTTGAAATATGGCGATGCGGAACTGCAGTTTGTTTGTCTGTAGTCTGACAGGGACAGTGCACTGCCCCCGGTTTCGGTGAGAACGCTTCCTAGCTGCAGCAGGAGTTCGATCCGTCCATGCGTTTCAGGCTGCTGAATCCGCTGCCGTATTCATCACTGTCATGTTCATGGGTATGAAACACCTCCCAGGCTTCATTGGCGATTCCCCGCACCCATGATTTGTCGGATTTCGCATAGCAGCAGTGTGCCTGTTCGATATCGATGTATTCCTGTTCCGTCTTTTTCATCGCCTGAGAAATCGTTTGCAGCTGATCGGCGTCATCGGTCTGGATACCGATGTGATCAAACCCGGCGCGACCGTCGCTGGCGGTCTCAATGACGAAATTGACGGCTGGATCGTCAAGGTCCCATTTGGCGTAGTCAGATCGCGTGATGACCGGAGACTGCGCGAAGAGTTTTGAATAGAAGTCTATTCCGGTCTCGATATCCGCTACTTTGAAAGATACGTGTAGTTTCATAGTGAAGTCCGCAAGAGCATCCGGAACGGGGCAAGATGTCGTCGACTGCTCCCGGAGTGGATTACAATTTAGTACATCATACACTACCACTAATTGTGACTGACAGATCGAGCACGCATGAGTAAGTCCGTTACCAGAACCACAACCAGTCACTGGGGCGCATTTCGAGTCACCACGCGAGAAGACCGGATCATTTCAGTGGAAGATTTCGACCCGGACCCGAACCCATCCCCGATTGCTAAAGTCTTGCCGTCGGCCGTGCATCACCGTACACGGGTGGCAAACCCCTCGATCCGAAAGAGCTGGCTCGAGAAAGGCCCGCTGCACAGGGATGCGAGATCACTGCGAGGCCGGGATGAATTTGTTGAGATGTCGTGGAATGAGGCATTGGATATCGCTGCAGGAGAAATCGAGCGCGTCATCATGCAACACGGGAATCGAGGTATCTTTGGCGGTTCATACGGGTGGGCAAGTGCCGGTCGATTCCATCACGCACTCAGTCAGGTTCATCGTTTTCTCAACTGCACCGGCGGTTATGTGTCTTCTGTAGCGAGCTACAGCACCGCGGCTGCGCAGGCAATTATTCCCCACGTATTCGGTCTCCATTTTCTGAAATTGATGTGGAGCGAAATGAATACCTGGCCGGTGATCGCTGACAATACTCAGACGCTGGTGATGTTCGGTGGCATCAATCCGAAAAACTCTCAGGTCAGCATGGGCGGCGTTACCCATCATGAAACCACCGGCTGGTTTCAAAAATTTGACCAGCAAGGC
The DNA here is from genome assembly GCA_039029455.1 of Pseudomonadota bacterium. Taxonomy (GTDB): domain Bacteria; phylum Pseudomonadota; class Gammaproteobacteria; order Arenicellales; family Poriferihabitantaceae; genus JBCCGE01. The sequence continues at coordinate 17,912 of JBCCGE010000055.1, read as the reverse complement.
ATGCGTCGGATCAACATCAGTCCACAGCGGACCGATACGCCTGATGGTGCGGACTGGTTGCCAATCAAACCGGGGACAGACACTGCAATGATGCTGGGTCTGGCGTTCGTGCTTGAAAATGAAAACCTGCTGGATCGGAATTTTCTGGACACGTATTGTGTAGGCTACGATCGTTTCCGATCCTACCTGGTTGGGGATACTGACGGACAGCCCAAGACACCGGAATGGGCTGCGGAGATTTGCGGCTTGTCCGCCGACACTATCTGTGAGCTGGCGCGGGTTATGGCAGGCACCCGGACACTTATTACGGTTGCATGGTCACTGCAACGTGCTGACTTTGGTGAACAACCGTTCTGGATGGCGGCGACTCTGGCGTGCATGCTTGGTCAGATGAACCAGCCCGGAGGCGGCGTTGGTTACGGATATGGCGCAATTGGAGGGCTGGGTGTTTCCGTAAAGCGATTGACAGGTCTGACCTTCCCACAGGGTCAGAATCCGATAAAGGAATTTATTCCGGTCGCGCGCATTGCCGACATGTTACTGAATCCGGGCGAACCCTTCGAATTTAACGGCCAGAGTCTGAAGTACCCCGACATCAGGTTGGTGTATTGGTGTGGCGGCAATCCATTCCACCACCATCAGGATCTACATCGACTGAACCGTGCCTGGCAGCAACCCGAAACAATCATCGTCAATGAGCCCTGGTGGACGGCGACTGCGCGACGCGCGGATATCGTCTTTCCTGCCACGACGCCTTACGAGCGGGAGGACATCGGCCGTGCCCAGGGTGATTCCTATCTGTTTCACATGCCCGCTCTGATACCTCCGGTTGGCGGGGCGAAAAACGATTTTGAAATATTTGCCGAATTGTCGGCTCGATTGGATTGTGGTGATGCCTTTACCGAAAATCGCTCGGAGGGTGAATGGCTGCGTTATTTATATGAAGCATTCCAGGATGAATCCAGAGCAAATGGCGTGGAGGTTCCGGAGTATGACGACCTTAAGGCAATGAACTGGATCGATTTACCGGTTCGTGGTGCGAAGTTTTCGAAACAACCGTATACGGCGTTTTTCAACGATCCCGAGAACGCGCCCTTGCAGACACCCTCCGGGAAAATCGAAATTTTTTCGGAAACAATCGCCGGATTTGGCTACAGCGATTGTAAGGGGCATGCTGCCTGGATGCCGCCGACAGAATGGCTTGGCTCGGACAAAGCCAGGCAGTTTCCATTTCACCTGGTGTCACCCCAACCGGGTGACAAGCTGCACAGTCAAATGGAATCCGCCATCGCGGACCTGCCCAACAGCAGACCTGCACCGGTTGTTCTGCATCCGGATTCCGCCAGAGATCGGGGAATATGCGACGGCGACAGAGTTCGATTATTCAGCCAACGTGGATCCTGTTATGCCAGAGCAGAGTTATCTGAAGATATCCGCAAGGATGTGGTGTCTCTGCCCACTGGCGCATGGTTCAGCCCGGATACAAACGGGGTTGATCAACAAGGGAACCCAAACGTGCTGACCCGAGATTCCGGTACATCGCGTCTTGGTCAGGGCAGCAGTGCGCACAGCTGTCTGGTGGACGTAGAGCGTGTTGAAGACGAGATGTGAGCCTGCAGGCGTCGTGTTTGCCGCTAAAGTGGCAAAACAATCGTAGCCCCGGCGACAACCCGCAGAACAGGGAAAAAAATGCGCGCCACGCGTCGCGTCGTTGGCGAATGCTGCAGCACCACTGAGTACAGTGCGGAGAATAGGAGATAACCGAATATTGTGGCGGCAAACCACCAGGAAATCACCGGAGCGAGGATCAGACTGAACGCAACCAGTAACACTACGGTAAGCAATGCAAAAGAAACCGTGACAAAACCAGCGGCCAGTGGTCGATTGGACCTGACTGGATCGAGGCGATCCTCTGGCAGGTCAATCAGATCATTGAACAGGTATGCGGCGGAGGTTGCTGCTGTCAACAGAATAAACCCAATCGCAAATTGCAGCAGATACCCGGCACCGGCAGCCCCGATCGTGAACAGCGGTAAAAATATCAGCAGATTTTTTAGCAGACCCGATGGGCGGAAAGTAATCAGAAGATGTTTGAACTGATTGGGCGGTTGGCCGAAATGGCGCACGAATTCAATCTGCTGATTTTTAGCCGTGCGCTGAACCGTGGGTGATGAATTGACGGAAATCGCTTCCTTGCAGCGGGACCAGACCGCCAGATCGTCTTTCGAATTGCCTGCGTATGCAAAACCGTCGGGATACCGGGCTGCAAGAAACTCTGCTTTCTCACGACTTTTTAGATTGGACGTTTCACTGGCAGAAACTTCGTCAAACAAACCTGTGGCGGCAGCCAGTGGTTCAACCAGAGACTGCATTGATGCCGACACCAGGTGTATGCTTCTTCCGTCCTGTCTTTCGGCTTTAATGAAATCGACAAGATCCTGTTGCATTGGTGGCGGAGGTTCAACGACGGAACGGTCACACAAGTCTGCAAGTTTATGTTTCGCGCGCAGTCGGCTTTGAAACCACCACAGAGGCAGGAGGAGCAGTTTCCAGGGACGCCGTCTAAGGACGAACAGCAAACACTCAAAAAACAGATCGCCCCGAATCAGGGTGCCGTCGAGATCAACGCAAAGTGGCAGGTCGCTTTTTTTCAATGGAACAGACAACCAAATGGCAATGGACTATCGGTCTAACGCAGGAATATCCCGGCATCGATGAAAGCTATCATTTGATGTAGAACAGCGAATGGTTGTAGTCTGTCATATCAGTTACTGGCAAACATTGATGAAATCACCAAAGAAGAATACCCAAAAGGAACTTAGGTGTCGATGCGGTCGGCACGTGGCAAGGCTTTAATTTTTCTACAATTTTTTTGGTCTCGATCAGCGTGAATTTGAATATTTGTCTCTGGTTTTGAGACAGTGTGAGGTGGATATGAACAGCATCATTATTTCAGGGGCGGCAGGCGGTATTGGACGTGAGACCGTTGTGGCGTTAAGTGCGTTGGATCGGCAACTGGTTTGTGTGGATATCGACGAGCAAAGACTGCTGGATTCGATTTCGGACATAGACAATCAGAAGGCTGTCATCACACCTATAGTGTCTTCACTGCGGGATGCGGATTCCTGTCGTTCGACGATTTCTGCCTGCGATCATCCTCTTCAGGGGGTTGTTCATCTCGCCGGTGTCTTTGAGAAGGATCTGGACTACAGCCGCGACACATACAATCGTGCGATTCAGGAAAACCTGACTAATGGCTACGAATTAGCGGCGCTGGCCATTCCGCATATGAAGAATGTCCAGGGTGCGAGCATGGTGTTTGTGTCTTCACTATCATTTATGCGTGGCGCAAAAAACTACGTGGCGTACTCGGCGGCAAAAGGCGGTCTCGTTGGCATGACGCGAGCGCTTTCGCGACGTCTGTCACCTGAAATTCGAGTCAACGCGATCGCTCCCGGAATAATCGATACACCAATGCCCGCCGAACTGATTGCAGAGAGGGGTGCGGCAGTTACGCATGAGATTCCGCTGGGACGATTGGGTCAGCCTCACGAAATAGCCTCAGTAGTCAGGTTCTTACTATCGTCTGATGCTTCATATATCACCGGGCAGGTCATCAATGTCGACGGCGGTGTAACCAACACATGAACATGTCGAAAAACAGGTTCGATGCGGTGGTGGTTGGTGCCGGATTTGCGGGTATGTATCTCTTAATTCGACTTCGTGAGTTGGGGCTGAGCGTCAGGGTGCTGGAAAAAGGTCTCGATGTCGGTGGCACCTGGTACTGGAATCGATACCCCGGAGCTCGTTGCGATATTGAAAGCTTTCAGTATTCGTATTCATTTTCTGACGAACTGCAGCAGGAGTGGGACTGGAGTGAGCGCTATGCAACGCAACCGGAAATTCTTCGCTATGCACGACACGTAGCCGATCGTTTTGATTTGCGTCGGCACATTCAATTCAGCATGACCGTAATGGCCGCGCGGTATGAGGAATCTGAACGCTGCTGGCAACTGGATGTTGTTGATGCAGACGGATCGCATACGACTGTCGAGAGCAATTGGTGTGTGATGGCGACCGGATGTCTTTCTGTACCTAACGTGCCTTCGTTCCCAAATGCAGATGCGTTTGCCGGCCCCATCTATCACACCGGTGACTGGCCCCGCTCCGGGGTGGATTTCAGTGATCAGAGGGTCGCGGTCATCGGCACCGGCTCGTCCGGGATTCAATCCATCCCACTGATAGCGGAGCAGGCGAAGCATCTGACTGTCTTTCAACGCACACCCAACTTCATCGTACCGGCGCAAAATCGAATGCTGGATTCTGAAGAAAAGCAGTGGGTCAAAAGCCGATACGAAGAGCTTCGGGCGCTTGCCAAAACCACAAGAAACGGTATCGCCTTTGAAGCGGAAACCCGATCGGCGCTTTCGGTATCTGCGCAGGAGCGAGAGACTCAATACGAGTCACAATGGAAACAGGGAGGGCTGCCGTTTGCTCTGTCGTTTCCGGATTTGCTGCGGGACCCCGAGGCCAACAGCACTGCGGCAGAATTCGTCGCTAAAAAAATTGAACTGACCGTCCATGATCAGGATACCGCCAGACTTTTAACCCCCGATTACACGTTTGCCTGCAAACGACTGTGTGTGGACACAGGGTACTACGAAACATTCAATCGCGATAATGTTGAACTGGTAGACATAATAGAGTCCGGAATTACCGGTCTGGATGCGGAGGGGATTGTGATCGGTAACAAAACCTATGCCGTCGATGCGATTGTTTTGGCAACGGGATTTGATGCGATCACAGGCGCATTGAAGCGCATCGATATTCGTGGTCGAAACGGGCTGTCTTTAAGCGAAAAATGGCGTCACGGTCCGGTCAGTTATCTGGGGTTGATGATTGCGGAATTCCCCAACCTGTTTACAGTCACCGGACCCGGTAGTCCATCGGTGTTGAGCAATATGCTTGGAAGTATTGAGTTCCACGTTGACTGGATTACGAATTGCATCGAGTTCACCCAATCAAATGCCTACGGCAGCGTCGAAGCCATCTCTGCCGCTGAAACGTCCTGGGTAAAGGAAGTGAGTGGGGTGGTCGACCGAACATTATATCGCACCTGCCAGTCCTGGTACCTCGGCAGTAATATTCCGGGCAAACCTAGAGTCTTCATGCCTTATCCCGGTGTGCCGGACTACATCGATCGGTGTAATCAAATCGTTTCCGAAAACTACAAGGGCTTTTCGTTTGGTCGCTGACGCATCACCAAATACTGGATATTGAGGAATAAACGACGTCCAATCACGCGTTATCAGTCGGGCTCAACCGGCACTTTTTCGTTTGGCGAATGTCCCAGTTTTTAACCCATGAATTCTGTTCAGGATAGTACGGGCTTACAACCGATTCACTCCAGAATCTCATTCAACCTGCTAGGATTAACGATCCAAATAGTTCATTCCCCAACATGAAACTATCCCCAAAAGGCATGCTGCAAGCTGTTGCCGTGATCCTGCTTCTGTTTGGCGGTCCGGTCGCGTACCAGTTTGCGGTGTATCATTTCGGTGACGGCTCAAAAACAAACTGGTGGAATGCAAAACAGGGGAATACCCGTCAGGCGCCGGACGCCGGCACTACGGATGATGGCATTATTCAGGTCTACGCCGCTCGAACGGTGAGGTGGCGTGGCGTTCTTGGCGTTCACACCTGGATAGCGACCAAGAAAACCGGTGAGGACTACTACACAAGGATGGAGGTTATGGGTTATGCGTTGCGGTGGGGAAGACATTCAGTGCAGATCCGGAGGGGTCAGCCTGATCGTTACTGGTACGGGAATCGGCCGGAATTACTGCGAGAGATTCGAGGTGGCGATGAAGTCGATGGTTTGATTGATCGCTTGAGATACGCGTCAGAAAACTATCAGTACGACGGACGATACAATATCTGGCCGGGACCGAACAGCAACACGTTTCTCGCGTATCTCGGTCGCAGGGTTCCGGAACTCAATCTGGAGCTGCCGTCAAATGCCATCGGCAAAGACTATCTGCCTGGCGGCAGTGTTCTGGCTGCAACGCCCAGTGGCCGGGGATTCCAGTTTTCTCTCGGTGGAGCGCTGGGTTTTATGCTGGGCCTTGAAGAGGGCGTCGAAATCAATATTGCAGGTCTGACCGCAGGCGTCGACTTTTCACCACCAGCGATTAAATTGCCGGCCGTCGGTCGTATCGGGTTCTCGGATTTTGAGCGAAAGTTGCTGAACTGATTGATTATTCGCGGCTATCCGAACCTGCTGCCGGATGGCTGTTGCTGGGTGATGCAGTGAATAATCCCCCCGCACATGGATATCGCGCGGCAGCCGTCCACACCGACTACTTTTCGGTCGGGAAACGCCTGCTGCAAAATGTGCTCGGCCGCGTCATCCTCTTCGACACCAAATCGCGGATACACAATGCCGCCGTTGGCGATGTAAAAATTGATATATCCGCCCCATACGTAGTCCCCCGCATTTCTGGGATAGGTTCCGGGTCGCTGTTCAATCAGTGCTGCTTCCTCAGACGACATTGCCGGTAACGTGGCCAGAGGCAGCTTGATTATTTCAAGTGATCGTCCTTTTGCATCGCGCTCTCTACTTAGCTGATCGTATACGGACTGATACTCAGCATACTCTTCCGAAGTCGGATCGTTATGCCATGCGACCAACACGACACCCGGCTTTACAAAAGCGCACAGACCGTCGACGTGACCATCGGTCTCGTCTTCGCCCGATACGTCCAGCCAGATGGTTTTCTCTACACCGAGATAATCGCGAAAGATGTTCTCGATTTCCGTTTCGCCCAACCCCGGATTTCGGTTTGGATTGAGCAGTACGGAACGCGTTGTAATCAGTGTGCCTTCGCCGTCGACATGAATTGCGCCGCCTTCATTGACCAGCTCCGAAACGAAGCGCCTGGCGCCCGTATTTTTCAGAACGCCCTCTGCCACCCTGTTGTCAGCGCTCCAGTCAGTATAAAGCCCGCCGAGTTCTCCACCCCAGGCATTAAACTCCCAGTCGACTCCAGCCACATCGCCTTTATCGTTGATCACAAATGTCGGACCGCAATCCCGCATCCAGGCATCGTTTGTCGACATCTTTACCAAATTGATGTCACCGGAAATCATTGACCCGGCGATGTCATAACACTGATCCGAGACGCAGAGATTGACCGGCTCAAACTCAGAAATAGCAGCAGCCACATCGACGAATACTCTTTGCGAGGGGGATGGATCAAAACCCCATACGTCTGTTCTCTCCGGGAAAATCATCCAGCAGGCGTCGTGCGGTTCAAATTCGCCGGGCATTCTATAGCCCTCTTCAACAGGTGTAGTCATAAGTGGTGTCTTATCGTATCGGGTTAATTGTTGTCCGCGTTGGTTAGTATGCGCTCACCGCGTTCAACTTGCGACCACCAATGAATGCGCACGGTGGTGCGCAGTTCACGCGAACCTGTCTTCGATGATGCGGCGTGCCCGCGCTTAAATCACTTCGAATGCCGTGCCCAGCTTGCCGATAATTTCATCAACCTGCGACTCCGTGGTAATGAAGGGTGGGGCCAGCAAAACATGATCACCGTTTTTGCCGTCTCTTGTGCCGGACATCGGGTAGCAGATCAGGCCGGCTTCAAACGCCGCTCGCTTGATTTCCCTGGCAAGACCTCTCTGTGGACTGAAGGGTTGTTTTGTGGCCCTGTCTTCAACCAGTTCGATGCCTCTGAACAAGCCACGCCCTCTGATGTCTCCAACATGGGGGTGCTCACTAAAGGCGTCCGTCAGTGCGCCCATGAGCACATCGCCGACTGCGTTTACGCGGTCGATCAGTCCTCTGTCCAGAATGGCTGAGACCACAGCATGTCCCGCGGCGGCTGCCACCGGATGACCCAGATAGGTGTGCCCGTGCTGGAAAAAGCCTGAACCCACCTCAATGCAATGGTAAATCGCGTTGCTGCACAACATCGCTCCAATAGGCTGATAGCCGGCCCCCAGACCTTTGGCGATACACAAAATATCGGGAGCAATCTGATCGGCATCACAGGCGAACAGATGCCCTGTCCGCCCCATGCCACACATGACTTCATCAAGAATCAGCAATACGCCGTATTGGTCGCATATTTCCCGGATCCGCTTGTAGTACCCTTCAACCGCAGGTACCGCGCCCGCGGTGGCACCGACGACGGGTTCGGCCATAAAAGCCATGACCCGATCCTCACCCAGTTTTAAAATCTCATCTTCCAGTTCCTGCGCGGCGCGTTGTCCGTATTCAAAGGCGGTTTCGTCTTCTGATCGCAATACATATTCATAGCACGGAGCAATGTGAGAGACATTGATCAGCAAGGGTGAGAATTGCTCGCGTCGCCATTCGTTTCCGCCCGCTGCCAGGGCGCCCAGTGTATTGCCGTGATAGCTCTGGCGTCGGGCGATTAAAAAACTCCGCTCAGATTCTCCGCGTTCAACATGATACTGACGCGCCAGTTTGATCGCCGCTTCGGTCGCTTCGGAGCCACCGGACACAAAGTAGACGCGACCGAGGTCCCCCGGTGCGTGCCGGATCAGAAGGTCAGCAAGTAACTCTGCGGGTTCGGAACTGAAAAAACCCGTATGTGCAAACTCGAGATTTGCAACCTGCTGCTGAACCGCCGCAATGATTTCCGGATCACCGTGGCCCAGACACGAGACTGCTGCACCGCCGGATCCGTCAAAATAGCGTTTGCCACTCTGATCGATCAGGTAGCACCCGTCTCCACCTGTGGCGATGGGCGGTTGAGAACGGGTATGTCGAGGGAAGACATGTGACATGGGCGCATATTCAGGTCGGTCAACGTCTTATTCTGTCATTGATCACAGTCGAAAGTCTTGCAGAATATTCTGCAAAGCAGACAAAAAAAACGTACATTGTGCACGCATGAAAAAGTTTCAATCGCAACCGGTGCAACCGACATGACATTCAAAGCCGTGCCACTGACACCATCCATTGGCGCAGTGGTGAAAGGCCCCTATCTTGGCGGTGTGCCAAGTGAGACTACGATCGAAAAACTGCGCGAATTGCTGGCGCAACATCTGGTTCTGGCCCTGCCGAATCAGGCGTTGACCATTGACGAGCTTGAGTCCCTGGCCGGACGTTTTGGTCCATTGTTTTTGCATCACGCTGACGAAGGTGTTTTGTATGCGAATGAGAATAAGACGGTGCTTGAAATGCGCAAGGAGCCGGATGGCACGCGACTGTTTGGTGGTTCGGACTGGCATGCCGATGTGACCTTCCGGCGACCGGAAGCCTACCTGTCATTTTTGAGAGCCGAAATTCTGCCCGACTGCGGTGGTGACACCGCATTCGCCAGCACCATTCTGGCGTGGCAGTCATTGACACCCGCCATGCAGACGCTTCTGCGCCCGCTGCATGCGGTGCACAGCTACAACGGTCCAGGCATGCCCGATCATGAGACTGAAACCGCAGTACATCCTGTGGTTCGGATTCATCCCGACACGGGAGAAGAGGGGTTGTACATCAACAAAATGTTCGCCACCCGGTTTGAAGGAATGTCCGCAACCGAGAGCCGACCACTAATTGAATTTCTCGACCGACACATGTCCCAGCCCCAGTTTACCTGTCGGATAAGCTGGCAGCCGAACCAGCTGACGATTTGGGACAACCGATTCACTCTGCACTATCCAATCAACGACTTTGTGGGGCAGCGTCGGCTTTTGTATCGGTGTACTGCGATGCTTGGACCGGCTTGACGAACGAATAGATCAGTTGGCTTCCTGAATAATCCAGTCGCGAAAAAGACGGATTGCCGGATTGTCGTACTCGGATTCGGCGTAAACCAGGTAATAACCGTATTGGCTTAATTGAATGTCCGGGTACTGGAACAGGACGCCCTGACGAATTTCGCCGGCGACGAGCTCGTCGTAGAGCGCCAGTCCCTGACCGTCAATTACCGCCTGCACCCGGACATTGGGGTCGGGCACCATGAAGTCCCGGGTTTTCACTGGCATCGCAATCCCCGCTGCGTCGAACCAGTCCTGCCATGCCGAGCTGCCATCAGTATCATGCAGTAAATCATGGTCAGCGATAACACTCTCAATATCTCGCGCACTGATTTGTTGGCCAAATGCCCTGTCGCCTGTTACCAGAGCCGGACAACTGAAAATGCGTTCGACGCACAGTCCCGGGTCGGTCCAGTTTCCGGTGCCCCAGCGAATCGCGAGATCAAGATCTTCGGATTGCAGGTCCGGGTTTCCAAGAACCGGCTGAATCCTCAGCCCGATTTGAGGATGTCGACTGGTAAACCGCATCAGACGCGGTGAGAGCCACCGGGATGCAAAATAGGTCGCCATGCCGACGGTTATTTTTCCGAGATCCAGCTTGTGAAGCCGCGTAATTTCCTGCTCTATTGCGCTGTAAGACCCCTGAGCGACCCACAGCAGACTCTGACCGCGGTTTGTAAGTTGAATACCGCGTTGTGTGCGCTCAAAGAGCGGAAACCCAAGCGACGATTCGAGGGCATCAATCTGCTGACTGATTGCACCTTTGGTGACGTGGAGAGCGGTCGCCGCTTCGGTATAGCTGGAATGTTTAGCAATTTCGCAAAAGCGTCGCAGATGATCAAATCGTCGGAAACGGGTGTTCATAGAGTTTAGTATATCTAAACGTAATGATTAAAAGGTCTCGATAGAAATCTTCTTTGCGCGCTGTTATACCGTTGTTTTACAAACTTATTCAGAATAACAGTTTAACTGAGCTAATCACGATACATAAATCGAGGACAAAATGACTGCATCGACACGAACCTCGGCGCTTGCGGAGCGTCACCGAAATCTGGGCTCCGGTCTGGAGGATTGGAATGGTATGGGCACGGCATGGAGCTACAACAGCGATCCCAATGATGAGCACGATGCGGTGCGTCAGGCAGCGGGCATGTTCGACATGTCACCGCTGAAAAAAGTGATGCTTAGAGGACCGGATGCCGGCCGGGTTGTCGATCATGTCATCAGTCGAGACATGTCCCGGGTTGCTTCCGGAATGTCGGCATACGGCTCCATCCTGACTGAAGAGGGCACCGTTTGTGACGACGCCATTATTGCGAACAACGGACAAAACGAATGGATGCACTGTCACGGTTCGGGTGACAGCATGTCCATGCTGACTGAATCCGCCCGGGGGCTCAATGTTGATATCGAACTGGACGACGATCTGCACAACATTTCCCTGCAGGGCCCTGCGGCTCTGGATATCCTGAACCCCCATGCATCAGCGGATCTGTCGACGCTTGGATACTTTCACCACACAGCGACGGCACTGTTCGGTCACCCTTGCCGGATTTCCCGAACGGGGTATTCAGGAGAACGTGGGTACGAGATTTTTGTCCCTGCGGCCGCGGTTGGAGATATCTGGGATCACATTCTCGGCAGCGGCGCTGATGCGGGTGTGATGCCGTGCTCCTTTGCATCGCTGGACAAGGTGCGTATCGAGGCTGCGTTGCTGTTCTTCGGATACGACATGACTGCTGAACATACGCCGTGGGAGGTTGGACTCGGTTTCACCGTTAACAAGTCCGGAGGCGACTATCGGGGTAAGGAGGCGGCACTCGTCGCTGAAAAATCGCCGCGTTTTGTAGCGGCCGGTATTTCCTCCGAAAACGAGGAGAGCTGGGAAGGGGGTGAAACATTGCTGGCAAATGGAAATGCAGTTGGAACGCTTAACAGTCCTTGCTGGTCCCACCGGCTGGGCAAGTCTCTCGCGCTGGTTCATATCGCCGCAGATCAATCTGCACCGGGGACTCAACTGCAAGTTCAGGCAGATGGATCAACGAGCTCTGCGATTGTTGAGAGCATTCCGTTTTTTGATCCGTCCAAATCAAGAACGCACGACGGCTGATTGGGCGGTTTGGTGGCTGCTGTCAGGCGTCGTCGTCAGCGCGGTAAGCAAGCTGAACCGGAAACACCAGCCTGCGCGCCCTATCTGACCCGTCGCATACCGGCTTACAACCTGCTGAGTGAAGAGGCGCTTGATGCGCTCGAAAATCAGTCTGAGTGGCTACTGAGTGAGATCGGCGTTGAGTTTCGCGGAGATCAGACCGCTTTAAATCTGTTCAAAGGGGCTGGCGCAACGGTCAGTGGCGAGCGTATCCGATTTGATCGCGGGCACGTCAGATCGCTGTGTGAAACCGCACCGCGTCGGTACACCATGCACGCTCGCAATCCGGCCCGTAATATTGAGTTTGGCGGTGATCACCTGATCTTTGGCGCCGCCTACGGGCCGCCCTTTGTAACCGATCTGGAACGGGGGCGTCGGTATGCAACGATTGAGGACTTCCGGAATTTCGTCAAACTGACCAACGCTTCTCCGTGGCTGCATCACCAGAGCGGAACCATCTGCGAGCCCGTTGATGTGCCGGTCAACAAGCGCCATCTTGACATGGTGTACGCGCATCTTCGGTACGGCGAAAAGCCGTTTATGGGTTCAGTGACTGCACCTGAGCGCGCCGAGGATTCCATTGCAATGGCCCGAATCGTTTTTGGTGAGTCATTTATGCAGGAGCATATGGTGATTCAGGGCAACATCAATGTGAACTCCCCGCTGGTCTATGACGACACCATGTCGTCGGCACTCAGAACTTATGCCGGTGCCAATCAGGGCAATGTTATCTCACCGTTCATTCTGGCTGGCGCTATGAGTCCGGTCACGCAACCCGCTGTTATTGCCCAGTGCCATGCAGAGGTTATGGTTGGAATAGCGCTGACGCAGCTGGTCAGGCCCGGCTCACCGGTGGTCTATGGCAGCTTCCTCACCACGATTGATCTGAAAACCGGTGCGCCAACGTTTGGTTCACCTGAATCCAATTTAGCGAATCTCGCAATAGGGCAGTTAGCCCGACGTACCGGTCTGCCATTTCGTTGCGGCGGTCATCTGACTGCGTCAAAGATTGCCGATGCGCAGGCAATGCAGTAGTCGACCAACGCCATGTACAGTGGAATCATGACCGGCGCAAATTTCATCTTCCAGGCCGCCGGCTGGCTGGAAGGCGGTTTAACTATCGGGTACGAGAAATTCGTTATGGACGCGGAGCAGTGCGGAGCTCTGGCCCGAATGATTGAGGGTCTAGATCAGGACCAGGACCAGTTTGCCACGGATGCCTATATCGAGGCAGGGGTTGGTACAAATTTTCTGGGTGTCGCGCACACTATGCGGCATTACAAGTCGGCAAATTTTCCCTCGAGTCTGTGTAATAGCGATTCCTATGAACAATGGAGTGAGCAGGGGGCCCTGGACATGGAAAGGCGAGCATCGCAACGGTGTCACAAAGTGCTGGATGAGTACTCAATGCCATCGATGGACCATGCCGTTGACGAAGAATTGACCGAGTTCATAAAAAAGCGAAAAGCCCGGATGGAAGACAGCTGGTACTGAAAGTCTCAGTAGATGGACAAGACGCTATTCGCCATCAATCTTTGGCGATCAATGCTGACAGTGGGTTTGACATGCGTTGAAATCATCTAGAATACCCGGGTTAACTCATTTCCAAATACAACCCGATGGAAAAAGTACATATAGAAGAGCGGGTCGAGCGATATATCAGAGAGGAAATTCTGGATGGGGAATCCATTCAGCCCGATACGCCACTTTTCAGCGCGGGTTTGATCAACTCGATGAATCTGGTTCGACTGCTTTCGTTTCTCGAAGAGGAGTTCGATCAGCGGATTCCGACCGCACAAGTCAACGTGAATACTCTGGATACCATCGAATCCATCACCGAAATGGTTTTTGATATCAAGAACAGATAGATGCGAATTACGGATCTGTTCTCCAAGGGGCAAACATCCAGTTCAGAAGTCCGCGTCGTTGTTGTTAGTATCTTTTTTGCTGCGATACTGCTTTTTGTTATCGAACTTGTTTTACGCTCGTCATTGCTGTGGAAGCTCAGTCCGGCACTGCTGGTCAGCAATTCCAAAGACGACTGGGCAGCTGTCTCTCACAAGATAGTTAACATTGATCCAGGCAACGGTATCTACCCAATTGTCATGTTGGGAGGCTCGTCGGCCAGGGAATTGATTACTGACAATCCGAAACTGGACCGGGAGCTGTTCACGGCAATCCAGCGTGAAACCGAATTCACAAACCTGGCGTCGAGTTCTCAGTCGATTGCTGAAACCCTGGTACTGGCGGATCAGCTGAAAGCGACTGACGAGGGAAGCGCAATTTTGGGTGTGAATCCGTATCTTTTCCTCAAAGGTATGGACGACATTAAACAGGCACAGGAGGGATTTCGCTTTCCTTTTTCTTCTCCGTCGCTCGATGGTTTTTTTGATGATTCCGGTATCCAGAGGTGCTTTTTCTGCGCGCTCCATGTGCATCGATACAGAGACGTTATTGCGAACTGGTTTAGCCGCCGAGCCGAAAGCAAGGATTACTTCGATCTCATTGATTACGCTCAGCACTACTATGATTCAAGCGAGCCTCTGACCGATCGTCGACTAAAAAGGCTGGAGAGAGAAATTCGAGAAAAGTATCTGAAGCACTACGAAAGCAATGCGGCAATTAACGATGTGCTAATGGAGCGGGTAATCAGTGTGCTGGCCGGAAAGGGCTATCGTGTTTCGTTAATCAATGTGCCGCGAAACCCCGACAGTGAACTCAACCTGAGCACCGTTATTGGTAAATACAGGCAAATCCTGGGAGAACTTCAGCAATCGTCCGACATTCATTTCTGGGACGCGCACAAGGAGCTTGTCCTGGGAGGTGACAGTTTTTACGATCACATCCATCTGACCCAAGGTGGCCGAGAGCAGTTTCGCCGCACGCTGCTCAGCGAAAAGATCAATGACCTGACAGGGCTCTGATGTTCGAACTGGATTTCAGGCTGGTCGTTGTTGTTGTTCTGATTCTTGTGACCTACTGGTTTGTCCTCAAGGACAGATTGCAGCGAGACCTGCTTCTTATCGTTGTCAGCCTGCTACTGCTGTTGTGGTTCCAGCCGGAATTCACCGTTGTGCTTCTGATCTGGGGCCGGCAATTCCCGTGCGATAAAGCGATTTTATATTTATTCCCCTGTTCTTTATATCCTCGCATACTTAAGCACTTACCTAATCGGAGACAAATTTTTGTCACATCCCTGCTAATTGTGAACCAAACCTTTCACAATGCAGTTTGTGGGTGGCACTCGATACATTCCCCATAACAACCAGACACTAGCTGTGCCAAGACCTTACATCATCGCCGAAACCAATTGGAAGGTGGTCCAATCTACACCGTACGAAGTCATTGTACTCCCATGGGGTGCAACCGAAGCGCACAACTACCACCTGCCTTACGCAACCGACAACATTCAATGTGACTACATTGCAGCTGAATCGGCTAGAAAAGCCTGGCAAGAAGGCGCACGCATTGGTGTGCTCCCTACAATTCCGTTTGGCGTAAATACTGGCCAATTGGATATTAAGCTAGACATCAACATGAATCCGAGTACGCAGGCCGCCGTGTTGCGTGATGTTGTTGATGCGTTGGTTCAACAAGACATTCCTAAGTTGGTGATACTGAACGGGCATGGCGGCAACAACTTCAAGCAAATGTTGCGAGAGTTACAGGCCGAGTTTCCCGAGATCTTCCTGAGCGTTGTAGACTGGTTTGGTGTAGAACCCTGGGAAGGTTATTTCGAGGATCTTGGTGATCACGCCGGCGAGCTGGAAACCTCGGTTATGATGCATATTGCACCGAATCTTGTTGCCCCGCTATCGGAAGCCGGCCCGGGCACGCAACATCCTTTTAAAATCAAAGCGTTGCGTGAGCGCTGGGCATGGGCGCAGCGGGAATGGAGCAAAGCAACAGACGACACGGGAGCCGGCAACCCAGCGCTGGCTACAGCAGAAAAAGGCGAGCGTTTCCTGGATGTAGTTACCAGCAAAATAGCTGGCTTTTTTGTGGAACTCGCGGCGGCAGACACAAACGATCTTTACGAATAACTTTAGTAACCTGCATAGCAACAGACAAATAACAATCATACCATGGATATAACAGGTAAGTGCTTTCTGATTAGTGGCGGAGGCTCTGGTCTTGGTGCTGCAACGGCAAAACAACTTGCAGCAGCCGGCGGCAACGTTGTACTGGCGGACATCAATGAAGCCGCTGGCAACGCCACCCAGGCTGCCATTGGCGAAGCTGCCCTATTTATAAAAGCTGACATTACTTCTGAAGAGGCAGTACTAAACGCAATAAAGGGGGCTGTAGAACGATTTGGCCGCCTGGACGGTGCGGTCAACTGCGCGGGCATTGCGGTCGCAGCCAAAACCGTGGGCAAAGAAGGGGCGCATCCCCTGGCACTCTTTCAGAAAGTGATTAACATCAACCTTGTAGGCACATTTAATGTGGTGCGCCTCGTTGCCGAACACATGATGCAGAATGAGCCCAATGCCGGCGGCGAGCGTGGCGTGATTATCAACACGGCTTCAGTTGCTGCATACGATGGCCAGGTCGGCCAGGTAGCATACGCTACCTCCAAAGCAGCCATTGCCGGCATGACCTTGCCCGTGGCACGCGACCTCGCCAGAAACGGCATCCGTATGATGACCATTGCACCTGGTATTTTTGACACCCCCCTACTTGCAGGTTTGCCTGAAAAAGCCCGAATTTCTCTCGGCGAACAGGTGCCTTTCCCGTCCAGGCTTGGCAACCCCGAAGAATTCGGCTTGCTCGCCAAACATATAGTTGAAAACACCATGCTAAACGGTGAAGTCATCCGACTCGATGGCGCCATCCGTATGGCACCCCGCTAACTTATCTGTCGTTTAAAATGGATGCTGCATCCGGTAAAACACCCAACAGGTTTGGATCTAACGCTGTGGTCACCCTGGCAGCCATCCTCGTCAGTGTTTGTGCACTTGCAGTATCGGTTTACCAGGCGAAAATTATGCGGGAAACACAAAGGGCCAGCGTTTGGCCCTTCGTGGAAGTCCTGCCCAGCAACACACAAAACGGCGGATGGCTTGGCATAACAAATAAAGGTGTCGGACCGGCAATTATCCAGACAGTTTACCTCGAAGTAGATGGGCAACCTTTTCGACGATGGCAAACCCTTTTTGACGCCCTCGCCCCCGAGGACAGCATCAACTTTACCTGGAGTAGCGTAACGGGCCGTGTGCTGGCTCCCAATGAAGAAGTACGCGCAATTCAACTCAACCCCTCAGATGCGCGGCGTGTTGCCCAAATTATCGGGCAAATGAGCTTTGAAATTTGTTACTGCTCGGTATACGATGAATGCTGGCAAACCAATTTGAACCGCAAAACATTACCGGTTGACGCTTGTGTGGTGAATTCGGACAGGCGCTTTTCTCAGTAAACAAACCGCATAACACCTCTATGTCGGCCCCTATTGTTGATAAAATCAAGGCGTTGCTGGATGATGAGGGTGTTGCCTACCGCAGCCTGGATCATGCGCCTACCCATACCTCTGAAGAATCTGCGCAAGTACGTGGTGAAGACCTTGCCATTGGCGCCAAAGCAATTGTAATGAAAGCCGGCACCGCATTTAGCCTTTTTGTGATTAGTGCTGCACAAAAGCTGGACAGCAAGAAAATCAAAAAACATTTGGGCGTCAAAAAAACCAGATTTGCGACGCGCGATGAACTTTCTGCCTTAACCGGACTTGTACCAGGCTCCGTCCCTCCCTTCGGTCGACCCATCTTTGACCTCGATTTGTATACAGATCCCTCCGTGTTTACCCATGACCGCGTTGCCTTTAACGCCGGCGCCCTCACGCATTCTATCATCATGCAATCCGAAGACTACAAACGCATCGCAAAACCAATGGTCTTTAGTTTTAGCGCTTCTGAATGAGCCGGGGTTTCGGGGTTTCGGGGTTTCGGGGTTTCGGGGTTTCGGGGTTTCGGGGTTTCGG
>JBCCGE010000054.1:0-21444 GCA_039029455.1 Pseudomonadota bacterium | reverse complement strand
GCGGAAGCAACGCAACACTTACGATTGGTCTCAGGCCGACGTCGCCCGCGCACTTCATCTGTCAGTAAAACAGGTCGAAGCAATTGAGCGGGACGACTACGACAGTCTGCCGGGGGCGACATATATTCAGGGTTACTGGCAGAGTTATGCGCGTTTGCTCGAGATTGATATCAGTGATGCCGTTAATGCGCACAAGCATCTGCTGGCGAGTCACCAGTCGTCTATCGCGCCCAAACCCAATCATCAGCAGATTCGAGGTAACGAAGAGCAGTCGAGACGTCGAGTCGCGCTTTTGTTTTGTGTTCTGCTCAGTGTGTTCCTCGGAGCCGTGTGGTTCTGGAGTACACCGAATAACCAGATAGAAAATACTCCGGGATTTGACAAAATCGCGAAATGGTTCAGCCTGGGGCAAAACTCTGTTCAAAACGGACAGTCCGGATCCGCGTTGTCGGGCGGAAACACTGTTTCACTGCTTTCAATTGGATCAGGTGAACCTGACCCGCTGCCCACAGGTGAACAGAATTCACTGACAGAATCGGTGATTTCGCTGCCGGAACCCAACTTCACCCAGGAAACTGTTGGCGACGAGAACGACACCGACGACGTCACATCCATTAATTCCGATGATGCAAATCCGATCATTGAAATTAGTGTGTCGGGTCAGAAGAAAGCAGCAAACGAGCAGGGCACTGATTCCGAGGCATCGACGAGTGAGCTTAGTGCCCAAGCTCCGGAGACTCCACCGGTCAGCGCTGAGTCCAACTCAGGTGACGAGTTACCACAGCCTGAGGAGAATATAGAGGTTAGCACCGGCGGGCGCGAAGGCAGTGGCGCATTAGGGGCTCAGAATCAGTCGAATGCAGATTCTGCTGAATCCCTGGGTAATGCGCTGGAATCCGATCCCGAGCTTCAGCTCGCAGCTGCTGACTCGGCCGCCGCAAATCCACAAACGACGAAGAGCGTCTCTCCTGATCACCTGCATATCCAGTTAAATCGTGAAACCTGGCTGGATGTTCGAAATTTCAAAGGTGAAAAACTGGTCTATCAGACTTATCCTGAGCGTGAGCTCGTTTCGGTGCGTGGTGTGCCGCCATTCTACGTGTTCATTGGTAGCGCTGAAGGTGTGGAAGTTACCTATCGAGGCGAGGTTTTTCCGTTTGAGTTGAATCAAAACGGCTCATTCGCCCGCTTTACAGTCGGCAAGGAATAACCCGTGAGCAAAATTCAGTCAGTCAAGGGCATGAATGATCTTTTGCCCGACACAATCGATCAATGGCATCGAATCGAATCCAGCATTCGCCAGGTCGCCTGGCAATACGGTTATCAGGAAATTCGGACCCCAATTCTGGAAAAAACAGAACTGTTCAAGCAGTCTATCGGCGATCAGACCGATATTGTTGAAAAGGAGATGTATACGTTTGCGGATGCAGGTGATGTCAGTCTTACCATGCGACCGGAAGCAACCGCGAGTACCGTAAGGGCCTGCAACCAGCACGGTCTGTTGCATAACCAGCAGCAGAGACTGTGGTACATGGGGCCCATGTTTCGCCGGGAGCGTCCTCAAAAAGGCCGCTACAGGCAGTTTCATCAGTTTGGTATCGAAGCATTTGGATGGAACGGGCCGGACATTGACGCTGAAATCATTCAGGTCGGCGCCAGACTCTGGAAAAATTTAGGTATTCGCGATATTTCACTTCTGGTAAACACTCTGGGCTCTGAATCGAGCCGAAAGACCTATCGCTCTGAGCTGCAGGCTTATTTACAGCGATACGAGGCTGACCTGGATGCGGACTCGCGCCGTCGCCTGCATTCGAATCCACTTAGGGTGCTGGATTCTAAAGCAGAGAAGACCCGAGAGATTCTCGAACAGGCACCCAAAATGGGTGATTTCCTCGACCCGGATGCACTTGCACACTTCGAGGGCTTTCGCGGTCTGCTCGAGGCCATGGAAATTCCGTACACTGTGGATGATCGACTGGTGCGTGGTCTGGACTACTACACCAGCACGGTGTTTGAGTGGGTGACGGGCAGTCTTGGCGCGCAGAGCGCAGTTTGTGCCGGGGGGCGTTACGATAATCTTGTCGAGCATCGTGGCGGAAAGCCGACACCGGCTATTGGGTTCGCAATGGGGGTTGAAAGACTGATCGAACTTGCCGCCATTGAGACCGAAATCGATCAGAAACGGTGCCCGGACATTTATGTGATACCTGTGGACGCCGCACAACAATCTCTGGCGATCAAACTGGCTGAGCGACTTCGGGATGCGAATCTATTTGTTGTCACTCACTGCGGAGGCGGTAAAATCCGCAACCAGATGAAGCGTGCTGACAGCAGTGGCGCAACACTGACGCTTATGCTCGGCGAGAGTGAAGTGGCAAGCGGTTCAGTCACTGTAAAGCGCATGAGGGCCGAGACCGATCCGGGAGATGCAAGCACTGCACAAACAGAAATTAAACTGGATGACGCAGTTGGGTATTGCGTTGAACAGCTGGCCCGGTTTAATTGCCCGAATTGATTTTTTAATCCAGCAAAACGAAACAAAAACCACCTAAATATTTCTGAGCACTATGGTCGACGAAAACAAAGCGCAATTTGCCAAAGACGAAGATCTTGAGCGCGCCAAAGCGCTGTGGCAGGAAAACGGAAAGTCGATAGTTTCCGGAATCGTTATCGGTCTGTGTGCGATTGGCGGGTATAACTTCTGGCAATCTCATCAAAAGTCCCAGGGCGAAGACGCGTCGGAGTTATTCGATCAACTCAGAGCAAGTTCCACAAGCGGGGCATCACCAGAGGCTATTGCCAAGAACCTTTTCGAAGACTACGGCGAAACGCCGTATGCAAATTTTGCCGCGTTTTACATGGCTAAGATTTCAGTTGAATCCAGCGATCTGGAAGCTGCAAAGGTTTATCTGAACCGGGTTGTGGAACAGTCCAAGGATCCTGGAATGGTGCATGTGGCCCGCACCCGTCTGGCATCGGTATATCTTGCGGCCGGCGAGGCCGGCGAGGCGCTAAGCGTGCTGGACGTAAGCGATTATTCCTCTTTTGCGGGGCGATATGAGGAACTTAAAGGCGATGCGTATGCGGCGTTAGGACAAATCGAAGAGGCGCGTCAGGCTTATGAAAGCAGTTTGTTATCTGATACCGCCGGTGCGTTGAGGGGGTTGATTCAACTGAAGCTCGACAACCTCGGTCAGGGAGGCTAACCATGTATTCCGATTCGCATTCCATGAATCCACTGATTCGATTAGTTGGTGTCGTTATTTGCGGTTTGATTGTTGTTTTGTTTTCCGGCTGCAAATCGAAGGAGATTCAGGCTGAACGCGGAACCTTCCAGGAAGCGGTTGATCCGGTTCCGCTACCCGCTGACAGCGGGGTATCGGAGATCGGGGTCGAATGGGAGAGTTTTGCAGGAGAGGGCGATACTCAGGGATTTGCCGTCCTCGAACCAAAGCTGAATAACGGTGTGCTTTATACGGCGAGTCGCAACGGGCGCGTGACGGCTTTCGGCGCCGAAGATGGTCAGAGCCTGTGGCGCACCAGTATGAATACATCGATCTATTCCGGTGTTGGCGTTGGCGACGGCATCGCTGTCGTTGGCCTTGACAATGGTCAGGTTGTCGCGCTTTCGACCGAGAACGGAGAAGAGTTGTGGCGAGTTGCGGTTGATCGTCAACTGTCGTCAATTGCCGCTATCGGACGTTCTCGAGTGGTCGTTCGGACGAGTGATGGTCTGATTTTAGGATTGCGAGCCGATAACGGGGAACGGGTCTGGGTGCTGGAACGCCGGGTGCCGCAACTCAGCATGCAGGGTGATTCAACGCCTGTTATTACCGGAGACGCTGTACTGGTCGGTTTGCCGAATGGCAAGCTCATAGCTAACAATGTGGTGACCGGAAGGGAATATTGGGAAACCGGCAGGGCTTTATCGCAGGGTACCAATGTGATTGAGCGTATGTCTGATGCCGACTCTGCACCTTTGGTGCAGGGCAATAGCGTCTTTTCTGCCGTTTATCAGGGCGATATTTCCGCACTCAGATTAAACGATGCATCGGTTCGGTGGAGAGCGAATGTGTCCAGCCGCCAGAGATTGAGCCTTTTGGAAGGCATTCTGTTTGCAACAGACGATCAGGGCGGTCTAACGGCAATCAATGAAGAGGACGGCTCGGTTTTGTGGACGCAAATGGCTTTCATGGGGAGAGGGATCAGTCACCCACAGGCTATTGGAGACCGTGTACTGATTGGCGATGCGTCTGGCAATCTGCACTCTATTGAACGCAAGACCGGTGCGCTGGTTGAAACACTGAATCTGGCCGATGGCGCGATTCGATCGCTGCAGATGCACAGCGACAATGTAATTGTTTATTCCAATCTCGGCGAGATATTCTCTGTGTCGCTGCGCACGCGGCTGGATCTCTAGGATTTGAGAGTTTAGGTTTCGACAACACTTCATACAGTCGAAACCTCAGAATGCATCGGCAGGATACAAATAACCAGGGGGTGTTGTAGTGATTCCTGTTATAGCGCTGGTAGGACGTCCGAATGTCGGCAAATCCACGCTGTTCAACCGGTTGACCCGATCCCGGGATGCGATTGTCGATGATCAGCCCGGGGTCACTCGGGATCGACTCTACGGTCGCGGCAAACTCGGTACCTCAAACCATCTTGTTGTCGATACCGGCGGACTTGAGGCTGAGCGGGATCGATTCAGCGATTTGATCCGTCAGCAGGTCGAAGAAGTACTCGAAGAAGCTGACCACGTCCTGTTTCTGGTCGATATGAACGACGGTCTTGTGCCTCAGGATCGTGAGATAGCCAATCAGCTTCGTCAGCGAATGCAGAGTGTAACTCTGGTCGTCAACAAGGCAGACGGAGTTGATGAGGCAATGGCAACCGCTGAATTTCAGGAACTGGCACTCGGCGAACCCGTCGCCATTTCCGCAAAACGTGGTGACGGAGTGAGCGCATTGATTGAATCTGTACTTCCGGATGTGGAAGAGGTCGATGATGTTGATGACAGTGAAATGCGGTTTGTGCTTGCGGGACGCCCAAATGTCGGCAAATCCACGTTGGCCAACAAGCTGGTGGGTGAATACAGAGTCATCGTCAGCGATACTCCCGGTACTACACGAGACAGCGTTCGCATCCCGCTCCTGTACGATGGTGAGAACATCACTCTGATAGATACTGCAGGGGTGCGACGTCGTTCGCGTGTAGATGAAGTGCTCGAAAAGTTCTCGGTGATCAAGACGCTTCAGGCGATCGAGGACAGTCATGTGGTGGGACTTGTGCTCGACGCTTCAGCGGAGATTGGTTCGCAGGATGCAACCATAGCGGGAATGGTCAAGGGTTTGGGTAAGTCGATAGTCGTGATCGTGAATAAGTGGGACCGACTTGATAGCCATCAGAGAAAGAAGATCAGGAACGAACTCGAAATCAAACTTCCGTTTCTGCCCGACCCGGAAATCATACACATATCGGCACTGCACGGCTCACGCATTTCAGAAGTCATGCCAGCAGCATTGAGGGGGTTTCGATCGGCAATGATCAGTCTGGGTACTGCGAGTCTGAACCGAACTCTGGCTGCGGCGACTGCTCGATCCGCGCCGCCGATGCACCATCAGCGACCCGTCAGACTGAAGTTTGCGCATCAGTCTGGAAAAAATCCTCCTGTGGTGGTTGTTCACGGCAATCAGGCCGAGTCTATTCCCGATGCATATCGCCGCTATCTGTCGCGCTTTTTCAGCCGGCACTACAAGCTGGTGGGTACGCCGCTGAAGGTTATTCCAAGAAATGGCAAGAATCCATTTGAGGCAAAAACCGCGGACAAGAAAAATTCTAAAACGAGCCTCAGCAAACACAAGAAAAAACGGGCCGGGAAACGCCACTAATTACTTGCAAGCGATGGTCTGTCAGTGGTCTGGTGATTGATCGGTTGGAGCGAAAAACCAGTTTAGTTTTCGGGGACCAAGGCCAGTGGATCGATGAGCGCTCCGTTAAGAAGGACACCCCAGTCAACGCGACCAAACCCGCCAAGTTGGCTATCGGAAACGACCCCGATAAGCTCGCCCTGAGCAATTTCCTGATCGAGATCGACAACGATTTCGCTGAGTTGATCAATCGCACTCTGCAGGCTAAGACCGTGGTGCAGATAAACTCGCCAGGTTCCGTTGGCGTTCTGCTCGATGTGACTCACCCGACCCGTTGCGGGCGCGTAAACCAATGCATCCTGCTTACTGAAATAGGTCAGCCCGAAGTGTCGGATGGGTTCGGACGTCGGCTTGTCCGAAATCAGAATGCCAAACGGAACCAGGAGTTTGGGTTCTACGGGTGTCTCGAACCGGAAGTCCGGTTGATAGCTTTGAGTGTCGAAATCTGCGTTGTAATCGATTGAAAATGACGACTCGTTGATATCGAGATCGCTGTCTGCCAGCGAAGTATCCAGCGTTCTGGATCGTTGAGCATCCTCTGCCAGCAAGGGCGAGACTCGGAATGTCTGGCTAAAACTGTCCAGATCCGGTGGCGATACCCGCAGAATGTAACTGCCGGGCAGTTGTTCGGCTGAAATTCCAATCAGGGCATAGTGCCGGTTTCGGATATTGCGCGTCATTATGCGTCTCTGCCCAAACATGACATTCGGCGATTCGTTTGTGGCTGGACCGAGATCGACGCGGACGATTCCTCCCGGCTGACCTGACGTGTTTACGTTTGCGGCGTGCAGTGAGCTTGCTGCGCACCACGCAATTGTAATTACGAGTAGTCTTTTGCAGATGCTGGCCGTTCGATCCGGACCAGTAGAAGGAACCTTACTTTTCAACGGTCAGAGAAACGGTACCCCCGGCCATGATTGCTCGAAGCGACTCTCCGTTGGCGAGGTTTTCAGGATGAGTCACGATGCGTTGATCCGCTTTCTGCAGGATTGAGAATCCGCGGGCCAGAGTGTTATGTGGACTGAGTGCGGTCAGAGACGCATTGATGACGCTGAGCTTATTCCGTTGGTCACTTAATTGAACCGCGGCAGTCTGTACCAGTGTTGTTTGCAGTTCCTGTTTTCGAGAGCGCAAATCAGCGAGTTTGTTTGCAGGCGCATAGACCCGGAGGTGTTGTCTGCGATTTTCAAGTTGAGAGATCGCAGTTCTGAGCCGGTATCGAACATGGTTAATCATTTGCCGTTGCAGCCAGGTATTTTTTTCCCGGTTGAATGCGATTCTTGATTCCGGACGCAACAATCTGGAGCATAAAAAATCTGTGTGCTGGCGCAGGTCATTGATCTTTCTTTCGATCAAATTCAGCAATCGGTCCCTTGTTGACAGAAATTCATAGCGCAGTGCCTGCTGGTCCATTGTCGATATCTCGGCGGCCGCAGTTGGCGTCGCGGCTCTAAGGTCTGCGACCAGATCACAGATCGTTGTGTCAGTCTCATGACCAACTGCGGAGATGATCGGGATTGCAGATACGTGCACGGCTCGGGCCACCTGCTCGTCATTGAAAGACTGAAGATCCTCGAGTGATCCCCCTCCACGACACAAGATGAGCACATCGCATTCGTTTCGATCATTGGCAACCTCAATCATCCTGGATATTTCGGCGACAGACTCTTGGCCCTGCACTCTCACGGGATACAGGATGATTCGGCTCGATGGCATTCTGCGGCGAACAGTGTTGTACACGTCTTTGATCACTGCGCCTGTCGGCGATGTGATGACTCCGATGACGCTGACATACTCCGGGATGTCTGACTTGGCTTCCGGATCGAACAAGCCCTCCGCATGAAGTTTTTTCTTCAGCAATTCGAAGGCGCGTCGCAATGCGCCTTCGCCTGAGGGTTCTATATAGCTGACGATGAGCTGCATGTCGCCCCTTGCTTCATAGACGGATACCTGTCCTCTGACCAGCACCTGCGCGCCCTCGGTCGGCGTCCACTGACCACGCTGCTGTCGATTTCTGAAGAAAGCGCAACGAATAATGGACTTGTCTTCTTTTAGTGAAAAATAGAGATGGCCTGATGCCGGCTTAGCCAGACTGGAAATTTCGCCTTCAATCCAGATATTTCTAAAGCTCAGTTCAAGCAGTTGGCGCAGCTGACCGGTCAGTTCACTGACGGTTAATACGGCTTCACTGGCATGAGGCGTGGGCATGGATAACTCAGTTCGGGCGGGAGCCTAGTTTAACGCACTCCAATCGAACACCTGAAGATTGCGGACGAGGGTGTTGCAGCGATGAAAATACTTGATTTAGCACAGGTTTTGCGATGAAAAAGCTTCCAAAATTCAACAATGTTTATGATAAACTCGCGCGCCTTCGAAATTAGCGCCCGCATACGGGTATTCTGTCGATATGGTAACAATCCGACTATCAAGAGGTGGCTCAAAAAAGCGACCATTCTATTCGGTGCTGGTCGCTGACCAGAGACGATCCGCTCGCGGTCGATTTATTGAGCGTATTGGTTTCTTTAACCCGATGGCATCGGGTAAGGAAGAGCGCCTCAGACTCGATATTGAGAGAGTGGATCACTGGTTAAACAATGGTGCACGACCTACGGAACGCGTTGTTCAGTTGGTTAAAGAAGCCAAAAAAGCGGCGGCGTGATTTGATTGGCTGATTCGGGCAGATTCCCGAATCGCCAATGGACTGCAAATAGTCGATGACCCGCCTGGAAAATCCGGTGATAGTGGGCAAAGTCGTCGGCGAGTTCGGCAGGTCAGGGGGACTAAAGGTTGTCTCCTATACCCGACCGGTGCTCGAAATCTTTAACTACGACCACTGGTTTGTTGGCGAGGCAGGTGAATTCAAACGACTCACCGACAACGTGTGTCACGGTGTAAAGAACTTACGCGATGTTGGCCGTAGGGTAGAAGTTGTGGGCGGCGAGCAATCGGGACGTTCGCTGGTTGCCAAAATCGAGTGGCACGGTGCTGACGTCGATTTGTCCGCAATGGTGGGTCGAACAATCGCGGTCGACCGGAATCAGCTACCGGAGCTGCCTCAGGGTGAGTTCTACTGGTCGGAACTTATCGGGCTTCAGGTTCGCAATGTCGATGGCAGTGATCTGGGGGTTGTTGAGGATATTTTGGAAACGGGTGCAAACGATGTTTTACAGATCGGGTATTGCAATACCGATTCTGCAACAGGTGAAAAGCCTGTTTCCCGGTTGCTGCCGTGGACTGATTCAGTAGTATTGGACGTGAATCTGGAACAGAAATCCATTCTGGTCGATTGGCCGCTGGAATGGGAGTAGTCATCGCGAGTGCGCCTTGACAGGTCAATTGGAAACAATGAGTGGTTCTGACGCTGCCGGGTTTACACCGCAGACGGTAAATGTGATCACGCTGTTTCCTGGAATGTTTGCCGCGGTAAGCGGTTATGGAATTTGCCATCAGGCCATCAAAAAAGGCCTGCTTGATTTGAAGCTGACGTCGCCGCGCACATTCGCGACAGATGCTCACAGGACGGTTGATGACCGTCCGTACGGTGGGGGCCCTGGTATGGTGATGATGCCTGGTCCACTGAGTCGGTGTATCGACAGCGTGGTCGCTGACAGCGATACACCGGTTTACTATCTTTCACCTCAAGGTGAGAGGTTGACGCAGAAAGTGATGCAATCGCTTTCTGAGCTGGATAGCCTTGTGCTGTTATGCGGTCGATACGAAGGTGTCGATGAGCGTGTGATTGAGAGTCGGGTTGACGCAGAAATTTCGGTAGGTGATTTTGTGTTGGCCGGCGGCGAATACGCCGCCATGATGTTGATAGAAGGTATGATAAGACTGCGTCCCGGCGTACTCGGAAACGAAGAGTCGGCGCAGCAGGACAGCTTTTCCAACGGCTTGCTGGACTGTCCACATTACACGCGCCCTGCAGTGTTTGAGGGTATGCGTGTACCTGAGGTGCTGACCGGTGGTAATCATCGGTCAATTGCCGAGTGGCGCGAAATGCAGTCACGTCTGAGGACGCGACAGCGGCGGCCTGATTTGCTCGACGACGAGGATTCGTCGCCGAAGAACTGATACATTTTGCATGATATAGATTTGGAGCAATACGATGAGTAACATTATTCAACAACTCGAAGCGGAACAGATGAAAAGTGACATTCCGGAGTTTGGCCCGGGTGATACCGTAAGAGTCCAGGTTCGGGTTAAAGAGGGAAATCGCGAGAGGCTCCAGGCATACGAGGGCGTTGTTCTGGCGAAGAAAAATCGCGGCTTAAATTCGGCGTTTACAGTGCGTAAGGTGACCGGTGGAGAGGGAGTTGAGCGCGTGTTTCAGACTCACAGTCCTCTGATTGCGGAAATACAGGTGATGCGTCGTGGCGATGTTCGCCGGGCCAAGTTGTATTACCTTCGCGAGCGCTCAGGCAAATCCGCGCGAATCAAAGAAAAAATCAGACGTCAATAGTTATCCCCAAGTGACGGTCTGTTGGGGAACGTTCCATTAAAGCGATGTTTTTATGGATCGTAAATATTAAGAGCCAGCGATGAAGGTTGAGCAGTTCACGGTTAAGACGGGTCCTCTACGGGCCCGTTTTTTGTGCCTTATCGGATCACTCGTTGTGTCTGCTGTGACTGCGGTGAGTGCTCAGGATTCGAATGTCACTAAAAATCACCAGCAGGAACTGGAGCGTATCCAGGTGCTTGTTCGCGCCAATGTGCTTGATCTCGCAGAAACACTTCTGGAAGAGGGCGGACCGGAAATGGAGCCGTCAAAACTGTGGAGACGATGGCAGAGGCAGCTCTGGAAACTGTACTCTGTTCGCGGCAAATGGCAGGAACTCTACGACAGTGCTGCGGCCGTACCCCGGGACTTTCCACAATCGATTCGCAAAGAGGCTCTGCTGCATTCTCTGGATGCGCTGCTCGCATTGGAACGCGCCAAAGACACACGAATCCTGTCACGAGAATATCTGCTGTCCACAGAACTGGATGAGGTGTTCAAGCAGGAAATCCGTAAGCGCGTTGTTGAGAGTTACCTGGTGGAAGGTCTGGAACAGGACGCCAGAATCGCGATGCGGCAGTTTCAGCAGGACTATCGTTCACAGGATCCCGACTGGCTTGTTCTGAGCGCGCGCGTTCAGCTGCAGTCCGGAAACGCTGATGAAGCAGTCAATACACTGGCACCGCTGACTGAACCTGAATCCCGAATCCTCCAGCTTTTTGCGCGGCTTAAAAATGGCTCAATCAAGCCTGAAGCGGCCATCGATCGCGCACTTGAAATTCGAAACTCGGCCTCCGAAAACGGTTTCCCTGCAGCGATACTTGCGGTACTGATCGAGGCATATCGCAAAGCGGGCAAGCTGTATCCGGTTGTTGAGGTGCTGGAAGAGTATATCCAGCTGCCGGAGGTTCGAAGCTATCGTTTCAAGTATATCCTGCCTGAATTTGCGGTGACTGATCTTATGGAGGCTTATACTGCTGTCGCAATTGATCAGGGAAATCGCTTTGGTATGCTGGTAGGGGAAGAGTTGTCGTGGCTGACTCACGCGAACTCGGTCAAGTCCAGTGCGACGATTACCCGGCGATCCCTATTTGCGTATATCGCCTCTCAGTCCAGCCGAAGTGCTATATCCCAGCTCTCCCGAGATTCTTTGATCAATATATTGCTCGACATCGAACGACCCGGAATCATTGAACGGTTGTTCGGTGAGCAGTCCCCGCTGGGGCCTTTGCGAGTCAGTGGTTCCACCGGTCTGCGGTTATCGAATTACGCACTGGAACAGGGTTTGATTCAGCTTGCTGCGGATGCTAATGAGAGTCTGCTGCAACTGCCACCAGGCATGGACCGCCGGGAGTGGTTGCTTCACTCCGCACGGCTTTCAATTATTGCAGGTCGGTATGAAGCCGGCGCCGAATCGCTGATGGAGTGGATAACATCCTTCGATGCACTGGAACCTGATCAGACCGATCAGGTGTTGCAGCCTGTATTTGATTTGCAGACAGTAGGGCAACATGAGATTGCGCTGCCCCTTCTGATTGAAATCGATTCTAAATCACCGGGCAAGCGCCACCGACGGGAATTGTCTTATTGGATCGCCGAATCGTTGATCGGTACCGATCAATATCTGCGGGCTGCGGACTATTTTCTGTTTTCGGCAATGCTTGAAAATGATGGATTTGATCAATGGGGTGAATCGGCCCGCTTTAATGCAGCTGATGCCTTGCTGGAGGCTGGTATGATAGACGATGCCAAAACCCTTTTTGAAGATTTACTCAGACGGGCACAGGAAGACAATAGGAAGATTGCACTTCAACAAAAACTTCAGCAACTGTGGCTGCGAGAATCAGAAGCAAACACGCTTGATAGTGAATCCAGCAACTAAAGTATCCTCAGAAAATCAGAGTCATATTGATTCGTTCATTGATGGAGTGTGGCTGGAAAGCGGTCTGAGCGAGAACACCCTGCAGGCTTATAGAACTGATTTAAAATACTTCAGCAGCTGGTTGCAAAGAGACATTCTCGCTGCGAGTCTGGAAGACGTTCGACAATTCACGATACACCGAGCCGAGTCATTGAGCGCGCGAACAGCGAACCGGTCGCTAAGCACGTTGAAACGATTTTTTCGTTACGCACTGGTGCATCAATGGATTGAGCATGATCCATGCAGTCTGGTGGTCGCGCCGACTATGGGCAAGTCCCTGCCGAAATCGCTGTCAGAGCAGGATGTGGAACTGCTGATCAACGCGCCTGATCTTTCGAGACCGGCCGGTTTAAGAGATCGTGCCATGCTGGAGACACTTTATGCCACCGGGTTGCGTGTCAGCGAACTGGTCGGCCTTGGACTCGACCAGATCGATTTACTGGCAGGCGTTTGTCGTGTTATCGGAAAAGGCAAAAAAGAGCGGCTTGTACCTCTGGGGCAACAGGCAGTCTACTGGATTCAGAATTACCTGCAGGAGGCGCGTCCTCAAATCCTGAACATGCGACAAAGTGATGCATTGTTCCTGTCACGCAACGGATCCGCAATGTCTCGACAGGCATTCTGGCAGATGATTAAGCGATACGCCGCGATCGCGCAGATTGATGATTCGTTGTCACCACATACGTTGCGCCACGCTTTCGCGACACATTTACTCAACAACGGTGCTGACCTTAGAAGCGTGCAAATGCTGTTGGGACACTCTAATCTCTCGACAACACAGATTTATACGCACGTTGCCAAGGCCCGATTGCAGGCCCTTCATACTGCGCATCATCCACGGGGATAGCCGGCACGTGATTCATACAATAACGATCAGGACCCGTTCTCAGGGCATCTACGAATTTACTGACGCAGTAAATCAGTTTATTGGTGAAGCGGGAGTTTCCAGCGGTTTGTGTACTGTGCTGGTGCAGCACACATCGGCGAGTCTGACCATTCAGGAAAATGCAGACCCGAGTGCACGGAGGGATTTGATGAACTGGTTGGAGCGCATGGTCCCGGAAAATGACCCTCACTATACCCATACGGCAGAGGGACCGGATGATATGCCGGCCCATATCAAATCAATGCTGACCCAGACCAGCCTGTCGATTCCGATAGAGCGGGATCGACTGGCACTTGGAACGTCGCAGGGACTGTTTCTTTTGGAGCATCGCTACGCTCCGCATAGCCGAACAATCAAGATTCACGTTTATCGTGACCAATCCTGAAACAGTGCAGGCAATCCTCGTATCGTGAATAAGCCGCATATCTTGATTGTTATTACAAAATCAGATCTGGGGGGTGCCCAGATACATGTGCTGGGTTTGCTGGCTGAACTCAGCAATCAATATCGATTTACCCTCGCGGCCGGTGAACCGGGCTTTTTAACCCGTGAGTGTGAGCGGATGGGAATTGATGTTCTCATTCTCCGCAACTTAAAAAGACCGATCAATCTGATCGACGATTACCGAGGGCTGGTTGAACTCAGGCAACTGCTGTCTGAACTCAATCCTGATATTGTTCACCTGCATTCCTCAAAGGCTGGTGTACTGGGCCGGTTGGCCGCAACTTCAACCGGTAAACAGAGTATTTTTACGGCACACGGATGGGCATTTACCGAGGGCGCCGGCTGGAAGCAGCGCAGCTACGGATTGCTGATTGAATGGCTTCTCGGACTGTTGCCGTCGACGATCATTTCGGTGTCAGACTATGACTATCATCTTGCTTCATATTTTCGTGTCGGCCGAAACCACCGCAGGTGGGTGATAAAAAACGGCATCGGTGAATTTTCGGGTCAACAGCCGGACTGGGATCAGGATCGTGACAAGCCTGTGCACATTCTAAACATAGGACGAATGAGTCGTGCCAAGAATCAGCTGCTGCTGATCGAAGCGTTTGCAAAGATGCGATCAAAAGTAAATCTGGAAATCATCGGGGAAGGGCATCTCGAGCCGATGATACAGTCCCGAGCCAACAGTCTTGGTGTTGCCGACCGTATCTTGTTTAGCGGACCGGTCGAGAATATTGTGCCGAGTTTTGAAAAATGCCAGATCTTCGCTTTGAGTTCGGACTACGAAGGTTTGCCACTGAGTGTTCTTGAGGCGATGAGTGCGGGCAAGCCGGTTGTCGCAACTGATGTTGGCGGTGTAAAAGAGGCAGTTGTCCACGGGGAGTCAGGACTTTTATCCGAACGGGGCAACGCCGATGCATTTGCAAGTCACCTGGATATGCTGGTCGAGGACGTGGTCGGTCGTCAGCGCATGGGTGAGGCTGGTCGACGAAGATACCTTCAGTTGTTCAAACTTGAGCGAATGGTGAAGGAGGTCGATAAGGTCTACGAGACTGTGCTCCGGTGAATCACCGGTTCTGGCGCGTTGTTCTGCTTTTTATTTTGGCGACAATTCGGCGCCATATCCAGCGCATCACCTGCAGTGGATGAGTGACTTGTCGCGTCATTGTGATTTTGTTTTCAGGTGCGACGTTGTAAAAAACATGCAGCCACCAGTCCGGCGGGTTCAGTATCTCTGAGATTTGCCTGCGTCTGCTCTGGTAACGCCGCATCGTTTCAGATAACGGTGGAAACCCCTTGCCAACGCCACTGGGAGCCGCGACCCTGGGCGGGGGTATATCGTGATGCAGATCGACCGGAAGTGGCGTCAGAAAGTGCAAACATCTGAATGCGTTTATAACGAAGGGAAACCTCTCTCGAAGCAACTGCCAGTTAACGTCTGCATAATTCTTTTGCGCATATCCATAAAGATCGACGACAGAGCCCAGCTTGATTGTTTCAACAGGTTCGAAGGCATGGTGGCATAGATGTCTCAACATGTCCTCGTGTCCGAGAGCGAAACAGTGTCGGCCTTCAATCTGAAACTCCTGCAGCGGTGAGACCAGAGAATCAAGGTCGATCTGACTGGTCGCGTCACCGGACAATGCCTGATGGTGAACTTCAACATTAATCGCCATTCGGTCCACCATTTTATGTGCGATTGGAAGGTGGTGGTGGTCGAACATGTATCCGTCTTTGCGGTCTCCGGCTGAAAACCCCAAAGTTCGCAACACAGCCTGCGCGTCGAGGGCGTCGTCTGCATGAACCAGAAGATCTATATCACTCATCGGTCTAAAAATCGGAGACTCGTACAATACATGAGCCAGTGCGGCGCCTTTAAGCAATACAGATTTGATCTCTTTGGCTGCAAGTGCGTCCAGAATTTCAGTCAGAGACTGAGTACGCGTCCGGTGCGCCCTCATTTGCCGCACTTTCAACGCTTTAAACTGACGATCCATATCGTCGTCAAGTTCCCTCCCCATTAACTGCAGATGGTTGTACAGTATATTGCTCAGGCCTGCCCGTTCAGCGGCATGTGCGAGGGATTGCCAGTCACTGACTTCATCCAGAGCGAGAGCAAGATCAGTTGACTGTTGCCGGTCCAGTGTCACATACGCCGACTTCCTCAGCAGATCTGAGTGGCGCTCGTTCATGTATGCTAAATAATGCCTTCCAGTAATTCTGGCAAATCGTCATAGCTTTTGTAACGCAACCTGTACGCCGGCACATCGCGTACCAGACGGGTGACCTGAGAAAAGCCGTGATTGGGCAAGTTTCTGGCGATAACATTACTTCGCATCAGTTCAAGACCGGCTTCAGCGCCGCTAAGTCGCGTGATTTCTGAGTCCGAGTCTGCGACGTATTTGGGGTAGATAATGTGTCCCAGTGGGGGAATGACGTCCTGATAATTCTCATTGACAAGTCGATGAGGAATCATTGTGACCATTTGCGAGGATCGAATGTCTGCATTGTGAGGTTCCAGATCAAATATCGATTGAATGGCATCCACACCTCTGGATTTTATGTTCAGTGGGCGAGTAAATGCCTTTAACGAATGATCTTCCGGATTTATGATGACCAGTTCGTCAGTGTGGTAGTGCAGGCCATTAACAACCAACCAGGTGGTCAGCGAACTTTTTCCTGATCCACTTTCCGCAGGCATCAGCACAGCACCGTTCTTACCCGACACCAGACCGGCGTGGATAGCCATACCGGATGAGTTGCCTTTAATCAGATGAAACAGGACCTCGCCCATGAGCATGTTGGCCAGTCCGTTAATGTTCGACCCTTTAAACAGAGACTGCTGTTCACGACGCAGCGACCAGATGGCATTCTCATCCGAATACTCGATCACAAATCGTGCTGCGACAGACGGTTCTGTCTCGGGGTCAGAAGGCTTCGGCAGATCACCAAACAGGAAGTCCAGCACGGGACCCACTTCCCTTTTGGTGTGCTCTACAACGACTTTCTGACCATCGAAAAAAATAGTGGATTCCATCGTTTGTGGTCAGAATCAGATTAGCTCGATAGCGCCGTTTTCCGCAAAAAGATTAATTGAATCAACAACATCCTGTTCAATGCTGTCCTTGGCCTCTGGAAAGGCCTCCTGCAGGAGAGTCACGATATCCTGAACGGTCTGGTTACCATCGCACAGCCGCCAAATAATGGACGCCGTCGAATTCATGTAGACAGAACGCGTTGAACTTGGACTGTAAAGCAGGAGCTCACCGTCTATTTCTTCAAGTTCAAAACCTGCCTTTGTCGTAGGCGTTTTTGTGAGTGTCGAAGTCAAGGGAATACCTGTATCGATTTTTGTTTGATGAATAGTTTCACTGAATAAAGATTGAGTAATGACTACCAAAGCGGTATTCGGACCGTTTTTACGTTGGGAAAAGCTTTTAGATTAAATTGTCCGTCACCATCAACCCTTACCGCGAATTATATTGATTTCTTGTCAACTTTGCCCGTAAATTCGATCATGGCAACGGCAAGTTTCAGTCAAACGGAGAACGATGTTCAGACCTCTGCGCTGCAATGGTGCAGATCTGCGGATATCGTCCAATCGCCGTCACAGGTCATTGCCGCTGAGACCACCGCAGAAATCGTGGCCTCCCTGGGAATGGCCGAGGACAGCATTCTGACCGGTTTTTTGCAGGCGTTCTGTCCGCTGGATAACGACCAGCTCAAAGGATTGGAAGAGGCGTTTGGAACGGCTTCAGTGAATATGCTTAAAGGTGTGATCAGGATTGATCAGTTGTCCGCATTTTCGCGCAATCCTGCAGCCGGACAGTCGGCGGATCCGTCAGCAAACGAGGAAAATCTCCGAAAAATGCTGATTACTATGGTCGATGATGTTCGCGTCGTGCTGATCAAACTGGCCAGCATGCTGAGTCAGCTCAGACTGGCGAAATCTCTTCCGGCGAACGATCAGGTCCAACTGGCCCGAATCACTCAGGACATTTATGCGCCACTGGCCAACCGTTTGGGTGTGTGGCAGCTAAAGTGGGAAATGGAGGATTTCATACTGCGCTATCTGCAACCGCGCAGCTATCAGGAACTGGCTTCTCGGCTACAGGAAAAACGCGTTGTGCGTGAAGCCTATATTGATCAGTACATTGCTGGTTTGCGCAAATCTCTGTCCGAGGCCGGTATCGAAAACGAAGTCTATGGTCGTCCAAAGCATCTCTACAGCATATGGAAAAAAATGCAAAAAAAGGGGCTCGCTTTTGAAAATCTGTGGGATATTCGGGCAGTCCGAATTCTGGTCAACGACCTCGCCGACTGTTATGCCGCACTGGGGGTTGTGCACACGCAGTGGCGTCATCTTCCGGGTGAATTCGATGATTACATCGCGACGCCGAAAGGCAACGGGTACCGATCAATACATACGGTTGTCATCGGCCCCGAGGGCAAGAGTGTTGAAGTACAGATTCGAACCCGGGAGATGCACGAGGAAAATGAACTCGGTGTGGCCGCACACTGGCGATACAAGGAAAACACCTCCGAAGACACAGTCATTGACTCCAAGGTGTTGTGGCTTCGACAACTGCTGGAGTGGAAAGATCAGGTTGCCGACGGCGCAGAGCTTGCCGAAGAGTTCATACGATCCGTCACAGAAAAGCGAGTATATGTGTTTACCCCGAATGGGAAAGTGATCGATCTTCCGCACGGTTCAACTCCAATTGATTTTGCTTATGCGATTCACTCTGAGGTTGGAAATCGCACGCGTGGTGCCAGAGTCAATGCCAAGATGGTAAGCCTCGCACATGTTTTAAAAACCGGTGACCAGGTTCAGATTCAGACCGCAAAAAACGCTACTCCAAGTCGGGACTGGCTGCGTGCTGATCTCGGTTATGTGAAAACGTCTCGCGCACGAAACAGAATTCAGCACTGGTTCAAACAGGGTGACCACGACCACAATGTGTCGGTGGGGAGAACGATGCTTGAAAAAGAACTGCATCGACTCGGTTTGAACGACCTGAATTACGAGCGAATAGCAGAGGAAACTCATTTTCATAAGGTTGATGATCTTTTGGCTGCGCTGGGAGCCAATGACTTCAAATTGTCTAAAGCCCTTGGTCCGTTCAAGCCATCAGCACCACCGGTTGAGCCTGTCGTCAAATCAAAGCCGGTTGGGAACAGGCGACGTCCGCAGGGTTTCAATATTCAGGGCGTCGGCAACCTCCTGACGAATCTGGCGAAGTGCTGTGGCCCGGTTCCGGGAGAGCAGATCGTTGGTTTCATTACGCAGGGCAGGGGCGTGTCGGTTCATCGTCAGAACTGCAACAACATTACGAATTTGCCAACCGAGCAGCAAAACCGATTGATAGAGGTAGAATGGGGCGAGCAGTCTCTTGAATCGTATGCGGTAGATCTTGAGATTCAGGCGTATCATCGGTCCGGCTTGCTGCACGATGTGACGCAGACATTGAAAGACAATCACACCGACGTTCTGCTGTTAAACATGTCCACAGATGCCGAACACATTGCACGCGTCGACCTGCGAATAGAAATTTCCGGGTCGCAGGATCTCAATCGGGTGATCAACCAAATCAGACAAATTCAGAACGTCCTGTCAGTGAGACGGGCAAATCAGTAGAGTATTTGAGACGATGGCTAATCTATCAAACGCACAAGTAGTCGACTCGGTGATGTCGAATCGGCAGACACAAAAAATGATGGCGTCCGAGGTTGTCGAATCGAGGATCGACGACGAGACCCTTGAGGCTGTGCTCTCTGCAGCAGGGACTGCGCCTTTCCATCTGGCAGCAGCAGAGTCACATCGCAACGACATCGACAACAGCAGTCTGGCACCGTGGCGTGTGACCGTTCTCAGAAAAGATGCCTGTACAAGGCTGAGATCGCATGTTTTATCGAATGGCGACACAACCAAGGTGCCGGATATGCTCGCGGCGGCCAGCGCGCTTTTCATTGTAACCTGGTGCCCCGACCCGTCGAGCGACCTGAGTCTCATCGACGACGATCGTCCTTATGAGGCGACGGTCGGTAACATGGAGCACATTGCCGCGACCAGTGCATTCACACAGAATCTTCTGCTGGCCGCAACGGCACGAGGTATCGCAACATACTGGTCAAGCGGAGGTGTTCTGAAATCAAAGGGCGTATTTCGTTATCTTGATATACCTGCTGATGAGATTCTACTCGGCGCTGTATTTGTTTTTCCTGCGGAGGAAACGACTGGAATCGACGTCAAAACTGGAAAAATGCGAGATCGTAAAGGTACGGTAGACGCCTGGTCTCGCTGGCATACGTGACCCATTGGAGTTCAGTAGCGAAGTGAAATAGTTCAGAGCCCCCCTTTCTTTGATTTTCTATTCCGACTCAAATGTCCGGAAGTCCCGCTCCGGCACGCCCCTGACCCAGCTTGTCTGCTTTCTCGGACTATTGGGAAGCTGCGAGACCGTGGGTGCACTACCGGAATACTTCAACAACTGGCTGGACGAGTATCCGACAAGCGCCGCCGCCGATGCGGGTTGCAATGTGTGTCACAGCTCAGGTGGTGGCGACGGGTGGAACCGCTATGGTTGGGATATTCGAGAGGAATTTATCCGTACAGGGCGTATCGATATGATTGCGGCCATTCTGTCGAATGCAGTCGAGCAGGGTGACTCTGATATGGACTTTACGGGTGCCAGCAATGCATTGGAAATTTTGCAGGGCACCCAGCCGGGCTGGACTGTTGGCTTAAATAATGATTTTTATTTTAAAGACGGTTCGATTGTCGGCGGCAATTCAGCCCCTGCCCAGGTGCTTGACGATCTGGATCCCCCGGTGATTGCCGTGACGCCGACCATCCTTGATTTTGGCAGTTTCGACCTGAATCAGACTGCAGCCGTTAATGCCCAGGTTGTGATCGAGAATCTGGGGCAGCAGATGCTGGTGCTAAACAACACTGAAGTGTGTGGATCAACAGGTTCGGAATATTCTGTGCCGGATTTACAGAATACTGAGATTACGGCGGGCAACAATGTGTCCTGGACCATTACCTATACGCCTGACGGCGAGGCCGTCGATTCCGGGTGCGTAAAGATTGACTCAAGTGCAGCTGCCAACAGTGAAATCGAGGTTGCAGTAACCGGGCACGGTTGTGATGGTCTCGATGTACAGCTGGACATTGATATTGAAGCGCTGGTTGTTCCCGATTCGGTTCGCATTGGTGATCCGGACATCCCCGTTACAGTGCAGCTGCAGAGCACCTGCTCTGAACCAGAGACTGGTGTGATGCTGGTCGTACAAAATAATCAATCATACGATGAACACGTATTGTTTGATTTTATGGCGCTCGCGGGCACGCAAATTGTTGCTCTTCCGCACCTTGCTACTGAGGGACTGGTCGAGGGTGAGTTGATGTGGACCGCAGATCTTACTGATCAAAACCCGGACAGTGATCTGGTAGCGGTGACCACCAACGTGCAGGCTCCAGCACCTGCAGATACGTTCTGTGTTGTCATCCCTATCCCTGGGTCGGGAACGGTCAGTTTTTGCTTGTAGTCCCTGAACCTTCAAGAGCTGTTCTTTTGTTTCGAAGGGGTCGTTATTCTGCGCTCCGCATCTTGATGCCGAGCACTCTGGAAAGGACCGGACCTAAAGTTTGGACTGGATTATTGATAGAGTCGTGGTTTTTTTTATACAGAAAACTCAGAGCGGTGGGACGTTTTGACGGCAGCAGCGAATTAAGGTAGGCCCCAGGGTGGGATTTTTT
>JBCCGE010000053.1:0-21824 GCA_039029455.1 Pseudomonadota bacterium | reverse complement strand
CGCCATTGTTGTCAAAAAAGCTGTTTTCCAGGACGCCTGTTTCTTCTTCCTCTTCCTCTTCTTCATCTTCATCGTGAAAGAGCTCAGCTTCACCCGGTATCTCATAGTCGTCAGTGCTGCGAGAGAAAGCACGTACAGAACCTGCAAAAGCGCCTTGCCCAAAATTGAGTTTCACACCGCCCATTCGTTCGTCAGCTGCGGTATCCCCCTGCAGAATCAGTTGGCCGTCAAAGCCGCCTTCTGGAACGTCATCCGGAATCGAGCTGGAAACCATGTTCACAACTCCACCAATGGAACCGGAACCGTAAAGCAGCGTCGCAGGACCTCTGATCACCTCAACCTGATCCAGCAATAAAGGTTCCGTTGGAACCGCGTGATCCTGAGAGAAAGTCGATGCGTCTGCAGACGACAAACCATTGTTCAAAACACCCACTCGGGCGCCCTGAAATCCACGAATAACCGGACGTCCAACGTTTTGCCCAAAGCTGGCATTGTGAATTCCTGGCTGCCGCGCCAGTGTTTCCCCGATACTGTTACCCTGTTCGCGGCCCAGAGATTCTCCTTGCAAAACCGTTGTGGATTCAGCAATTTCCGACAATTCCAGGTCCAGTGGTGTCGCAGTAACTGTTATCCCTGGAAGCTTGAGAGATTCGTTATTCTGTGCATTGACAGTGAGTGAAAAGAGTGTTCCGAACAGGAGAACTATTGCGGCTTTGGCTTTCAATTCAAACATGTTAATTTTTGGTTAATATTTTATGTAATGTTATAACATAACATATCTAATTTCCAAATTTAACGAGTAAACGACCCGAATTGAGTCAAATCGGACTTATGAATGAATTCGATACTGTGTTGGAACAACTGGCCGTTGCAAATACTGCTTAACACTGCGCAGTCAAAAAATCTTCCCAGACAACTCACAACTGTGCAGTCCGAGCCTGATTCTGTTGTTTTAACACCCCAAATATCGACGAGATGCATAACAGATCCAGCAATCTAGCTGTCCTAACGGGTTTACTGTTTGTCTCCGGTTTCGCTAGTTTGGTGTACCAGGTGCTCTGGATGCGGGAGCTTACACAGCTCTTTGGAGCTACATCGCATGCAACCGCCGGTACCCTTGCAGTATTCTTCGGCGGATTAGCGATTGGTGGCGCCATCTGGAGCCACCGTGCACCCAGGGTTCGTCTACCTCTCAGGGAGTACGGAATACTCGAAATTGGTGTTGGGGTGTCCGGGGCGTTGTATTTCTGCCTGATCTTTTTGTACGCCAAAATTTATACACCGCTCCACGAGGCTCTGGGCGAGACATCGGAGCTATTACTACTTGCCAAAATGTTTCTCGCCGCATTCGTACTGTTACCCCCGGCGATTCTGATGGGTGGTACGCTGCCCCTTCTGTGTCAACACGTCGTCGGTAATAAGAATACACTCGGCCGGACAGGCGCTCTTCTATATGGAGTCAATACAATGGGGGCCGCATCCGGGGCACTGGCCGCCGGGTTCTGGTTACCGAAGTGGGTGGGTTTTAATGGAGCGTATTTGGTTGCCATGGCGGCCTCACTTGTAATTGGAGGCATTGCCTGGTCAATAGGACGCCATCAACTACAAATAAACACTCGCTCGTCTCAAACGCCAACCTCTGAATCGAGGCAGGTTAGTCCAAACCCACGGGTTTCACTCACTTCTCCAGTGCTTGTCGCCGCAGCACTACTATCGGGCATGCTCGCTCTCGGACTCGAGGTTTTGTGGACGCGAATGTTCCAGCAGGTCCTGCAAAACTCGGTCTATACCTTTTCTGTGATTCTTGTTGTTTTCCTTGCGGCCTTGTCCACAGGCGCCTTCGTTGCCAGGCTATGCATTCGTATCAGTACTTTGCCCTGGCGGGTTCTCGCCTTTTTATCGATACTGGCAGGCATTGGGGCACTATCGACTCCGTTTGTATTTTTTGAATTTACGGATGGAATGCGCTATCTGGGTGCAGGCGAACAATGGTCAACTTATCTCATTTCTGTATTTGCGGGTACCGTTGCAGTTCTGTTTATTCCCGGCGTCGCCGTTGGCACGGTTTTCCCCTATCTGCTTCGCGTCGCGGAACGCAGCGGCGAGGCAGGAAAGGTGCTGGGGCGACTGTCCGCCATTAACACGGCAGGCGCAATCGCTGGATCACTGATTGCCGGGTTTGTAATGCTGGGTGAATTCGGTCTTTGGCGAAGCATGCAGATCGTTGCTCTCGCCTACTTTCTCCTTGCCATTTTGGTAGCCATGCGTCACTCACGTATTCTGGTCGTTGGTTCAATACTAAGCATCGTATTTTTGTTTACTTATGCCGATCCTTCGGGATTGCCCGGAGTTCGCCTAAATGCAAAGTCAGAAAAACTCCTCGCATCCTGGGAGGGACCTGATGGGCACGTGTCCGTTATCGAACGCCGAAATTCGCTGCGCATAAAAGTTAATAACTTTTATGCATTAGGAAGCTCTGCCGCAATGGAGCATGAACAGAACCAGACACTAATTCCACTTATGCCCCACCCCTCACCGGAGCGACTGTTTTATCTTGGTATGGGTACAGGTATTACTGCTGGCGCGGGCTTGCGACTTCCCAGCCAGGATATCACGGTAACAGAGTTGATCCCGGAGGTGATTACTGCTGGCGCGCAGTTCTTCGACAAATATGCACTAGGATTGTTCAACAACGATAAAGCCCGCATCATTCCCCGAGACGGTCGCAACGAACTGCGCGGTCGGAATGATCAGTACGATGCAATTCTTGCCGATCTATTTGTCCCATGGCGAGCAGGAGTCGGCAACGTATACAGTCGTGATCACTATGCAACAGCTCGAGATCGTCTGCGACCGGGAGGCATCTACGTACAGTGGATTCCCCTCTATCAGGTTACCGACATTGAGTTCTGGACTATTGTGCGAACCTTTCTTGATGTCTTCCCTCAGGTTCGCGTGTGGCGCGGTGACTTTTACGTAGAAAAGCCAATTTTGGCTTTAGTCGGCTCTGTAGATGCCAAACCCTTTAGCACTGAAGCTGTATTGAGAAACGGGCGTCATCTGAGTGGACGGGCTGATCTAAATCCAACCACATTTCTCGCATTGACCCTTCCATTTTACGCTGGAAATCTCGGAGAGAGCCGCGAAATCGTTCCGAAAGGTCCTATCCATACAGATAACAACCCTGTAATCGATTATCAGGCACCCATCAGTCACCGCAACGCCCGCGCTGGCAACGCGGAATGGTTTGTCGGAATCCCGTTTTTGAAGTTTCTGAACGAACTGCTAGAGACCACGCCTCCCCAGTCCGACCCATATCTCAGCGAACTTGACTCAAGCGTTCAAAACTTTGTAGTGGGGGGACTAAGCTACTATAACGGAGCCGTCTTTAACAATCTTGGCCACAAAGAAGAAGCCCAGCGATACTACAACAACTTCATTCGATTACTTCCGGTTCGTGTTGATTTCAAAACCGATGGGGAACGCTCGTCTAACATTGAGGAAGTGACCAATTGATGTCCCATAACAACCAACGACTATCTTAAGTTAGAAACCATCAGACCCGCACCCATGAACACCGGTAAGCCAACTGCTAAGTCTAAGACGTCAGTCCCAACAGTAATCCTTAACGGATTTCTTGGCTCCGGCAAAACTACTTTATTAAAAAGCTTGCTTAACCAATCGGCCAAAAAGGGCTTATCCGTTTGTGTCATCGTAAACGACATGAGCGAGCTCGATGTCGATGGCGAACTGGTTGCAGATATGGAAATCACCAAGCAGTCGAACTGCTACTTTGAATCGATCTACTCGTGCATTCTCAGCAGTCGAACTGGATTAGATAAACTTGAACAGGCGTTGCAAAAAATTCTTTCGGGAAGCAAACCCGATCTTATCCTTATCGAGACCTCAGGCAGCTGTCATCCTATGCCTCTGGTAGAGTTCTTCAATCTAACCCAGGATTTTGACCTGACTGGAGTATTAACTCTGGTTGATAGCTCACTGCTTGCGCAGGATTTTAACTATGGCAAAGACATTTTGCCGCAACTGCAAAGTAACTTAAAAAGCAATTTACGGAGTACTGTAAATCTGCTAGTTGAACAAATCATGTTCTGTAGTCACTTGATGCTGACAAAGTCAGACAGACTTGAAGATGGCGATCTCCAGAGAATAGCTGGATTCGCCCACCAGCTTAACCCGTATGTAAATATACTCTCTGTACCATGGGGAAAGCTGGCCATTGATGACGTGCTCACCATGCCAAATTATGATTTTTACAAGGTTGAAAAGTTGATTGAAGAACTAAGGCCTGTGATTGAATCGGAGGCTTATGATGAACGACCTTATGATCTTGCTACAAGAATTATCAAAGATGACCGGCCGTTTCATCCTGATCGCCTGTGGGCGGTCTGTAATAAACATTTGGGAGACAAGGTTTATCGAAGTAAAGGCTTTTTCTGGTTTCCTACACGTGACAAGTTTTCTCTTCTTTGGAATCAGGCTGCAGGAGGTATAAATCTTGAGTTTGTGGGTTTCTGGCGTTCCGGCATCCTGGAAGACAGCGAGAATGGCCTCTCCAAGATGGAGATCGAGTTGCTGGAAAAAAGACTGGAGAAAGAAAGCGGCCAATTTGGCGACCGATGCTGCCACTTAACGATCATTGGAGACAAGACTCAAGTTGACACATTTGAAGAAGCACTAAAGCACTGC
This sequence comes from Pseudomonadota bacterium, assembly GCA_039029455.1. Taxonomy (GTDB): domain Bacteria; phylum Pseudomonadota; class Gammaproteobacteria; order Arenicellales; family Poriferihabitantaceae; genus JBCCGE01. The sequence continues at coordinate 17,117 of JBCCGE010000053.1, read as the reverse complement.
TTTCTTACAAGCGATGAAATAAAGTACTGGCAAAACGGGGGTGAATTCAATGATCCCTGGCCAACTCAAATAGTTAAGGTGAATTAACGTCTAGGATCTCTCGTTTCTTACTCGTAAACCGAAAGCCAAGTCCATTTTGTTTTCAGATGCTGAAATTTTTAAACGGCGACTCTATATTTGCGAGCGTTTTGCATTTCTTGCATTCGTGTTTTGTGACTGCGGTTTGGAATTAGAACGGTGACCATCCGACCTGACAGTAATCTCCAACCGAATTGAGATTCCACCGAAAGAAGTCGAAGATTAGAAGTTAGGAATACCAAATTACAAAAGGATCTCATGTTGGATCACGACAGATCAAATTTGAAATCAAAAGCCGCAACATCGACTAACCAACCTCGTTCTCGCGGAAATCTGCAGAGTCCTGGCTTTGACTGGCACTGTAATCACACTACTTTAGTGTAGAAAATGATGACCGAGTAACGGTCTATACGATCATCCAGCTTTCCTTTTCCGGATAAACATCACTCCAGTCTGACGGGCCATTAACACCAAACCACTGTTTAGGTGCAATGGTCTCGCCACCACCAAGATAAGCCGACCACCAACTCATACTGCTGTTCGCAATAATGTGTTTGTTGCACAGAGACATTGCACAGAGATCGATGTAGCCGAGCTCGTCGGTCTTAACATCAGGACTTTTCTCTATTTCAACACCATGATCTATGAAAATAGCGTCCTGCAGAAAGGACATGTTGAACCTGCACCATTCAATATCGTCAGAAAAAACGATTGGCCTGCAATCTCTGAACCGGTCTGCAGCCTGCTGATACCACTGCAGTGAAATGTTGTGGTGGTATTTCGATTTGGCAACATAATCTCCACGTCTCACGTGAATTGAGACAGTCGCAACCTCAGGCGGAACCAGCTTTTTGGCTTTCTGTTTGATTTCGGAATCAAAACAAAAGTTCTCGCGAACAGCACCCTGAATTACTTTCCAGTATTTTTCAGACTGAAAGAATCCCACTAAATCACAGTTCCGGTCAGACTCGAGATCATAGAAACCTGCGTCAAATTCAAACCCTCGCTCGTATTTTGCAACAGATTCTGCTACGTAACGATCTGACAAATCTGCAAGCTTGAACGAATCATGGAACAACTTATTGTTCGTTAAATTACAGCAGGGAGTCCGATCAGTGTGATGTGCAATCCCAAGAACGGCCGCACACTGAAACATCATGTTTCCCAATCTTCCGTATTCGCCAAGATGATTGAAAGAAACTGTTCTTTTTGTATCAGTAATACTGCGGCCTAGAGTTACTGCCATACAATGCAAAATTTTGGTTGATCATTTCGGAGAATTATCGCATTTTGCGATCAGGATCAATCAAGTTCAGGCGCAGCAACCTCAGGTACCACAGTAAATTAAAAATGAATGCAGCGTCTCGTTATTCAGAGCGACACCACCACAGTTTGACGCAAGCTATCGTTGTTCGGCCGTTTGGTCTAATGCAGCATACAATTCGAGCAAATATTCAGCTCACTCCCAGATGAGCGTAGCTGTCTAAAAACCGCCGATATTTGTGCTGCCCGCAGACAAACGGCGGATAACTTTTCTCCGATACGGGTTTTGGGCATGTAGGTACGGGCTCGACAACTGCATCAAAATCCATATCAATGAAGAAAGGTATGGAATAGCGCTCGACTCCACTGGTGTTAATCACGCGATGCATCGTCGATACATAGCGGCCGTTAGTCAGAGTCTCAACCAGATCACCCACATTGATCACGAATGTGCCAGGAATGGGCGGCGCATCTACCCAGACTCCCTCACGATTCTGCACTTGCAAACCTCCGGCATCGTCCTGATTCAGTATGGTAAGAAATCCATAATCGGTGTGAGCGCCTGCGCCTAGTTCACTGATATCAATCTTTCCCTGTTGCGGTGGATAGTGCAACAGTCGCTGTATTGTTATTGGATTTCTCTGCTTTTCGGCGAAGTAGCCAGCCGGTAGATTTAAACTCAACGCTATACCTTCCACCAACTTCTTCGACAACGCTAACATTGCATCGTAATAGTCTTCAACCGTCTGCCTGAACAGAACGGGGTGATCCGGCATAAGGTTAGGACCAAAAAACGGTGAAATCTGATCTCCGTGGAATCCGAAATCAAAACACTCCTTTAAGTCTCTGGAGAATTTTGGATCAACGTTTTCTCCATACAGTGGGATATACCCACGCAGCGTAGGTCCCGATAGCTCAATCCCGAGCTTGGCTTTTTCATCCAACGGCAACGCAAAAAATTCTTTCGTTTGCCGAAACGTATCGTCAACCAGTTGTTGGCTAACTCCATGGTTCCTTACGTAAAGAAAACCGATGTTTTCACAAACTTCTGCTAGCTGACTGGCCACGCGACTGGGATCACTGCCATCTATCAGTGGCCCCACATCGATAACCGGAATCTGATCGAAAGATACGGCTTTGCTACCGATTTCATGCAATGCATCAACGCTCATCTTTAAATCCAGGCTGGTCTACAGGTGCCGGGATTGTGTTATTCAGTCGACGCAATAGATATAATAAATACGTAATTATCTGTAATTATTATACTCATACATGCATATTATTCCGATTTTCAGGCCTCTATGAAAAATATGACCTTCCTGCTCTTTCCCGGCTTTGCATTGACTTCCTACTCTCTGGCTGTCGATGCCCTGCTGGTTGCCAATCAGGCGAAAGGAGAGAAATTGTTCAATATACAGCTGGTCAGCGCATCCAGTGACGATACTCTTTTGGTGCCCAGTTCAGGCATGGCGCCCGTTAAAACCGAAAAGCAATTCAGCAATCTGGATAACACTGGTGACACCCTATTCATATGTGCTTATCGACATGCCGCTGCCTATGATCATGCCCCAACATTTCGGAAGCTTAGAAAACATGCAGCGGATCAGAAACGAATCGGATGTCTTACGAGTGGCACACTGATACTCGCACGCGCCGGAATTATCAAATCAGGACACTGCACAATTGTCGATGAGCACAAGAACATTTTCCGAGAGCTGTATCCAAATATCAGACTGCAGGATAATTTATTTACCGTGAACAAAAACATACTGTCCTGCGCAGGCGGCATGTCTGCTCTGGACATGTTGTTGTATATGATTTCTCAGGATCATGGTCTTGAACTAGCAAGTCAGGTTGCCGAGCAGTTTCTGCAGGATCGAATGCGGAGCATCGAAGAGACGACACGGCGCAGTCGCTATCTTCGACTGCAACTAAAGTCCGCAGTCCTGGGTTCAGCTGTGGAAATTATGGAGAATCATATTGAAAACACGATCACAATCGTTGAGCTCGCCGATCGGGTTGGTTCTACTGTCCGAAGTCTGGAAAACTGCTTTCAACGTCACGAAAAGCTCACCCCGAATCAGTACTACCTTAGATTACGCCTGCAACGTGCCAGAAAAATGGTTGAAGAATCCCAACTCCCACTTAATAGCATCGCACTGGCTACGGGATTCCATTCGCACAGCTATTTTAGCAAGCGCTTCAAGCAAACCTATAGCTGTTCTCCTTCTGAGATGCGCGTGCTCGCTGCAAATAACGAACCTGTAATTGACGCGGAAGAGAAGTTTTAGAATCCCACACTTTTGTAGTTACCCGTTAGACTCTAATCTCGCTAACGCTTGCTGGCAAAGTTCTGCTCAGAATATTGAATATTAGTAGTCCCGAGACCCACTTTGCGTCTCCCCAGGCTTAGACGTTGACCGATGCGATTGTGAACCCGGTAAATGCGTATGGGTGTGTTCGCCGTGCAAGACTTCATTGTTTTGTGTAAACAAGTCAACGACAGCATCCATCATCAATCGAACAGCCGCAGACTTGCGCATATCTTTGTGCACAAGCAGATATAAAGTCGGACCATCCCCGGGAACCAGCTCAAGACGCTGAAGCAAGGATTCCTGATCGCCAATAAAACAGGGGAGCACGCCAATACCCGTTCCTTTTAGTATTGCGTCCAGCAGCACAACGCCGTTGTTGCTTCTTACAATCGGTTTTCTTTTCATCAGCTTTTCGCGTTGCCACTGCTGCCCAAAAAAGCCGACGTGTTCGTCATCAAATCCAATCCAGTCACATTCCTCGTATCTACGCTCGGTCAGAGCCGCCGGATTCCGGTCAATGTACTCTCTCGCGCCATAAACCGCATAGTGGTAGTGCCCCAGTCGCTTCGCAATCACATCGGGAACATCCGGAAGACATTCTCGGACTAACAGATCTGCTTCCCGGCGCGATAAATTAGCAGCGTTGTGAGCAATGGATAATTCGATTTCAATTTGATGGCAACGGTTTCGCAGTTCAGGAAGGTACTGCATAAAGAACTGCGCGACCTGTTCATACATCGAAATTCGTACCGTGCCTTTGACTTCGTTCTTGAAGCTCGCCTGTTGCCGCCATACGGCATCGGCAACATTTTCCATGTTGCGAGCCAGCGGCACCAGCTGTTCTCCGTGGCTGGTTAACGCCAAACCATCGGGTAATCGATCAAACAACAGGGTACCCAGGCTCTCTTCCAGAGACTTTAGATGTCGGCCTACTGTTGGCTGACTCACTTTTAACTCTCGAGATGCAGCCGATAGGTTCCCCTGTTCGCTGATTGCGAGAAATACTCGCAAATCGTCCCAATCAAGATTCATAAAATAAGCGACCAACTAAACATATTCGTATAGATACTATGCATAATTTCTTAGAGCTATTCAATATTATTAAAGCTATTCTCTGCAATCATCGTTAGTCACCGCTCAGTCTCCACTATGTATCTGAACCGCAATCTCTGGTCTCTGACAAAGAATTTCCGTCATCGTATCGCCATTTCTGTGGGCATGGGTCTGGTCGGTTCAGTGATCGGCATGTCGCGACTGCTGCTGATGGGGTGGCTGATTGGAGAAATTCTGGGCGGCGCGTCACTGCAGAGCATTATGCTCCCTGCCGCAGCTATTCTCGCGCTGATGTTGATCTACGCGCTCTGGGACTATCTTCGATTAATGATGTCCCATAAAACAGCCCAAAGAATACAGCTTCGAATTCGGACAAGCCTGTATGACCAGCTGGTTGCTCTGGGACCGGCACATTTTTCTCATCTGCGCAGCGGCGAAATCAGTTCAGCCGCGGTTGAAGGGGTGGAGCAGCTGGAAATTTATTTCGGACGCTTCCTTCCTCAGTTTTTCGTAGCGATTGTGACGCCGTTTGTTATTTTCACTATTGTTGCCTTTCTGGATTTTCCGGTGGCGCTTACCCTGCTTATTGCCGCGCTGTTTACGCTTATTGCCCCCGGGCTTTTTCATCGTTGGGATACGGAAAATTCCCTGCGTCGGGCAAAGGCCTATCGAGCCTTTGCTTCCGAGTTTCTCGATGCGCTGCAGGGTCTGGTGACTCTGAAAGCCTTTGGGCAGAGCAAGGCGCGTGAAAACAAGCTTGCCCGGCATGCTGATGAATTATTCCAAAGTACCATGTGGGTGTTGGCAACGAATTCACTCTCGCGAGGGATAACGGATATTGGCATCGCATTAGGTGCCGCCGCTGCGATTGCTGTTTCCGCGTATCGAGTTACTCATGGGCTCATGGAATTTGAGACACTGGTAATGGTTCTGCTGCTGGGCGTTGAAGTGTTCCGCCCGCTTCGAGAACTTCGCAGTCTGCTCCACGATGGAATGTTGGCGGAATCTGCAGAGAAACAGGTTTTCTCTGTGTTAAATGCCAAACCCAATATTCTTGAGTATGCCAAAACCGATCCGGACACACTGACGGCCAGCGTATCCTTCGACGACGTTGTATTCGGTTATGCGTCAAGTCCAGCACCCGACAGGTCGTCGCGCGGTCTGGTTCACAATCATGTGAGCTTTAACATTAAGCCAGGAGAGCGGATTGGCATAGTGGGAAGCAGCGGCTGCGGAAAATCTACGATCGCTCGCCTGCTGCTGCGATTTTATGACCCGGATTCCGGCTGTATTCGAGTTGGCGGCGTTGATATCCGGGACCTGTCGCTAAATTGCCTTCGAAACCGGTTTTCGGTTGTCAGTCAGGATACTCATCTGTTCCACGGCACGGTCCGGGACAATATTTTGATGGGAGATGAGACAGCGGACGACAAAGCAGTGATAACAGCCGCACAACGTGCAAACGCCCATGAGTTTATTGTAGAGCTTCCCCAGGGTTACGACACCATCATCGGCGAACGCGGTATCCGCCTTTCCGGAGGACAAAGACAGCGACTGGCGATAGCACGCGCCTTGTTGAGAGATGCGCCGATACTGATTCTTGATGAAGCATTGTCATCAGTCGATGCCAGGAATGAAGCAGTCATTCAGATCGCACTCGACCGCTTGATGCAGAATCGCACGACGCTAATTATGGCGCATCGATTGTCGAGCATAATCGGTTGCGATCGTATTCTGGTTCTTGATCAGGGGAAGATCGCGGAACAGGGCACACACACTGAACTGCTCGAACGACAGGGCATTTATGCCACGCTAATGGCGTCTCAAATTTCTGATCGTGAATCGACCAAACCGCTGCCTCCTGCCTCATTATCTATACCTGGCAACGGCCCATCAGAAACCGATGTACAGACGCCGAATCCACTGGATATTGCTTCGGACGAAGCAGACCTGCAGAACGATATATTGAAATCTGACGCCTATTCATGGCGACAGGTACTCTGGCAACTGCTGAAGCTTGCCGCACCGTGGAAAGGGCGTCTGGTCACTGTCTTTAGCCTTGGTGTTATCCGAGTGCTGGCTTTTATTGGTGTTACTTTGCTGTCGGCACTTGCGGCGGTTTCGGTCAGAAACGGTGAGGATTTCATGCCATGGCTGATCACACTTGGAGTCGTCGCGTTTATTGCAGCACTTTTTCATTGGCTGGAGTCCTGGCTGGCCCACGACATGGCCTTCAGAATGCTGACCGACATGCGAATCGCTCTGTTCCGAAAGCTCGACAGCCTCGCTCCGGCATTTATGATTCGACGACGAAGCGGCGACATGATCAACCTCGCCACTCACGATATTGAAATGGTGGAGTACTTTTTCGCTCACACCATCACACCTGTTTTTGTTGCCGCACTGGTGCCAACACTGGTGCTGGTCCTGCTGTCGAATTTTGACCCTTTGCTGGCGGCAACACTGCTTCCATTTTTGCTTCTGGTCGTCTGTATGCCCGTTATTTTGCGGCGGCGTATTGATCGTCTTGCGGCTCGGGCGCGGCAACTTTTGGGCACACTTTCTGCACACACCGTTGAAAGTATCCAGGGTCTGAGTGAATTATTGGCCTATCAGGCTACTGCACACCGTCGATCCCAGTTTGTAGAGCTGATTGAACGGCACCATCGAGAACGCCTGCCCTTTTTCAGTGAAATGACAAAACACATTGTCGTCACTGACCTGTTGACCGTGGGTTCTGGGCTGGCCGTGATTCTGGTGTCGGTTTCACTGGTCAATGCCGGTGAACTTGATGCGGCCTATCTGCCCCTGCTTGCTCTCGCCTCTATGGCCGCTTTCTTGCCGGTTATCGAAATTTCAGATACGGGAAGGCAACTCGCAGAAACTTTCGCCGCAACCAATCGATTGATCCAGGTGCACGCCAGCCAGCCCCCAATCGGCGATATTGCGGAGGACTCTCCGGATCGAAAGTCTCTTCCAGAAGGCGCTTCGCATGACATCTCGTTTCAGTCAGTTGATTTCTGTTATGAGGGCCAGAATCACTTGGCACTTAGCAACATTGACTTGCATATTCCAGCAGGTACAACGGTGGCAATCGTTGGTGCGTCGGGCGCAGGAAAAACAACACTGGCGCATCTGCTCTTAAGGTTCTGGGATCCTCAACAAGGCGGAATCTTTATCGCTGGCCATAATATCAGATCTTTCCCGCTGGACTATCTAAGAACTCGGGTCGCTCTGGTAGCCCAGGACACCTACCTTTTTAACGACTCTCTGGAATCCAATTTGCGGATGGCAAAACCCGATGCCAGCGAAGAAGAACTGGCCCGAGCAATCCGCAACGCCGAACTGGAGACGTTCATCGAAAAATTACCTGCGGGACTAAGCACCGAGGTTGGTGAACGCGGATACGCCTTGTCTGGCGGTCAGCGCCAGCGTGTGTCGATCGCCCGCGCTTTTCTCAGGGATGCACCGATACTGATTCTCGATGAGGCAACATCACATCTCGATGCGATTAGTGAAAACGCGGTTCATCATGCACTTGGATCATTGATGCAAAATCGGACAACCCTGGTGATCGCCCATCGGCTTGCGACCATCAGAGATGCCGATCAGATTGTTGTCCTGAAAGACGGTCGGACAGTGGAACAGGGCACGCATCAGGAATTACTGGACAAACGATCAGTTTATTCCCAGCTCGTCAACTATCAGATGAGCACTACAGGAAAACGTTAATCGGGATTAATTCGAGGCTCTCACGCCGTTTTTCCACTGGTACAGTACCGCAAAAGTCGTCAAAATAATCGTTTTGAAACCGCAAAATTCGACAGCCAGTAATAAAGAAATGACAGAACCCAACCATACTCAGGAATATGACGATCAGCTTATGACATTGCTGGAAACTCTATGGGGAGAAGGATTTATGTCCCCCGGCGGAACAGATGAAGTTGACCGATATCTTGATGGAATTGATTTAAGCGGGTCCACCGTTCTCGATATTGGTTGCGGATTGGGCGGTGTGGATCTGCACCTTATCAATCATCATCATGCCGAAAACGTCGTGGGCATCGATGTGGATCAAGGGCTTATTGATCGTTGCAATGAACTCGCAAAAAAATACAATCTCGGCACGCGGGCAAAATTTCTCTGCGTCAATCCGGGACCGCTCGAATTTGGTGATTCCGGTTTTTCTGTCGTGACGAGCAAGGACTCGATTATCCACATACCCGACAAACGCGCGTTGGCAGAAGACATTTTTCGCGTGCTCGAACCCGGAGGGTGGTTCGCTGCCAGCGACTGGTTGGCAGGTTATGACGACAACCCTTCAAGTGCGATGCAGGAATATCTGGAGGCAGAAGGACTGGATTTCGGTCTCGCCACGGCAAGTATCTATCAGCAGGCTCTGGAGGATGCCGGGTTTATTGATGTCGCGGTTGTGGATCGAAATGACTGGTACCGACAGCAGGCGCGTGTTGAGAAAGAACGTTTGCGTGGGGATCTCTACGCTAGTTTATGTGCGGAAGTCGGCAATGAATTTGTCGACCATGAAATTGAGGTTTGGGAAAAGATGATTCTGGCTTTGGATGAAGGTCAACTCAGACCAACACATCTACGCGGTAAAAAACCCGCTTAGATCAGCGTAAGTCAAAATCAAATAAACAGTCTTCTCCTTACGGACACGGATATTTACTGCGTCACCCTGATTTGGCGTGCATATAGTCTTCAGTTATTAATTGGGTAGCAAACTTGAAAAAGGCGTGCACTCTGGCACTTCTGTGCATATCAGGATGGGCCAATATCCAAAGATGAGAAGAAAATTGTTCCATCGGCTCATGCACTCGAACAAGCTCCTCACAATGTTCTCCCAGGTAACAAGGCATTGCACCTATACCAAGTCCACTGCGGATCATTTCGAAAACACCCATCATAGTATTGACTACGGTAACTGGAGCAGTTTTAGGCTTGATCAGATTTTGGACCTGATGCATTGGCGATCGATTTAAGTCCTCACTTAAGCCAATCCATCGGCGAGTTTCTTCGGCTTGATTCTGTACGTCAGCCAAATAGTCTCTGTGTGCATAGGTCGCACAGATAATTGGAAACAGTTTTCTGCCAACCCACTGCTCCGGTGGATTCTGTGTCGGCCTGAGAGCTATGTCCGCATCTCTGTGATTCAGGTTAAGCGCACGGGTTTCTGAAATGAGCCGCAAATCAATTTCTTTGTACTGCTCTTGAAATTTTAAAAATACCGGTGTCAAACGATAGAGCAAAGAGTCGGTCGTTGTGACCGCCAGTCGACCTTCCAACCGCAGATCTTTTCCTCCCAGCTCTCTGTTTAGAGTGTCCACTCCGTTTTCGATAGTTATCGCCCGTCGATAGAAATGCTCACCGGCGGACGTCAGCACGTATCCTTCGGGTAACCGTTCGAAGAGCTTCACTCCCAGGTTTTTCTCCAGCGCTTCGATGCGCCGAAAAACAGTCGAATGATTGACGCCAAGTCTGCGGGCGGCGCCTGACAGACTCCCGGTCCGACACACCGCAAGAACATAAGGAATATCACTCCAGTTCACTAGTTGTGCATATTTGCAATATTAATTTGCACTTATTGTAAATTGTATTGCGTTTATGTTCATACTATATTTTTCTGAAAGAAAGCAGGAAACCTGAGCAATGACAGACTCATTCGAACTTACCGAGCGATTCGGTCCCAAACCGAACACCACGAGCTCAATTCCGCACTCGCAAATCGATCAGCACGGCTCCGATGAAATCGTGGATAAACTGCATGAGTGGGCGTTCGCATTACCTGATGTTCAAAATGAGCACAGTGCTATTTCCGTGCCCGGAGCGCGCGCACTGGTAATGCATCAAAACTGCTCATGCAATCAAGCGGCGTTCATGATCGGTCGGGAATTCGCACACATCCACCCTCATCCAGACAACGGCAGCATGCATCTGATGCTGTCCGCAGAGGATGCGCATGAAGTGGTGTACAAAGGCTGGGGGGAGGACCACTTTCTGGTAACACTGGGACACTTCCCGAAAGGTCTGGTGATGGTGTTCTCACCTCGCGACAAAGACGAACTGGAAACCATCAAAATTATCCTCAATCGCTCTTACCAGTTCGCAACCGGCAGGACCGCATCGGCAGAAAACCGGTAATTCGAGTTGATGCGACCTTTTTTTCACAGGCTTTATTCAGATTTAACGAGGCAATCGAAACACATGATACTTGGTTTAACGCGCGCAGGGCTTGGGCTCCTTGCACTGATTTCAGTCAGCACATCGGCGGCGGAAATTGAAAGTCGATCGCTTGATGAGCTCTACGCTGCCGCCCTTGATGAAGGTGGCGAATTTATTCTAAGAGCAGGTGGCGACAAACCGGACCAGGTCGACTACTACCTGGATATGTTCAAAGCGAGATTTCCAAAGCTTAACGTTGCCCACAGTGTGGACGTGAGCATTAATCATGCGCCACGGTACGATAATGCGAGAGCGTCAGGTGAGAGGACTGAGGTTCCGGACGTCATTCAGTTTCAAACTCTCCACGACTTCAACTTTTACGCTGAAAACGACCTTCTGGAACGCTATCGACCAAAGAACTGGGACAAGGTTTTCCCTGATCACAAAGATCCCCACGGACGGTGGATTGGTCTTTACGGGGTAACATTTACAAACTATATCAATCTGGATCTGATCGATGAAGACGACGCACCGCGCGACGCTCTCGACTATCTGGACCCTGATCTGAAAGGAAAGGTCATTCTGACCTATCCCCATGATGATGACGCGGTCCTGTATCAGTTCTGGAACCTAAAGGAGGCTTACGGCTGGAACTATCTCGAGCAACTGGTCGCCACCGAGCCGACCTGGATACGCGGAACAGCGATGCCTTACGTTGCCATTAATAATGGATGGTACGCCGCAAGCTTTACGACGTTCTGGGCGTTTGAACCCTTTCCCGACAGCAATACTCGATTTGTCTTTCCACGAGAGGATTACTTCCTGACCTGGTATCAGACGGCAGGTATTCCTACCCAAGCCAAGAACAAAGCGGCAGCCAGACTCTATCTGAACTGGATGCTCTCAGAAGAATTTCAGGGCAGTTGGCTGCAGTTTCCAGTTCGTATGGATATTGAGGCGCCGGGCGGCCATAAGTCTGTACTAAACCACAATACCTCCCCGGGTGATTTTCATCGATGGATGCTGAAAAGAGATCGGGTTGAGCGGTTTCGCATGCAAATGGAGCAACTGATCGGTCCTGTGCACGGGCCAACTCCGATAGAAATCGACTATAGCCGCCGTCCTTGATGGAGAAATCTCATGATAAAACTGTATACCTGGAACACACCGAATGGCCAAAAACCCGTAATTTTTCTTGAGGAAATCGAAGAGTCCTATGAACTGATCCCGGTTGACATCACTGCCGGAAAGCAGTTTGAAAAGGAACTTTCCGAAATAAATCCCAATCACAAAATTCCGGCACTCGTCGATGACGTCGTGTTGTTCGAATCAGGTGCAATCCTCACCTACCTCGCCGACAAATATTCCCGCTTTCTGGCACCGAAGGGGCAAATCCGGGCTTCAACACTTTCGTGGGTGTACTGGCAGGTGGGTGGGTTCGGCCCCATGATCGGTCAGTGGGGACATTTTGTACAAGCCAGCCCCCCTGTTCCCTATGCCGTTGATCGGTTCTTGAATGAAACCGTGAGACTGTATCAGGTGCTGGAAAACCGCCTGGGCCAGGAACCCTATCTGGGCGGTCCGGAATACACGATTGCAGATATGATGGTTTTCCCGTGGGCCAGAAGCGGACTTCAGTATCTGACCAGGTTTGGGGCGTCCGACAAGCTGGGGCCACTAGTAAATTTTCGCCAATGGATTGAAAAGATTGAAGACAGACCGGCGGTTAAATCAGCTTTCGAACGTCTCGATCACTAATACAACATCACTGTAGTAACGATCAACAGAAAAGTTAGAAACGCGAGGCCCTCATGCGTCTCATGTTTACGGTCTCGGTGACTCCGGGAAACCTGGAGAGTGCTCGCAAATCCGCATCCATACGCACCGTTATTGACCACTGTATAAGAATCAGATTGCAGGTAGAACAATTGTAAAGTCAGTGCTATCCACGCCCACAATTAGATCGGTCCTGAAACTTTGGTGCTCCAGGGCAGTTACCAACAAAGAGTGCGCGCCCCGGCCAATATTTTCAATCAGAAAACGCCCGCTCGGATCGGTCGTAACCTGCCGTATGGCAGTGCTGCGTGCCGCATTGGATGTATGCTCCCAGTCCAGAACGACAGTCGCTCCCGAAACCGGATTGTTGTATTGATCGTATATAAAACCGCTAACCTGAAAAGAACCTTCGTCAACAATGAGTTCCAGTTTCTCCGCCTGATTCTCCTGGAAATCATGGCCCGTGATCAGCAATGCCTGACCATAGGTCTTTGTGAATTCGAGTCGACCCAGCGGGACATTTTCAACCCTGAACTCGCCTAAATCATCCGTCTCGATCGAAAGTCTCCACTTGGCTTTATTCAAACTCTTCAATGTGAACTGATAGTCCGCTATACCGACACCATCCTGGTTTTTTACCACTCCCGTTAGCGTTGAAAGTGCAAGCGGTTTCAGAAAGATAGTAAATCCTGAAGTGCTTTCCAGAATAGAGACAGAATCAATGGTCAGTCGTTCAAACATCCCTTTAGGGGCGACACTCAGTCGGTAATCTTCGGCAGCAAGAATTTGCTCAAATGAAAAACTGCCCGTGCTGTCACTGGTGACTGAGTACCCCTGATTCCGTTTTCTGGAATATAAATTTACTGTCTCCCCAACGGATATGGCGCCGTATTCCGTTTGAATATTGCCACGAAACGTGACCACATCCACCTCATCATCGCTTAATTCATGCGCAGTGGCCCGGGAGCCTGACAGGTCTTTGACGGACACTTGAGGAGCTGCGTTTTCAACTTGATCCGGCTGAACCGTATCAGAATGATTCTCTAATGTGCCTGAAACAGCATTTACAAGGTCCTGCTCGCCGGTCGAATCGGCAAAAGACTGTTCAGAAGGCATATAAACCGACTTCACTGCATGCACTACGACAGCTGCACCGAGTACGGTAATTGCAATGTACGCCGTCAGTCTCAAAAGCCAACTCCTGTCAGTTCAAGAAGAGAGTATATTGCCTTTTAGCTCTATGCAGTCATCACAGCACCTTGGAAATACGGACAACTAACGGTAAGTCTTTGTAAAAAAATACTTATATTTAGGTCTGAGCGATAATTAGCCTCTTTGATCCGTCCAAGAACTGTGCGCCTGAAAATTGATTGCTAAGGGAAACGGCGCTGTTCTTTGTGCTGACTTCTATTGAGCTGCTTAACAGTTGGGATCTTCGAAAATTACGCAAGTAGAGCAAAAAGCATCTATATCATTGCCGTTTTAAACGACTGTGCCAATACAAGAGACACAGCAACAGAAATCATCTGCTCAGACTTCTCGAACAATCCCTATACAACGGCACCACGCCAATTTACGGCAATCGCAGTGATAAAAAAGGTATTCAGCGCATACAGCAAAAAAAACGATTGTGTTGCGAAAGTGTGGAAATCGATAAGGTGAATTATCGCGATCAGGATAAAGAAACGAAAGCCTGAGTCTCAAAGTGTCATGCGTCTGATCATCGAACAGCGGATTTGAGATACTACCGCATGATGAAAGGATTAGAGGCCGAACTCTGCTGCGCAATCCAGACTGACTTGACCTGCATAAACTCCTTGATTGACTCCTGACCACTTTCCCGTCCCTGACCCGAGCGCTTGAACCCACCGAACGGGGTCATGAAGCTAACCGCTCTGTAGGTGTTCACCCAGATTGTTCCGGCCTTCAGTTTTTCGGACATACGCAACGCTCGTCCAATGTCGGAGGTCCATACTCCCGCCGCAAGCCCGAAAACTATATCGTTTCCGATTCGAATGGCCTCCTCTTCATCATCAAACGGAATCACTGACAGGATAGGGCCAAAAACCTCTTCCTGTGCGATACGCATATCGTTTGAAACACCCGTAAATATTGTGGGTTCGACAAATCGGTTGCCCTTAATACCCTCTCCGGAACACGGCTTACCACCGAGCACACATGTCGCGCCATCGCCTCTGGCGACATCAATGTAATGTAGAATTTTTTCATATTGAGGCGGCGTTGTGACCGGGCCAACGTGCGTATCCATCGACATCGGATCTCCAATCCTGGCCGCTCCTGCAACGTCTACCAGCCGCTCAACAAATGCATCATGGATTGATCTTTGCACCAGCAAACGTGATCCCGCGATGCAGGTTTGACCCGTAGCGGCAAAAATTCCGGAAATGGCACCCATAACAGCCGCTTCGAAATCCGCGTCTTCAAAAACAATGTTTGGCGATTTCCCCCCGAGCTCCAAAGTTACCGGCATGATCTTCTTAGCCGCACTTTCATAAATTTTCTGGCCGGCCATATCAGAACCGGTAAACGCGACTTTGGACAGATCGGGATGGTCTACCATAGACTGACCAACCTCTTTACCCATTCCGGTAATACAGTTCACAACACCATCCGGAATTCCCGACTCCTTAATAAGCTCCATGAATTCCAGAGAGGAGGCCGACGTAAACTCCGATGGTTTGATAACCGCAGTATTGCCTGCCGCCAGCGCCGGCGCCAGTTTCCAGGCCAGCAGTAGCAATGGCGAGTTCCAGGCGGTGATCATGCCCACGACACCCAGCGGTTCGTAACGGGTAAAGTTGAACATTCCAGGTCGGTCCGACGGCAACACCGCGCCCTCAACTTTGTCAGCGAGACCGCCGAAATATCGATACCACTCAGCCAGATACTTTGTTTGCCCGGCCATCTCTGCGATCAGTTTACCGTTGTCTCTTACTTCCAGTTCACCCAGACGTGCCGATTCGCGTTCAATAATTTCCGCAAGTCTTACCAGCAGCTTTCCCCTTTGGGTAGGACGCATATCCGCCCAGTCTCCGTTGTCAAATGCTGCCTTTGCCGCTGAAACCGCTCGATCGGCATCCTCTTCATTTCCTCTTGCAACCCGCGCCCAGACTTCACATGTATACGGGTTCTCCGTATCAAAATACTCACCTGACGACGGTTTCACCCATTCGCCATTAATATAGTGGTCGTAGGTTTTCATAAACTACATATATCCTTGTAGCAGGCTGCAGTGTATTGTTGGCTTAGACGTATCTTTCCAGTCTGATGACTGTCGGCTTTGAGTATGCCAGAGATAGTCAGCCAATTTTTCTCTGAACCAAATTAACTGAATGGGTGCTATTTGCCCTAAGCGGTCATCGAGCCATAGCCACTTGTTATACTGGTACTTTAAGATTGCAACTATGCACCAATAGCGTTCATTCTCATTAGTTTAATTCCCAAGCATCACCTGATAACCGCGCACGGCCTAAAGCTTCTAACGCTTCGAGTACCGGCTGCACTTGTTTGATCGGTTTACGTTTGAAGTTATCAGCGATTTGCTCACAAGTTGCAGGGTCGGCTAATAATTCAATTACGGCGGCGATCTGCTCGCTTAACACTTTGGGCCAAGTCGCTTTCGTTGTAGTTTTAGGCGCGGTGACTTTTTGCTTTGTGGATATATCAGCTAGATCCATATCTACCTGCTCTTGCTTCTCCTCCACCTCGGTATCGGGATTCTGATAATCTGGGCGTAGCCAGCGGACTTTGCCGGATTTCTCTTCGGCGGTGCGCTGGTGATTTAAGGCGACTAATCGACTTAGCAGTTCTTCTTCGGCTTGCGCCTGATCGTCACTCTTACCTGGCAATGGTGTTGTGGCACCGGCCTTGCCAACCAAGGCATCTGCTAAGTCATGCCAGCCGTAAGCGGCGAAAACTTGGCGGTCTAATTCGTCGTGCAGCTCCCTTAGTATAGATACCAACCCTTGTTTATTGATTAGTTGCTCTTTTTTGTCGAGTACTTCGTCTTTACGCAGCTTCTCTAGCACATTGTAAATGTCAGTAAGGGTTAGCTTGGTGTGTTGCGCTTGTTGTTGCTTACGGAGTTGGTCTATTTTTTCTGCCAAATCGCCAACGATGATTTTTTGTGGTTCGGTTAGGGCAGGAAAAGGGAACGCATCGAAACACGTTGACTTGTTATATACAGGATCGTTACCAACACCTAGCCTAGAGCCAGAAGCCAACGCCCAGCTACTATGCACTCTGCTTGACAAGACACCTAAAATACTTGAGTTTTCGAGTCCTATAGATACCAGTTTGTCATCAGGGAGAATGCTTGTACTTAAAGTTGAAAAAATTACATGCTTGGATGTTTGAACAGTGGCAATGAAGCTTTCTATGCCTTTCAGAAATGCACGCATTTCTTGGCGAGCCCTACCGGGTAACCACCAT
>JBCCGE010000052.1:0-22106 GCA_039029455.1 Pseudomonadota bacterium | reverse complement strand
GATTTATGTCAGACGTTCCGGGTCGCTAAACAAACCGGGTCACTAAACAAAAAAAACCGGCGGAATCTATCCGCCGGTTTTTTGTTTCTTTGCCTCGTTAGTGGCTTACTGAGAGGTTCTCAGTAGGTCACAACGGGTTTCAGTGTTTTTGCCTGGGCGATCCATTTCTCAACCATTGAAAGGCTCGGCACCTGACGGCACAATTTTCTCTTTGCGTTGCAGTCCGCCATCGCTTTGGTCAGATTGGCCGCGTTTCGATTTCGCAGTTCCTTTACGGTATCCACACCAGCGGCTTCGAGCAATTCTGCGTATTGTGTTGCAACCCCTTTGATACGAAAGAGATCCGCCATGTTGACGCAGCGCAGGATGATAGAGTCGCTGATACCGGACTTTTCCGCAATTTGTTTTCTGCCTTTGCGGGTTGCTCCGTCTTTCAGCAGTTGAGCCGGACTGCTGCATTTGATTGCTCTCAGCTTGGCGCCGTAAACCGGGCCGATGCCTTCGATTGCTTCAATAGATTTTGCCATGGATGCTCCTCAAGAGATGTCGGTAAGGTGAACGTTCAGCAAATAGTACACCACAGATATTAACATCGCATCCTAAATCAGCGCTGAATACATTCGCGGACGAAAAAAGCCCCTGTTGTCAGAGGCTTTCTGCGATTCGCGCTGGTTTACCCGGTCGCTGTTCGGGCTTCAGCGGCTTTTTTGACCAGAAAGTTGATCAGTTTTATGAGCTGCTCGTGGCTGCCGGCGAGGGACACTGATGTGCGATAGCGACCGTCAACTATGACCGCTGGAACGCCACTAATGCCATACTTTCGTGACATGATTTCGGCAAACTTCATTTTATTTTCAACCGCAAAAGAATCCCACGTGTCCAGAACAGTATTTCTGTCGCCACCGTTGACAGCGACCCAATCGGCGAGATGGTCTACAGTGCTGAAGGGTTTGCGTTCTTTATGTATGGCGTCAAAGAACTTGGGATGCAATTCCTCGTCCATACCCAATGCCTCGAATACGTAATAAGCGCGTGCGTGATAAGCCCACTGCCTGTTGAGTACGGCGGGAATCGGAACGAATTCTGCATTTTCGGGTTTTTTAGTTGCCAGCCAGTCAAGCATGTACGGTTCGAGTCGGTAGCAATGCGGGCATCGATACCAGAACATCTCTACGACTTCAATTTTGTCACCGGTCTGTACCGGAAGTACCTCAGGCAACACTTCATAGTGACCACCTTCAATAAATTCCTCATCCTGGGCGGAGGCCGAACGAGAGAATCCAAAGGTTGCAGCTGCAGGCAGAGCCAGCAAAGCTTTTGAAAACAATCGTTTAGAATGTTCTGGTTGTTTCATAGATGTGTCCTCTAAAGTAATAATCGCGAATACTGAATTCTGCGACATAGATTTTTGCATTTGGTTCCTGCAATTCTGCCCGATTCGGGCGACCGAGTGAACTCGAATTACTTTGTTTTAAGGCGAGCGACTAAGGTCGACGGAACCTCGTCAAAACTGCCGTTACTCATCAATACAACGACGTCATTTCCGATCAGGGAACTTACGGTCTCCTCAACAAGCGAGTCACGATGTCGGAACATGGGTTGATCGTAGTCATCAGGAATGCTCTGTTTACCACCGATTTCACTCGCATAAATCAAAACCTGATCCGCAATAGTCAGCGATTCATGGATTTTGTCCCCGTGCACGCCGGCACGCATTGTGTTCGATCGGGGTTCGAGAATGGCAATCAGATTTCTTCCAGGATGACGATGTCGCAGTGCCGATAGTGTTTCGAAAATTGCGGTAGGGTGGTGCGCAAAGTCCTCATAAACGGTCACATCGTTATTGTCGTATATTAGCTGTAACCGCCGCGATGGATGGGAAAATTCCGCAAGTGCCTCGCAGGCTATCGCGGGATCAACACCACAGATACTGGACGTGGCGACCGCGGCCAGCGCGTTCATCATATTGTGACTGCCGAACGAACTCCACTCAACACGCCCGACAGGTTGTCCAAACCGATCGATAGAGAAACTACTGAAGTCGTCTTGCAGGGGGGTGACGCTCCAGTCGGCAGTTTCGGATTGACGCGAGAAACGAGTGACCTGACTCCAGCATCCACGATTGAGCACTGATTGCAGATTCGGCTCATCCACGTTGACGACAACATGTCCACCCGGAGGCACGATTCGCAAAAGATGATGAAACTGGGTTTTGATTTGCTCGAGATCTGCGAAAATATCTGCATGGTCAAACTCCAGATTATTCAGCACCGCTACAGATGGCAGGTAGTGCACAAACTTTGAGCGTTTGTCGAAGAAGGCTGTGTCGTATTCGTCGGCTTCGATGACGAATTGCGGACCGCTGCCAAGTGCAGCCGAGGTGTCAAAATTTCCGGGCTTTCCACCGATCAGATAACCCGGTTCAAATCCCGCACGAGCGAGGATCCAGGCGATCATCGATGACGTCGAGGTTTTGCCGTGGGTTCCCGCGACTGCAACGACCATTCGATTTCGAAGGACATTGTGTTTGAGCCACTCCGGCGCAGAGAGATACGCCAGCTTGCGTTCAAGTGTTGCCTCAACCAGCGGGTTACCCCGGCTGAGCGCATTACCTATAAGCACATCTGTGCGATCATCATTCGGTAAATGATTCGGGTCGTAACCTTGTAATGTCCGAATACCCAGACTGTGCAACAAGGAGCTCATTGGCGGATAAACCCCCTCATCGCAACCTGATACCGTCCTTCCCATCTGGGTCGCAATTTGTGCGATGCCTGCCATAAACGTTCCGCATATTCCGGCCACGAATACAGGACGTTGACTATCCAATGCGCCCACCAAACAAGTACATAACCGAAAGTATCAGTGCCATCAGGATGACCATGGTGATTACGATCGAAAGCGCTGTGGATATCTCCAAAGCGTGTTTGAGTATGTAGGCCACTACAGCGTAAAACCAGAGGTCTAACAGTAACGCCAGCAGCAAAGCGTTGGACAGATTTTCTGCATTGGGATCAATAAAACCAAGCAGGGGTAACCCGAGAACATTAAGTATTGCCGCACATCCAAATACTGCCGTTGCGGACTGGGTCCATCTCTCCTTTAAACCGAATAAATGCAGCAGAAACCAGAGTGACAGGCCAATTACCGCTGTTTGAGTCAGGGCGACCCCAAATGCCGATGACTTGGCAAACAGCATGTTACCCAGTGTCTGCGCGGCAATCGTGGCCATCAGCGCTCCACGGAGTGCAGTGGGCGAATATGGAATGTCCTGCGGCGGTTTTGAGAACAGGCAGAGTGAGAGTAGTGACCGAATCATTCGTGCAACGGCATCAACACGGGACCCGGATGATATCATCGCAATATGCAAGACTTCGTATTTGTCGCCAACGATTCCCAGCTTGAGGAGTGCGTTGAGCAGCATCGTGCGGCTGATGTTCTGTTTCTGGATACCGAGTTCGTTCGAGAAAAAACCTATTTCCCGGAATTGTGTCTGGTTCAGATTCGATCGCGCTTCGGGTCATCGTGCGTGGATGCCATCAGTTGTGAATCGGTCGGTAAATTGGCAGATTTGCTCGAATGTCAGGAAAGGACATGCGTTTTCCACTCCTGTCGGCAAGACCTTGAAGCACTGGACACACAGTTTCCTGTCGACAAAATGGCATTGTTTGATACTCAGTTAGCCTCTTCTTTTTGTCGTGTTGAAGATCAGATCAGCTACGCCAATATGGTTGAGAGAATCTGCGGTGTAACTCTATCCAAAGCGCATACGCGAACAGACTGGCGGCGACGTCCGCTATCGAAGGGTCAGCTTGAATACGCAATGGATGACGTCAATTATCTACAGGACATCTATCTTGATGTCAGCGATGAACTTAACCGCCAGAATCGATTGCCATGGCTTGTGGATGAATGCGAACAGATTGTTGATGAGCGGGAGTATCGTGTAGACCAGACGACAATAGATGGAAGCTGGCGAAAGCTGAAGGGCGGGGCGCGGCTGCCGCTGGATGCTCAGGAAATTGCAAAAGGTCTTGCTGTGTGGAGGGAATCCCGAGCGATTGATCGGAATCGACCGCGTGAGTGGATTTTGCCTACGGCGGCAATACACGAAATCAGTGTACGAAAACCCTCCGGAAGACGCGCGCTGGCCGGGTTAGAGAAGGTGCCTGATGCCGTGATTCGGCGATACGGTGAGGACATTCTTGCATTGGTTGAGAGCTGCCGTGATCTGCCTGTGGACCAGCCGGTTTGGCGGGAATTGGCGACTCTTGCTCCCGAGCAGCGCAGCCGGGTCAAACGTCTGATGCAGACGCTGAAAGATATCTGCGAGCAGGAAACGATTTCACCGGCGCTGGTTGCCAACCGCACGGATATTGAGAAGCTTGTCAGAGGTGATCACGCTGGGTTACGACTGTTGCGGAGTTGGCGGCTGGAACTGGCGGGCGAACGACTTTTGGCGGTCACTTAGGCGCTCTGGGAAGCAGCACAAACAGTTTGCCGCGCTGCTTCATCTCACCCGCATTCAGCTCAGCACGGTCGCCACGTCCCCAGAACAAATCGGCTCTGACCGCCCCCCGGATCGCGCCGCCGGTATCCTGCGCAACAACCAGACGCTGATATGGCGGTTCATCGTCAGAAGGGTAGGTTGTGTCCAGCCAGACCAGAGTTCCGAGTTCAACAAACTTAGGGTCGATTGCAATGCTCCGTTCCGCCGTAAGGGGAATCCCCATAGAACCTTTGGGTCCGTCCCGATCTGCGTCGGACAGGGCAAAGAATACATAGCTGGGGTTTTTGTGCAGGAGCTCTTCGGCCTGTTGAGGGTTTTCGCGTAACCACTGACGAATGGTGAAAAGCGAAATATCCTCGCGACGGACGTAATTCTGATCGATCAGGTAGCGACCTATGGCGTAATAAGGATGGCCGTTTTGATTGGCATATCCCACGCGTTTGATATCACCCGTTGGAAGTTCCACGCGACCTGATCCCTGAATATGGAGAAAAAAGGCATCGTCTCGACTGTCCACCCAGAGTAATTCTTCTCCGGACAACAATTCCGGTTCAGAGTCGATTTGCTTTCGACTGTAGTAAGGAACCACACGATTGCCCTCTATTCGACCGCGCACGCGTTTTCCTTTGAGATCAGGGTATAACTCAGCGAGATCGACAATCAGAAGGTCTTTCGGTTGAGAATATAACGGGTATTTAAATCGTTCCGTTTTGACCTCACTGCCTTTGAGCAAGGGTTCGTAGTAGCCGGTGATCAGTCCTTCTGCTTTGGCGTTTTTGCCATTGACCTGGTGCGGTTCAAACCAGGAATAGATAAATTCCCGCACTTCAGATTCGGACGGGTTTTGTATGCGTTCGATATCTGAACAGATTCCGGACCAGGATGCTTTTTTACGCTGCACGATGCAGTTTTTCTTTAGTGCAGGCCAGACAGACCGAACACTGTCGGATTCCCATCCGGGGAGCGCGGAAAACTCGACTTTTTTTCCTATACCCGGAGTCGTACCAAGAGAAACACATCCGCAGAGTGAAACGAGAACGAACCCGACTACCGATTTTTTAATGGTTGCGGAAGCGTTAAAGAAAATATTGTGCAAAACCATGTAGGGTGTTGATCGCAACGGAAGATTGGATATAGTACATCGATCAGGTGAAGATAATTATGTTTCGGTCGTTAATTCCAATTGTTACAGCGCTGCTCGTCGGCGTTCTTGTTCCCCGAGCCGTATGGAGTCAGGAGTTCATCCTTTCAGCGCCTCCGGCTGCGGATGAGCAGGTTTCCCGAGAGATTTTCCAGCCGATTGCTGACGCACTGTCTGCCGCCCTCGATGTCGCAGTCAGATACGAGCATCCATCAAACTGGCCGGTGTACATCCGCAATATGCAGCAGTCTCGCTACGATCTTCTGTTTGATTCGGCCCATTTCGTCAGTTGGCGGCTGGAAAAAATTGAGCACCGACCGATGGTGAAACTGGCCGGTGAGGTTCAGTATGTTATCTACCGCAGCAATCGTCAGAATGACGTCAACGAACTTAAGGATCTGCGCGGTAATCGCGTCTGTGCCAATCCAATCCCAGCACTGGATGCATTGCTGACTCTAGATCAGTTTGCCGATCCGTGGAACCAGCCGGTCATTGCACCCCGGTACAGTCCTCAATCCGTCCATTCGGGCTTGCGCAACAATCAGTGCGAGGCGGCGGTGCTCACACTTGGGCAGTACGAAAACGTCGCCGATCAGACCGCGACCAAAGTGTTATTTGAGAGTCCACCTCTGTCACCCCGGGCAATCAGTGTTTCGCCTCGACTCTCACAGCAACAGAGATCTGTTGTTCGCAATACGCTTCTGAGCGCTGAAAATACAGAGATCGTTGCTGCTCTGAAAAGTCTGGTGGGTCAGCCCGTCACACTGGAGACCGCGAGCGAGGACGATTACCGTGGATATTCCTATCTGCTCGACGAATTCTGGGGCTTTTAGTCCAAGGCCATCGCCAGCTGAATGCAGGTGCAAAGTACACCGGTTGCGCGGTCAACCTCTTCTACTGTGGCGAAGGTGGGCGCAATGCGGATATTCCTGTCTCGAGGATCCCTCCCATAGGGAAATGGTGCACCGGCTTTTGTGAGCGCGACGCCAGCCTGTCTGGCAAGATCCACCACACGACCGGCCAAACCGTCATTCACATCGAGACTGATGAAATAACCACCCTGAGGCCGTGTCCATTCCACCGCGCCTGAATTTCCGAACTCGCGCTGCAGTACCGAATCTACTTTTGCAAATTTTGGTGCGACTATTGCCCCCTGTTTTTCCATGTGGTCCCTTAGAGCCGCAATTGTCGGGAATTTCGCCAGCTGTCTGGCCTGGTTTATTTTGTCCGGACCGATACTCTGTACAGAAATCTGCGACCTGGAGCGTTCAATGTTTTCGACGCTGGCTCCGATTGCTGCAACGCCGGCACCAGGGAATGTCATCTTGGAGGTTGACGCGAATTCGATGACCCGATTCCCGTTTCCATAGGATTCACAGTGTTCAAGGATATTGGCAATTTCTATCCGTTTTCCGGAAAAACCGTGCTCTGCATAGGCGTTGTCCCACATGATTCTGAAATCGGTAGCCTGACATTTCATTGAAGCAAGTCTTTGAATGGTCGCCTCGCTATAACAGACCCCTGTCGGATTGCTGAATTTAGGAACACACCAGATACCGAGAATATTCGGATCGCCAGCGACCTGCCCTTCAACCTGATCCATGTTCGGGCCTGCGTCGGTCATGTCGATCGGGATCAGTTCAAATCCCAGCTGCTGGGTGATAAGAAAATGCCGGTCATAGCCCGGAGTCGGGCACAGAAACTTGCGTTCGGGTCGCTCATGCCAGGGGCGATGATTATCGTCGACGCCGAATTGGCAGGCGCGCATCAGATAATCGTGCATCAGGCTGAGGCTGGAATTGCCGCCAATCAGGGTCTGCTCGGCAGGCAGTCCGAGGATTTCACCGAATAGCGCACGCATCGCCGGCAGTCCCTCCATACCGCCGTAGTTGCGAATATCCAGCGCTGAAAGATTCGCAAGGTCAGATTTTCTGAATTCGAACAGATCGTCGGAAAGCTCGAGTTGGTCAGCACCCGGTTTGCCACGGGTGAGGTCCAGGGACAGGTTTTCATTAAGAATACGATCAAATTCGGCCTGCAGTGCCGCACGGCTCTTAGTATAGGTTGTCATTGCTGCGTCTTTTGATGAACAGGGGGTTCCGTATTGGGTCCCGTTATAACATCCTGATAACCCAAGATCATGAGCCCCGGGGAAGATCGATTGTCCGGGATGGCTGCAAATCAATTGATTGGCGGTTCCAATCGGGCTATGACCGCATAAATGCGCCAAAACAGTGTACAGATTCTGCGAATCCGGGTAGAATCCGCCGCCCTGAATCATTGATGAACGGTATATCTGAATGCCTTCAGTGCAAGTACGACAGAACGAACCCTTTGACGTCATCCTGCGACGTTTTCGCCGAGCGTGCGAACGAGCGGGTGTTTTCACCGAATCCCGGCGACGTCAATGCTATGAAAAACCCACGACAATCCGCAAGCGTGATGCCGACGCTGCTGTTCGCCGTGAAATGAAGCGGGTTTCTCGACAGAAGGCCAGACGAAAAAGAATGTACTGATTTCGATGCCCTGATTGATAGAAAAACGCTGCCTTGGCAGCGTTTTTCATTTTCAGGGCGGCCGTATTTGAATCCAAAATTTACCTCGACAAGACGATGACACTTAAAAGCAGAATCGCCGACGACATGAAGTCGGCCATGCGAGATAAGCAAACGGTGCGACTGGAGACCATTCGACTGTTACGTGCGGCAATCCAGCGCAAGGAAGTGGATGACAGGACAGAACTTGATGATGAAGGGGTGCTCGCTGTTGTGCAGAAAATGGTCAAACAGTGTCAGGATGCAGCGTCTCAGTTTGAAAAAGGCGGTCGAGAGGACCTGGCGTCCAAAGAGCTGGCAAATATTGAGGTGCTAAAAGACTATCTGCCTGAACAACTCGATGAAGACGCGTTGAGCGCAATTATTGAGGATGCGCTGAAATCAACCGGGGCGGAATCCATGAAGGACATGGGCAAGGTTGTTGCTGCAGTTAAATCTGCGGTCCAGGGCAGGGCGGACATGGCTGCGGTCAGCGCTCGAATCCGGCAGGCTCTGTCCTAGCTGCCGTTACTGAATTCGCGTATCCTGTCGGCATGACAGGTTGCCTTATCAGACATTTTCGTGTCCACAGGAAGTTGAGCTGGCCAAAACATTTCAGGTGTATTTCCGTGCTTATCGTGGCCGTTGCCGCTATTCCACCTGCAGCGACCGCTGCCAGCGGAGTCCGCATAAACTACAGCATCCAGTCCGGAGCCAGCACAATCGGCCAGACCGCACTGGTGTCTGATACCCATCTGTTTGTTCGGCAAATCGGCGGTGAGACCAACCGGGATATGATCTATTCTTCCACAGAGCAGGCGGTGTATCTCGTGAATCATGCAACGGCGTCCTACCTGCGTGTCGATAACGAAATTGTCGACAGGGTTGCGAATCTTGTAGACAGTCTTTCAGCAGGTGACGAACAGTCGGGTCTGGCCAGTGTTCTCAGATCTATGGGCCTGACCAATGAGCCGGAACCACCGATTGAATCCCGCGAACGCGGTGACTCTTTGCGGACCGCAGGTTATGCGTGTCGGGTGTTCCAGTTTTTCCAGAACGCCAAACTGCAGTCAGAAGCCTGTGTTGCACACATTTCTTCGCTGCAGCTGGGAAAAAGCGCTGTCACGTTGCGATCGCTGTATCGCTTCGGCGAAAACATCCGCAGCAGGGCCGGCCGATTGCTGGCGTTTCTGGGCGGTCGTATCCCACCGACCACATTCTCAGACGACGTGCTGCCACTGATGGTTTATTCAGCCGCAGATCAAACCAAAGCTATTGTCGATAGTATCGGGCGGGCAGATTTTGACAGCAGTGTATTTAAGGTGCCCGCCAGATATCAACAGGAATCCATTCCGTTCATCAGTGGCTAAGCAGAGGCCTGAGACGCCAGTTCAGAACTTACTGTTTTGACCGGGCGTGGAACCACGCCGTGATTGTTTTTCCGTCTGTGATCTTACCCTGCAGGATCATTTGGTCTATGGTTTCGGGTGTAAACCAGTGGACTTCGATCACCTCGTGGAGCTCAGGGCTGGCCTGTCCTTTGGTAATGTCCGTCGCCAGGAACAAATGCAGCTCTTCATCGCAGAAGCCCGGCGTCGTCAGCATACTGCCCATTGCGCTGATGTCATTCGCTGCGCAACCTGTCTCCTCAACAAGTTCCCGGCGGGCGGCCTCCGCAGGCGCTTCATTGCCCTCCAGTCGACCGGCGGGAAATTCCCATATATACCCACCAGCAGCGTGTCGATACTGACGCAACAGGCAAATCTGACCGTCGTTATCAACAAGCACAATCACCACGCCGCCCGAGTGCCGAACGATATCAAGTTCAAGCTGTTGATCGTTGGGAAGTGTAATGGTCTCCTGCAAGACATTTACGATACGACCACGATAAATGCTGTCTACGCTCGATGGTTCATTCGGAAACTGAATGAGCGAAGGCAGATACTCATCCGGTGCACGAAATCCCATAAGGTTAAATACGGTTGACGCAACATTGGCGAGTCCGGGCGATTCAATACCCTCTGTAAATTCATAGGTCGGCTCCTGAGATGTGTCGACAATGACAAAGGGCACCGGATTCAGTGTGTGGGACGTCTTAAGCACGCGTTCTCCATTCTTTTCGACAAACATCTCGTCTGCGTTGCCGTGATCAGAGGTAAAAATCAGTGTGCCTCGAAGCTCTCGCATGGTCTTAATCAATTTCCCGACACAGGTATCTACAGCTTCGATTGATTTGCTTGTCGCCTCGATATTTCCGGTATGTCCGACCATATCGCCATTTGCAAAATTGATCCGGCCAAATCGATATTCTCCGGTCTTTAGCAAGCGAATCGTTTCCTCTGCAATTTGGCTGGCTTTCATTTCAGGGGCCTGATCAAACGGTATGTTATCCGAAGGTACCTCGATATGGGTTTCAAGCGCTTCGTCGAAAAAACCGCTCCGATTGCCGTTCCAGAAATAGGTAACGTGTCCGAACTTTTGGGTTTCACTGATCGCGAACGATTTAATGCCGGCCGCACTTAAGTATTCGACCATCGGACGCTCGATATTAGGAGGATCGACCAGATATCGTGTCGGAATAAACAGATCGCCGTCGTATTGCAGCATTCCGCAGAAAAACACATCGGGTCTGACGCCGCGATCAAAATGCTCAAAAGATTCCTGCTCGAAGGCCTGACATATTTCCATGGCGCGATCGCCGCGGAAATTAAACAGCACTACCGCGTCACCATTCTCGACCTTGCCCAGGGGTTGATGGTCGCCATCAACCATGACAAAAGGCTCCAGCATTTGATCGGTAATGCCATTGTTAGCATCGTACTGCCTTTGCACTTCTGCACTGGCATCCACAACCGGATTGCCAATTCCAAGCACGTGGCAATCCCATCCGCGTTTGACCATCGGCCAGTCGGCCTGATATCGATCCATGGTGATCATCATGCGTCCACCCGCTGAGGCCAGTCGATAATGGCGATCCGATTTTTGATTGATTTGCTCGCATCGACTGTTGAGCTGCTCAAGATAGGTCAGTGCTGATTGTGGCGCAACGTCTCTTCCATCCAGCAACGCATGAACGGCGACAGACCGCACTCCTTGTTGGTCGCAACGGTCCATCAGTGCGAACAAGTGGTCGATATTGGCGTGCACATTGCCGTCGGACAGCAGACCCAGAAAGTGTACTGTGCCTCCGTCTGCAGCAGCGGATTCGACAGATTGCCAGTTCTCGTTCTGAAAAATTGATCCGGTTTCAAACGCTTCTTTGACCAGCTTTGCACCCTGCGCAAACACACGACCACCGCCAAGGGTATTGTGTCCGACCTCACTGTTCCCCATGTCGTCATCAGTCGGCAGACCAACCGAGGTGCCATGGGCGCAAAGGTCAACGCGCCATTTGCTCTTGAGGAGTTCATCCATTACCGGTGTATGCGCCAGCCAGACCGAGTTCGCTTCACTTGGTTCGGCAATTCCTACACCATCGGCAACAATAAGCAGAACCGGTCCAGCGGGCCTCCTGCGTGTTGTCAAGCGAGACAATTCCAGTTTCATTGGTGATTTTCTGTATTTAAATCTGACGGGAGGATGCCGATCTCCCTGAGTTTTGCTTTCATACAGTCCAGCGCCAGACGGCGGTGACTGATCTGGTTTTTTTCCTCCGCTGTGAGTTCAGCAGCGGTGCAGTTGCAGCCTTCTGGAACGAAGACAGAATCATAACCGAATCCATTGTCCCCTGATTCAGTGTTGGCAATGTATCCCCGCCACTGTCCCTCACAAACCACCGGAGCAGGATCGGAACCGTGCCGAAGAAATACAATCACACAGCGAAAACGCGCACCTCGAAACTGCGGTTCAATCGTAACCAGCTCGTCGAGAAGCTTTTTTCTGTTGTCACTGTCGTTGGCGTCAGGACCGGCATAGCGCGCAGAGTAGATACCCGGAGCACCAGTAAGAGCATCGACTTCCAGTCCCGAATCGTCTGCTATCGACGGCAAATGAGTATGCAGTGAGGCATTTCGAGCCTTGATGATGGCATTTTCGATAAAGCTGAGGCCGCACTCATCGGCTTCAGGTGTGCTGTAGTCAGACTGTCGACGAATGGTCCAGCCCTCGGGCCGGAGCAACGCGGTAAATTCGCGCAGTTTTCCCGGATTACCGCTGGCAAGAACGATTGTGCTATCCAACCAGCGCTTCCTTTTGTTTGCGCAACAACTCGTCAATCGCCATGGAACCGTGATCGAGCATCTTGTTTAAAACTTCGCGGCTGAAGGCGGCACCTTCTGCAGTTCCCTGGACTTCGATTATTCCGTTTTGGTCGTTCATAACGATATTCATGTCTGTTTCGGCCTGGCTGTCCTCCTCATAGTCAAGGTCGGTCACGACCTCTCCCCGGTAGACGCCAACGGAAACCGATGCAATCGCACTGTGGATCGGAGACGTTGCGAGCAGCCCCTGATTAACGAGCCAGTTCACCGCATCGACCAGCGCAACATACGCCCCGGTGATGGAGGCCGTGCGGGTGCCGCCATCGGCCTGGATGACATCGCAGTCAATGGTGATGGTTCTCTCGCCCAGCTTGTCTGTATCGATACAAGCTCGCAATGAGCGGCCGATCAGTCGCTGAATTTCCAGCGTGCGCCCGGATTGTCTGCCACGCGAGGATTCACGCATATTTCGTGTATTCGTTGATCGAGGCAACATGCTGTATTCGGCCGTGACCCAGCCTTTTTTCTGATTTCGCAGAAAAGGCGGAACTCGTTCCTCGATACTGGCGTTGCACAACACCCGCGTGTCGCCAAAACTGATCAACACTGAACCTTCGGCGTGTTTGGTGTAGTGACGGATAATACTGACTTGACGCAACTCAGAGGGGTCACGCAGGCTTGGTCGGGGCATAGTGAATTCTGACGGTATCAAACGGGGCGTGGATTATACTGAATTCAGGGTTCAGCCCGTTGAATAAATTATTTTAATCGAGTGCCTTTTGATAAACCGCGATGTCCATAAACCGACCGAATTTATATCCACATTCTGTTAAATCAGCCTGACGCACAAAGCCAAAACGCTCGTGCAGTTTGTTGGATCGGTCATTGGGTTGCGAGATAACCGCGTAGGCTCGATGCAGATCAGTTTCTGACAGTCGATCAAACAGCTGACGGTAGAGAGCGGAACCAACGCCAGGGATTGAATTCATGTGATCAACGTAAACCGTGCACTCGGTTGAGTGTCGATAGGCGGCCTTAGGGCGAAACATCGTATTGCACGTATACCCCAGCAATCGTCCCGCAGATTCGGCAACATACAGAAAATGCAGTTGTCCTGTGTTCTCGGAGGCGCTGTTTTCTCGTAGGAATAGCGAATCAAACTGCAGCAGCCATTTTTGGCGCGTCGGCAGATCCCAGGGTATGGTGTCGAAACTGATATGCGTGTTGCAGATGTACCAGTTGACGATCCTGTTTATTTCCTCGGCATCTCCCCTCTGACCTGGTCGAATCCTGTAATTCACCGCGCAGAGATTAGCTGCGCCCCCGACATGCCATCAGGTTCACCATTTCAAAAGCGATGGTAGCAGCAGCAAGTGAGGTAATTTCCGCGTGGTCATAGGCCGGCGCCACTTCCACAATGTCTGCAGCGACCAGATTCATTCCCTGCAGGCCGCGAATGATATTCACCATCTCACGACTGGAGATACCGGCTATTTCCGGTGTGCCCGTTCCGGGCGCGTGGGCGGGATCCAGAACGTCGATATCGATCGACAGATAAAGAGGATGGTCGCCCACGCGGTCCTTAATGCGGCGCACAACGTGGTCGACTCCGTGGGTCTGAAGCTCATCGCAATGTACCACTTTGAAACCCAGTTCTTCATCGTTTGAGAGATCGTCGCGGCTGTACAACGGGCCGCGAATACCCACATGCATAGAGGCGCTATCGAGAAACAGGCCTTCTTCGGCTGCGCGTCGAAACGGCGTGCCGTGGGTGAAAGGTGCCCCGAAATAAGTGTCCCAGGTATCCAGATGCGCATCGAAATGCACCAGAGCGACCGGGCCGCCGGTGTGATGATTGACGGCGCGCAGCAACGGCACTGCGATTGTATGGTCACCACCAAGGCTGACAATCGATGGCGCTGCTTTAAACAGTTCGATCGCCGCCTCTTCTATACTGGTAATGGCTTCCTCAATATTATAAGGATTGCAGCTTACATCGCCGGCATCTGCAACCTGAAGTTGCCGAAAAGGTTCGGTATCGTACGCCGGGTGAAAGTTGGTGCGCAGGTGGCGCGACGCCTGACGAATACCCTGCGGCCCGAATCGGGCACCCGGCCGATAGCTGGTGCCGGAGTCGAAAGGAATGCCAAGAATTGCAACATCACAGTAGGGAACATCTCGCAGTTCCGGAAGCCTGCAGAACGTCGATGGCCCGGCAAATCTGGGCACAATAGTTCCGCTTATAGGTTCTACGGGAGCTGTTTTTTTATCTGACATTTTCGCGTTCCGCTCGTCTGCGCCGACGTATATTAGCAGATCACCGGCGCGTCAGAACGTCGCGTTCAGATCAGGTCAGTGCGCCTCCACAGCTGCTGCCTGCTCCGGCAGTGCAGCCAAAGCAATGTGTCCCCACGGCGATTCGGGCATTATCAAACTGTCCCGGGGAGACCTCCCACAGTTGTTTTCGCCCGGTGGCCGCAGCCGGCATATCTTCCATCTGATTGAAATCACAGTCATAGACATAGCCCTGCCAGTCCACACTGATCAGATGGCGGCACATCAGCGGCGCCACTGTCGACGGGTTAAAGTTATCGGCCAGCAGCTGCTGGTAGCTCTCGAGCTGTCCGGTGCGTCGAAGAAAGTGCGCAAAACGCCTGACGGGGAGGTTTGTGATTGTCAGCAAACCATTGAAGTCGATATCAAAATCTTTCTTCAATCGTTTTTTGTAGTCGGCTTCGAGTGCAGCCTGTGCGGGCGGAAGAGACGGCCCGATTGGGTTGTAGACGAGATCGAGGGTGAGATCGTCTTGTCGCGCGTAGCCGTGGTCGTTGAGCAGGTTAAGGGCGTTGATACTTTTGCCAAATACGCCTTTACCTCTCTGGCGATCGACGTTATCGGAGGTGTAGCACGGCAGCGAACAGACCAGACGAATCTTACGTTCAGCATACCATTCCGCGAGATCTTCCTGATTCGGTTCGAATAACACGGTAAGGTTACACCGGGACGTCACCTGAATCCCGAGCTCGATAAATGCGTCGACCAGGTCTCTGAAATGCGGAATCATTTCCGGAGCACCGCCGGTAAGGTCGGCGGACCGAATGTGATTCTCGCGTGCCCAGTCGATGATGCGCTCCATCGTCTCCCAGGTCATGATCTCAGTACGTTTCGGACCCGCTTCAACGTGGCAGTGCGTGCAGGCCAGGTTGCACAGATATCCCAGATTGATCTGCAGCTCGGAGAGAGACGAGCGCTTCAACGGAAACTGTCCGTGAGATCTGAGGTGCTGGTTGAAATCGTGCTTAACGGCGGTATCCATGGATCGCGATCAACAATGGCCTATAGCGTTTATTCTAGGGGTAGTTCCACAGCAAGCATACCCCGGTTTTTGAGGTGATGGGATGTCTGGCAATGACTTTACGAATTGGTTCAATTCAATTCGCCCAGCGCTAAATCAATTCAGGACTTGGTTTTATCATCCGTGTCAGGCAGGTAAAGACGCCTTTTTCCTCTCCAGGGCCGCCTGAATCTCCGCCTTCAGATCTCGTCTGGCTTTTACCGTTTTCTGTTGTTTTTTTGCATTTTCACGACGGGCAAGCCGGATCAATCGCTGGTTGGTCGACATACGGGCGCGCTCGACTTCATGCTGGGCGAATTGTGGCCACTGGCTCGGGGCGCCAGGCTGTGCAACAGCCGGTTCAAGCACAATGCAGTCTGTTGGGCACACCGGCACACACAGCTTGCAGCCTGTGCAGTCCTGCGCGATCACAGTGTGCATGACTTTTGCAGCGCCGATGATACAGTCAACGGGGCAGGCCTTGATGCAGAGGCGACAGCCGATGCAATCGGATTCGATTATGCGTGCCTGCACGCGCGGTTCAATCTGGCCGTTGTCTGGGTTCAACGGCTTTGGCGGGCATTTTGTCAGCTTCGCCAGCGCGGAAATAGTGACCTGGCCGCCTGGCGGACACTGGTTGATATCGGCTCTGCCGTCCGCGACAGCCTGCGCATAATCCAGGCAGCGCGGAAAATCGCACTGGGTGCATTGGGTCTGGGGCAGGTTGAGATCGATTTGCCGAGTGAAATCGTTCGGATTGGCGGTATCCACGACGCTAGTGTTTAGACGATTCGAGATCATGCTACCACAATCATTGCAAGTTCAATGCGCTTCAGGCTGACATTGTATAATCTGCGCCCCAAATTGAAACCTCGTTGTCGTGGGGCAGGAAAACATAAACAGTACAGATCGATTCGAGCAGCTCGCCGCGAATACAGCGTTTGCCCGTCTGGCTGCCAGCGAGCAGGAATTCCTGCGAGAACAGTCGCGATCGCTGCGTTTTACCCAACAGGAAATCCAGCAGCTCAGCGACATCAGTCTTGATCGGCAGCAATGGAAAGAGGCGCCCCTGGCCAAAAGCTGGCCTGCGGCGGTGCGGGAAAACGATCAACGACGCCTGAAAAAAAGACTTCTCGCGCAGGTTCGGGAAGCACATGAGAATCTGAAATCGACGCCCAGGGACTATCTGCAGTTCGACAAAAAACAGGACACGCCGCCGACTCAAAAACCCATACTAAAAGTAGAGGTAAAACCTCAGCTTGGACTCGGTCGGTGTCCGGTTGCTTCCGAGCGGACCCGTTGCTGCAACCTGCTCACTCTTGATGCTGTCGAAAAATGCGGTTTTGACTGCAGCTACTGCAGTATTCAGTCGTTCTATCACGGCAATGAAGTCGTCTTTGATCAGGGATTTTCAGACAAGCTCAGGAATCTTAAGCTTGATCCGGATAAGACTTATCACATAGGAACCGGACAGTCCTCGGATTCCTTAATGTGGGGCAACAAGCAGGGAGTACTTGAGGCTTTATGTGATTTTGCGGAACGAAATCCGAATGTCATTCTGGAACTGAAAACCAAATCGAAAAATATTGGATGGCTGTTAAAAAACGACTATCCGGCGAATATCCTGTGCACATGGTCTCTTAACCCGCAGACCATTATTGACCATGAGGAACATCGCAGTGCGTCCCTCTCTGAAAGACTCGATTGTGCGGAAAAAATTACCGCCAAGGGTCGGTTGGTGGGCTTTCATTTTCATCCGATTATTGCTTATCAGGGATGGCATCGTGGGTATGAGGATATTGGTGAACAGCTCACGGAGCGGTTCGATCCGGCATCAGTTGCACTGGTTTCCATGGGCACGCTGACTTATGCGAAATCGGTGATGAAGACCATTCGACAACGACCGTTCAAAAGCAAGATTCTGCAAATGCCCCTGGTCGAGACCGCGGGAAAATATTCCTATCCGACCGAAACCAAGCTGGATATGTTTCAAACTGTTTATCGGTCCTTGCGCCCGTGGCACGCGATGGTTTTCTTTTACCTTTGCATGGAACCCGCGGATTTGTGGCAGCCTGTATTTGGTTTTCAGTATGAAAATAACATCGCGCTGGAAAAAGCCATGAAACAGGCTTACCTCGACAAGATTGTTGCGCTGTAGGATTTGTTGCGAAAGCGCCGTCATCATCATTATCACCGAACCCGTTGACTAACCCCCTATGAACGACACCAGACCGCCCGAGCTTCGCGGTATCAAACTCCTACACAACTCCGCTCACACAAAGTCCACCGCGTTTTCTGAAGAAGAGCGCGACGCACTCGGTCTTCGGGGGCTTCTTCCTGCAAACGTTGGCAGTCTGAAAACCCAGATGGGTCGGGTTCTGGCCAACATGCGACGGAAAGGCAGTGACATCGAGAAATATATTTTCCTCTCCGCTTTGCAGGACCGAAACGAGCGTCTGTTTTTCCGCCTCATAATGGAGAATTTTCGCGAGATCATGCCGCTGATTTACACACCAACAGTCGGACAGGCATGCCGGGAATTTGCGGCGATCTATCGCACGGAAAAAGGTTTTTATATCACCAGCGAGGATCGCGGTCAGATCAGAGACATTCTGGAGAACTGGCCGCATCCGGACGTGCGGATTATCGTGATTACGGACGGTGAACGCATACTGGGTCTGGGGGATCTTGGTGCAAATGGTATGGGCATTCCGATTGGGAAACTCAGCCTTTACTGCGCCTGTGCCGGCATCCAGCCCCGTCAATGTCTTCCGGTCATGTTTGATGTTGGCACGGACAATAAGGAATTGCAGTCGGATCCTTATTATCTTGGTCTGCATCAGCCGAGAATTCGCGGAGAAGCCTACGTCGAACTGATGGATGAGTTCGTCGAAGCAGCAAACGATAAATTCCCCGGGGTGCTGATTCAGTTTGAGGACTTTATCGCTGACAATGCCTACCATCATCTCAACCGTTACCGCGACAAGGTTCTGTGCTTCAATGATGACATACAGGGAACAGCCGCGGTCGTGCTGGCGGGAGTGTATGCGTCAACCCGCATTTCCGGAGTTGCATTCTCCGATCTGAAGTTTGCATTTATGGGTGCCGGTTCGGCGGCGTCCGGAATCGGATTTATGATCGTTCAGGCACTGGTTGATTCCGGGCTTTCCGAGGCGGAGGCTCGCAGACGGCTCATATTCTTTGACCGCAGTGGGCTTGTTCGACAGGACCGAGAAAAAATGGCGCGGCACGTGTCCGCTTTCGCTCATGATTTACCCGACCTTTCGCTACTGGATGCGATACGCCATCATCAGCCCGATATTCTGATTGGCGCAACCGGAACTCCGAACACATTCAGTGAGGAGATCGTGCGCCTGATGTCAAAAATTAAGGAGCGACCGGGAGTATTCGCGTTGTCGAACCCAACGTCTCGAGCAGAATGTACTGCCGAGCAGGCTTATGAGTGGACCGATGGGCGGGCCATATTTGCCAGCGGGAGCCCCTTCGAACCTGTTTTCCACAACGGTCAGACCTATTACCCCGGACAGGGTAATAATTCATACATTTTCCCCGGTGTGGGACTCGGGATGCTCGCGTGCGGGGCGAAAACCATTCCTGACACTGTATTTCTTGAATCAGCACGTGCACTGGCTGAAAGTGTCCGTCAGGAAGACCTCGACAAGGGTTCGATTTACCCGCCGGTAGAGGACATCCGGAAAGCATCCCTTCGCATTGCGACCGCCATTGCAACGTATGCCTACCAGAATAAGTTAACGGATCGGGAACAGCCGGACGATCTGGAAGCCTATATTGAGTCTCAAATGTACTGGCCGGACTACTGACTGTATTCTATTTTTTTAGAGACACCTTTTGAGACAGCGTCTGGGGATTTGTTCGTCCGATTCGCGCTCTGGCTAATCTCCGGAATGACTGTGCCCAGCGTGACGCAACCCATGTCGGGGAACCGGAGTCATCGATAAATACTGGCTGTTATTCGCTTTCACCCGGGGGTAGAATTCCGCCCCCTCCGATTTTCCCATTACGATCAATCCATGTCGTTAAAACAAGCCGTTGAGGTTCTGATTTCAGAGTCCGTATCAGTGCTCGAAACACAAGGAGTTTTGCCTGCAGGCAGTGCTGACAAAGTCAGCAGTGAGCGCACCCGCGATGTCAAACACGGTGACTTTGCGTCAAACATTGCGATGATGCTGGCTAAGTCTGCAAAGTCCAATCCGCGGGCCATTGCGACCATGATTGTTGACCGGCTTGACGATTCCACGCTGATTGAAAAAACCGAAATTGCCGGGCCCGGCTTTATCAATTTTTATTTGCATGACAGCGCTTATCACCGTCTCGTCGATGAGATTCGGCAACGTGGAGCTGAGTACGGGAAATGCAACGCCGGTGACGATCAGCACGTTATGGTTGAGTTCGTCTCTGCTAATCCGACAGGTCCGCTGCATGTTGGACATGGCCGAGGGGCGGCCTATGGTGATGCGGTGGCAAGGGTTCTCCGCGCGGCCGGTTACAGACCTCATAGTGAGTACTATGTAAACGACGCCGGACGGCAGATGGATATCCTCGCGCTCAGTGTGTGGTTGCGGTATTTGCAGCAATCCGGGGCCGATTTTGAATTTCCCGGAAACGGCTACAAGGGAGACTACATTTTCGATATTGCGACGAATCTGAAATCCAGGATTGGAGATACGATGCTGATCGATACGACGGAGCTGTTTAGTGGATTGCCCGATGATGCTGAGCTGGGAATGGATGAATTGATTCACCGCTGCAAATCCGGTCTGGGTGAAGAACGATTCAAGGCGCTGTTTGATCTTGGTCGGGATACGCTGGTTGAGGACATTCGTGATGATCTCTGCGAATTTGGCGTCGACTTTGACCTGTGGTTTTCCGAGCGCTCACTGCTCGACGGTGGAGATATTGAGCGATCAATTGCTGTGCTCCAGGAGAATGGACATGTTTTTGAAAAAGATGGCGCTAAGTGGTTTCGGGCAACGGATTTTGGTGATGAAAAAGATCGGGTCGTAATGCGAGCAAACGGCATTCACACCTACTTTGCGTCTGATATGGCCTATCACTACAACAAGGCTGAGCGAGGGTTTGACAAGATGCTCGATATTTTTGGTGCGGATCATCACGGCTACGTGACTCGCATAAAATCGTCGTTCAAAGCGCTGGGACATGCCGCTGAAAAGCTCG
Organism: Pseudomonadota bacterium; assembly: GCA_039029455.1. GTDB lineage: Bacteria > Pseudomonadota > Gammaproteobacteria > Arenicellales > Poriferihabitantaceae > JBCCGE01. The sequence goes on along the minus strand of JBCCGE010000052.1, from coordinate 1,171 downwards.
AAATTTTGTTGGTTCAATTCGCGATTTTATACCGCGGTGGAGAACGCGTTTCGATGTCGACTCGAGGCGGTGAATTCGTCACCCTGAGAGAACTCAGAGAAGAAGTCGGGAACGACGCGGCACGGTTTTTTTATGTTCTGCGTAAGCCGGATCAACACATGGACTTCGATCTCGATCTTGCGAAATCCCAGTCTTCCGACAATCCGGTCTACTATATTCAGTATGCGCATGCGAGGATCTGTAGTGTCTTTCGTCAGTTGCAGGAAAAGAATCTGCCGACCCCAAATACCGACACTCCGGATTATCGGAAACTCATTGAACCGCGCGAGCGAGAACTGATGCAGTTGTTGTCCCGATTTCCGGAGACCGTTGAATCGGCCGCAGCCAGTTACGAACCTCATCAGGTTGCCTACTACCTAAAAGAGCTGGCAACCGCGTTTCACGGGTACTACAACGCGCATCCCTTTATATCCAGTGAAAATGAGTTGCGGCTTGCGCGTCTCGGGCTTATTGATGCAGTGCGTCAGACACTGGCAAACGGATTGGATTTGCTCGGCGTATCCGCCCCCGAGGTGATGTAGACTGATTGCATCAATGGCTCAAGCACGACGAAAACCTGCGAAACGATCCAGACCCGGCAGCAGTGTCCATTTAGGCAATGCGCTTCAGGGGCTGACGATGTTGTGCGCTGGCATCGTGATTGGATCTCTGGCGACTATTCTTTGGCAGGGCACGCGCTCGGACGATGACGGTGTGGGTGCGGGCATTCGGGAAATGATTCAACAATCCCGAGACCAGTCGCAGAATGCCCAGTCAGAGCAGGATCCTGCGCCGATACCACCCGCTGAACCGCAGAAAACGCAATACGATTTTTTCACCGTTTTGCCAGAGATTGAAGTTGTTGTTCCGGAGAAAGTCGAAGAACAGAAACCCGAAGCGACGACTGAAGACATTGCCGGACAGCAAAAGAATGACACCAATCTGAATCCTGTTGCGGCCGTTGATTCAGCGCCCATACCGTCCAGTTCGTATATGCTTCAGGCGGGTTCTTATCAGCGTGAAAGTGATGCAGAGCGCTTGAAGGCGACTCTGGCACTGAAAGGGTTGGTTTCTTCCATACAAAAAGTCAGTATTCAGGGACGCGGCGATTTCTATCGGGTGCGTCTGGGTC
>JBCCGE010000051.1:0-22775 GCA_039029455.1 Pseudomonadota bacterium | reverse complement strand
GTACAGCGTACACAGGAACACAATCACTTGAAGCAGAGCGGGTACTAGTGCACGGTTCGAGAAGATGTCGACATACGCCAACCCAACAGCGACAAAGGCGCGCAGGTCATTATCCAGGGTCACTCAATTGGCAACATGGATGCGGTCGATTATCACAAGTACAAATCGACCGCGATGTCGTTCGCGCTTGAGTCCTACGAAAGACTGGCTGCAAGTTATGATCTGGTCATCGTGGAAGGCGCTGGGAGTCCGGCAGAAATAAACCTCAGAGAGAACGATGTCGCCAACATGGGATTTGCGACCGCTGCTCACTGCCCCGTTCTGCTGGTTGCCGATATTGATCGTGGTGGCGTATTTGCCCATCTGAAAGGCACCCTTGACTGCCTTTCTGAAGAAGAACGCAGTCTCGTAAAAGGCACCGTAATTAATCGTTTTAGAGGCGACAAGGCTCTGCTTGACAGCGGTATCGACTGGCTTGAGCAGAATACCGGCATTCCGACAATCGGGGTACTGCCTTATCTGCAGGGATTGCATATCGAGGCTGAAGATGCGGTTGCGAACGAGTCCAGAAACGGTGCAACCGATCAGAACCTGAAAGTCGTTGTGCCGCGTATTCCACGGATCAGTAATCACACCGATTTTGATGTATTGCGCATGCACCCGAGGGTCGACCTGAGGTTTATTTCAGCAGGCGAACAAATTCCCGCGGCGGATCTGATCATTCTGCCTGGCAGTAAGAGCACAATACAGGACTTGAACTGGCTATTTGAAAATGGATGGCAGCCCGTTCTGCAAAAACACTTGCGGTATGGCGGTAAGATGATCGGAATATGCGGGGGATATCAGATGATCGGTAAACAGGTTCATGATCCTGACGGTCTGGAGGGTCCACCGGATTCTCTGGATGGTTTTGGGCTACTTGATTTCGAGACCACCCTGGTGCCGAGAAAAACCCTGCTTAATGTCACCGGCACGCTGACCATCGACGGATCCAGAGTCACCGGTTACGAAATTCACATGGGGCAATCTTCAGGACCTGATCTCGACACGGCTGCGATTGATCTCGACGGTCGAAAAGATGGAGTGATCTCTTCGGACAACCAGATACTGTGCAGCTATCTGCATGGTTTATTTGATCATCAGGAAGCCTGCTCGAGTCTGTTGAACTGGGCGGGGCTGGATAATGCTGATAGCTTTGACTACGACCAGTTTCGGCAAAATGAAATTGATCGAGTCGCCGATATGCTGGAAGGACATCTGGACAACGCACTCATGCAACAGATTCTGTTCCCGGAGGAGCCTCGTATCGACGCTGCGTCTGCGTGACAGCGTGGGGAACCCTTCTGGCAGTAGCTGTTGCACTGGGTCTGGATCGGCTGCTGTCGGAGCCCACACGTTTCCACCCGATTGTTGGGTTCGGCCTGTTGGCTAGCCGTCTCGAATCAAGTTTAAACCGCGGTGCAGAACGCACCCGGTTTTGTACCGGCACTGCCTCAGCGCTGATTCTGATCGTTGTGCCCTCAGCAGCAGTCGGCTGCATTCTCTGGATCAGTGACAATATCTGGATCAACTTCATCATTGAATCACTGTGTCTCTACGCTGCCATCGGGTGGCAATCCATGCGAGATCATGCCCATTCTGTTCGCGAACTGCTTTCGCTGGGAAAACGATCTGATTCGGCTCAGGCATTGAGCATGATAGTCAGCCGGGATACCGCAAATATGACCGCCGAACAGATCAGTGGATCAACGATAGAGTCCGTGCTCGAAAATTCGAATGACAGCCTGTTTGCATCCCTGTTCTGGTTTGGCATTGGGGGTGCGCCGATGGTGGTGGCACATCGACTGTCGAATACTCTGGACGCGATGTGGGGTTACAAGAACGAAAAGTACCTGTGGTTTGGCAAATTTGCCGCACGACTGGATGATGTAATGGGTTGGCTGCCTGCACAACTCACCGCCATAGCGTTTGCGTTTGCGAGTCTTTCGAAAACCGGTTTCCTGCGATCGATGACATGCTGGCGTGAGCAGGGCTTGCGCCATAAAAGCCCCAGTGGCGGACCCGTAATGGCCAGCGGTGCAGGTGCACTCAACATTGAAATCGGTGGCCCTGTTTCCTATGAAGGCAAAATAGAAAAAAAGCCATGGCTGGGTTCAGGCCCAAAAAGCAGTGCAGCAGACATCAATCGTGCGATTGGCCTCGCACATCGCGCACTCGTTCTGTGGCTCGCAGTGTGGGTGGCCGCAGTGTTGTTCTGGAGCTAGTCGAACCAGGCCAGTTTGTGGTGCAGACTGACGACACTGCCCACGATGATCAACGAAGGGGACTCGACGGCGGCTTTGGCAGCGATATCAGGAAGACTGGCCAAAGTACCGGTAAACACCCTTTGATCCAGCTGGGTCCCCTTTTCAACAACTGCTGCAGGGGTTTCGTCCGCCAGACCGTGAAACACGAGTTGCTGGCATATTTCGGCGATACCGTTCAGGCCCATATAAAACACGAGCGTCTGGTCCGGCACAGTCAGCTCGCGCCAGTCGAGGTTAATTTTTCCGTCCTTGGTTTGTCCGGTGACAAAGCGAACGGACTGAGCGTGATCGCGATGGGTTAGTGGAATACCGGCATAACTGGAGCATCCTACCGCAGCTGTAACGCCTGGAATAACCTGGAACGGAATGCCGTGCGCCGCGAGTTCCTCAATTTCCTCGCCACCCCGGCCAAACACGAACGGATCACCGCCTTTGAGTCGTGCCACTCTTTTGCCAGTCTGCGCATACTCTACAAGCAGCTGATTAATTCCATCCTGCGGCACCGAATGGTTAGATCGCTGTTTGCCAACATACAGACGCTCAACATCTTCATCGATCAATTGCAGGATGGCATCTGAAACAAGGCGGTCGTGAATAACCACATCAGCCTTCTGCAGCAATCTAAACGCACGCAATGTCAGCAAATCAGGATCACCGGGCCCCGCGCCGATCAGATAAACCTCACCCTGGCGGAATATAGTGTCGGGAGATTCAATAGCGCGCTCCAGCAAGTGTTCGGCATCGTCCTGCTTGCCCGAAAAAACGGACTCCGCAATCACACCCTGAAGAACCTGCTCCCAGAACGCAGCACGTTTCCTGGTATCCGGAAATGCCTTGCGAACCCGCTTTCGGAATCGGCCAACAAGATGGGCCAGCCTGCCGTACCCATTGGGAATCATAGTGTCGATACGTTGACGCAGCATTCGCGACAGTATTGGTGAGGCGCTTCCACTGGATACGGTAATCAACAAAGGTTCGCGATCGATCACTGACGGAAACGTAACATCGCATAGTGATGCATCATCGACGACGTTGACCAAAACACCGCTCATGCGGGCGAGGAGAGCAATGCACCGATTGAGTTCCCGATCATCGGTGGCCGCGACGACCAGATCCAGTTCCGGGTGCACGTCCGCTTCATTGAATGGGCGATTCGTGACAGTGAGATGGGTTTGATCTAGCAAATCCAGCTTCGCCGGAACCTCGATAGACACCACATGAACCACCGCGCCAGCATCCAACAGTGTTTTCGTTCGCCGCGAGCCTGTGACGCCGCCACCCACAACCAGGCACCGTTTGGCCGAAAATCGGTGATTCAGGGGCAGCAGTTTCATTTTTGCTCCGGCAAAACCATTTCCTGAGATTCCTCAAGATCAAGCAATGTATTTACCAACGACTCCCGATACCCATCGGCAGCCTGCCACATTCCCCGTTGTTCTGCTTCGAGCAGCCGTTCCGCCATTTCTCGAAGTGCGTGGGGATTGTTGTTTTCGAGAAAATGCCGATTCTCTTCGTCTTTAACCAGAGCGTCCGTTACGCGCTCGTACTGATAGTCGTCGATCAATCCGGTAGTGGCATCATAAGCGAACAGGTAGTCAACGGATGCAGCCATTTCGAACGCCCCTTTGTAACCGTGCTCTCTCATTGCCTTAATCCACTTTGGATTCAAAACCCGCGCTCGAATAACTCTGTTGAGTTCCTCTTTTAACGTCCGAACTACAGGCTTACCGGGATTGGCGTGGTCGCCGTGATAGATCGCAGGCTGAGTTCCGCTAAGAACTTCAACCGTATTCGACATCCCACCCTGAAACTGGTAGTAGTCATCTGAATCCAGAAGATCGTGTTCACGATTGTCCTGGTTTTGTATCACAGCCTGCAGCCCTCCAAGTTGATGTTCAAATGCCGAAAAAGCCGGTTTTCCAAAGTTTTCCGCACTATAACTGTACCCACCCCAGTTCACATACGCTTTAGCAAGATCACTCTTTGAATCCCAAACACGTTCATCAATCAATCCCTGCAGTCCAGCTCCGTAACTTCCCGGTTTCGATCCAAAAATACGGTAACGCGATTCGATTTGTGCGACCTCTTCAGTCGCCCCGGAAGCGATCATTTTCGCCTTTGTCCGATCAGCGTGTGCTCGAATGGTATTGGTATCACCGGGCTCCTCATAATCCATCAGAGTCTGCACCGCTGTATCAAAAAGTCTGGCCACATTGGGAAACGCATCGCGGAAAAATCCTGAAATCCGCAGCGTCACGTCCACTCTTGGCCGACCCAACTGAAACCCGGGCACGACTTCTACATCAACAACACGGTTAGACCCTTGCGCCCACACCGGTCGCACCCCCATCAGGGCAAACGCCTGAGCGATATCGTCACCGCCCGTGCGCATTGTTGCTGTTCCCCAAACCGATAACCCCAGTGTACGTGGGAAGTCCCCATGCTCCTGCAGATGTTTCTCAATCACAGCTTCAGCCGATTTCTGACCGAGCACCCATGCACTCTGACTCGGAATCGCCCGGCTGTCCAGTGAATAGAAATTGCGGCCGGTTGGCAGGACATCGAGCCGACCTCGGGTCGGTGCTCCGCTCGGACCCGGGGGCACAAAGCGTCCCTCCAGCGCCGCTACTGTGTTGTCGATTTCATCGTTTACAGACTGTTTAAGCGCCGGCCAGACGACGTCACTCACGTGATTCAGCAGCACCTGGGTGTTTTTTAGTTCCTCCGGCAAATCAGCGCCATTCGACAGGCTACTCTCAATAATCTGCTCTGCGTACAATTCAAGTCGTTCCCGTGTGTCCGCGCAATTTCGCCACACCCGATCAGAAACGCAGTGAAGTAACTCCGGTCTTGTGCCGGTCCATGGCGATGCCGGATCAAAGTCAAGCGGATCAAATGCCTTACCGTCACTTTGAGATAATTCCAGGTCTTCGCTCAGACAATGAAGAATGCCTCGATCCTCCGCGGCCTCCCCTCTGGGCATGCGAACCAGAGAAACCAGCGTCTCCAAAATCTTTGACGATTGGGGTAATGCACCAAAGACATGGAGACCGTGACGAATCTGGGATTCTTTCAGCTCACATAAATACGCGTCCGCACTGTTGAGAACTTCATCATCGGTGGCTTCGGCATGAATAGCCAGTTCGCGATGCAGATCGGCGCCTCGAATTTCCTGCAGAATCTTTTCTCGCAGCCACGCCTCGCGCCGGGAGTCGAGTCCTAATGCCTGATAGTATTCATCGATCAGGTTTTCGAGGCTGAGCAGTTCACCGTAGGTTTCAGCGCGCGCCATAGGCGGCATCAGGTGGTCTAGAACAACAGCATGGGTCCGTCGCTTGGCCTGAGCCCCTTCGCCGGGATCGTTCACAATAAACGGATACAAATTCGGTATCGCACCCAGGGCGACATCCGGCCAGCAGTTGGCCGACAGGGCGACACTCTTTCCCGGTAACCACTCCAGATTGCCATGCTTGCCCACATGCACTACCGCATCGGCTGTGAAGTGATTTCTCAGCCAGCAATAGAATGCGAGATAGCTATGAGGCGGCACCAAATCCGGGTCATGATAGTTGGCCACCAGATCAACATTAAACCCCCGCGCCGGCTGAATACCGACGAACGTGTTACCCAAAAGCAGCCCACTCACCAGAACTGCCCCATCACGGTATTTCGGATCATGGTTAACTTCACCCCAACGTTCAGTAACCGCTGCCTGAACGCTTGACGGCAGGGTTCTGAACCAGCTCAGATAGGCGTCCGCTGAAATCCAGTGACCGGAAGCTTTAAGTGGTATCTTGTCGATGTCATTGGTCACGCCATGCTGCAACTGATCGATAAGTTCACCACCTGTTGCCGGAATTTCGTCTGCGTCAAAACCGGCAGCTCGCATCGATTTGAGTATATTGATCGCAGACGCCGGAGTATCCAGTCCCACCCCGTCGCCGATGCGTCCGTCTTTCGTCGGGTAGTTGGCAAGAACCAGCGCCACGCGTTTGTCGCAGTTTTTCCTGATATAAAGCTGTGCCCAGCGCCAGCCCAGTTCGACCATAAAATCCGCCCGCTCGGGATGCAGTTCGTACCTTACGATGTCGGTCTGCGTCCGATCCGCACGACGTTGCAGCGACTTGAAACTTACCGCGCGACCAATGATTCGACCGTCATATTCCGGCAACGCTATGTTCATGGCAATATCGCGGGATCGCAGCCCCTGATCGCTTTGTTGCCAGTCACTGCGATCATTTGCAGCAAGTATGGTCTGAATTACGCAAACCGGTCGAACGAAAAGCGATGCGGATTTTTGCGGATGCGAGGACAGTGAAGCATTGCCCTCTGAATGGTGGGAAAAGCTGGTGGTGTTGAACACAACACTGCATTCACACGTTTCCAGCAGCGCGTTCACCTGCGCCAGACACGACGGGGACTTTAATGAAAGCGTTGCAACCGCGAGTACGTTAAAGCGCACAGACAGGCGATCAACAAAGTCGTCGAACGCAATCGTATTGCCCGACTGGACGTGGCTGCGGTAAAAAAGCAACATTGCGACGGGCTTTTCCGCTTCCAGCGCACTTTGCCATTCACCAAGCGACAACTCACCACAAGTACCGTAAATCATGCACTCCGGTAGGGCTCGCGGTTCCTGCCACGGCGTGTCGATATCAAAAAAGCGGTGATGAATAAAGTTGAACAGCTGGCGGGTGTTGTTTACGCCACCTTCGCGTAAAAATCGCCAGATTCTGTGAACACATTCCGGATCGGCATTGGAGCGGCCTGAGAGTTCGGGTTCAGCATGATCGTCTCCTGGAACGAGAATCAGACCGATTCGTTTCACCTCACAGAGGTGTTGAAGACGCTCCACGCCGTATTGCCAATACCCAACACCACCAAGTACGGAAACGATGATCAGCCGTGCATGTTGAAGAACAGAATCTTCGTAAAGATCAAACGCTGCGGGTTTGTTCAGGTGAATCGTATTCGCCAGTCGCACAACCGGTGAATTTTCGGGCAGTGTTTCAACCGTTTCTGCCAGCAGTGCCAGCGAGGTATCCTGAGATGACAGGATTACGATATCACCCGGCGTTTGCTGCAGGTCGATGATGCCTTCATCATCAACAAAACCACCGGGTTGCGCCGCCAGTAAATGCAAGGCAGGTCGGGACTAGACTTCGGTGCTTTTTAGTGCAGACGTCAACACAGCCTCATCCAGGTCCTTACCAATCAAGACGAGTTTGCTGTGTCTGACTTCCTCAGGCTGCCACATGCGATCGAAGTAATGTTCAATTCGATCGCCCACTCCCTGAACAACCTGACGCATCGGCTTACCAGGCAGATCCAGAAACCCCTTTACCCGGAAAATGGTGTGTTCAGAGATCAGTTGCCGAACCGTATTCACTACAGTTTCCGTATCGGTCGCTCCAAACTTAATAGATACACTGTTGAACTCTTCGTGAGCGTGATGATGGTCCTCACCATGATCATGGTGGTGGTCATGATGGGTATGGACAGATTCAATGCTGTCTTCGGATGCGTGCTCCAGCCCCATAATCAGCTCGCTGCTGATCTGCCCATGATTGACCTGAAGCATTTTTATTTCGGGTTTAACATGGGCCCGAACAGCAGATTCAACCTGCCCGATCTGGTCCGCTGACAGCAGATCCGACTTACTGATAATAATCATATCGGCAGACGTTAGTTGATCCTCCAGTAATTCCTGCAATGAAGGATCGTGGTCCAGATTTTCATCGGCGAGACGTCTCGCCTCGACCTCGGCAGGATTATGAGCCATTCGTCCATCGGCAAAAGCGGGGCCATCCACTACGGTAATTACTGAGTCAACAGTGCAGTGCTGTTTGATGTCCGGCCAGTTAAACGCCTGTACCAGTGGTTTCGGCAAAGCAAGTCCTGAGGTCTCAATCAGAATATGATCGATGGTGTCCCGTCTGGATACAAGTTCCTGCATCACCGGCAGGAATTCCTCTTCAACCGTGCAACAGATACAACCATTTGCCAGCTCATAGATGCCATTTTCGGCATCCATCGATGCGTCTGCGGCGCTGTCTTCACAATCAAGTGGGCATGAGCGCAGCAGATCGGCGTCAATGTCCAGCTCACCGAACTCGTTCACGATAACCGCAATACGTTTGCCGCGGGCCTGCTGGATAATGTTGGACAGCAGCGTGGTTTTACCGCTGCCCAGAAAACCTGTGACGACTGTGGCAGGAATTTTTTCAAGATTCATCCGCGTTTTACCTTTCTGGGATTTATGGGCTTAACTTTAGGCCTGTAGACGTGGGCCTGATTTTCATCATACAGATACGACTCATCGAAATTTTCAGGATCCAGAACCCATCCTACAAGTATTAGAGCTGTTCTTCTGAATTTTTTTGCGCGCACCTGATTAACGATATTGTCCAGAGTGCCGGTAACATAATCCTGTTCAGGCCATCCGGTTCGGTAGCACACGGCAACGGGGCAGTCATGTCCGTAATGAGGAATCAGGTCCTTTACAATCTTGTGAATGTGGTTCACGCCCAGATGGATCGCCAAAGTAGCTCCGTGTTGAGCCAGAGATGCAAGGTTTTCACGCTCCGGCATCGGTGTTTTCGAAGCATGCCGCGTGTAAATCACGGTCTGAGAGACACCTGACAGGGTAAATTCCTTTTTCAACAGTGCTGCCGAAGCGCTGGCGGCAGTCACCCCGGGAATAATTGAATACTCGATATCGAGACGATCAAGGCGGCGCATCTGCTCACCGATAGCCCCGTAGATAGACGGGTCTCCGGAATGAACCCGGGCCACATCCTGATTCGCTGCTTCAGCAGTTTCGATTCGCGCAATAATTTCATCCAGATTCATCGACGCCGTATCGATCACCTCTGCATCTGGCATTACGCTTTCCAAAACCTCCACCGGCACCAGTGAACCCGCGTACAGCACGACCGGACACCGTTGAATCACATTCAGCCCCTTCACTGTAATCAACTCCGGATCTCCGGGTCCTGCGCCAATAAAATAAACCGTCATTTTATGTACTACCTTCTGGATTTTGTTTTGTAACCGCGGGGAGTGTATATCCATTCACAGCCGTCGTATTCATTAATAAACCTGCGAGTCTCGGAATTTCCAACGATAACCAGCGTCAGCATATCGACTTCCGATGCATCCAGCTCGGAGAGTGCGCAAAATGTTATGCGCTCGTCGTCGCGAGTCAGGTTCCGCCCCAGAATCACCGGCGTATCCTGTGATCTGTATTTCAATAATTGATCTCGAGCATAATTCAGCTGCCAGTCTCTCTTTCGAGAAACAGGATTATAGAAACAGACCACAAAGTCTCCAGCTGCCGCATGTTCCAGTCGATTTGTAATCACCTCCCACGGCGTCAACAGATCCGACAATGACACCGTACAGAAGTCGTGGCCCAGAACTGCGCCACACCGACTGGCAGCAGCCTGCATTGCGCTTATTCCGGGGATGGTCTCAATTGAGACCTGAAGCCAGTCGGGGTCAAAATTTTCATCCCGATTAGCCGGATCAAGCAATTCAAAGACCAGAGTCGCCATTGCATAAATGCCAATATCTCCGCTTGAAATCAAGGCGGTAGGATGTCCGGCAGCAGCCAGCGAGAGCGCCACACGCGCGCGCTCTGTCTCTGCGCCCAAAGGGAGTTCATGCCGATTCTTGCCCACAGCCAGATCACCCAGCAGTGAAAAGTACAGGCTGTACCCAACCCATTCCGAACTCTCCTCCAACGCACGCCTGGCCGCAGGTGACAGCAACCCGTCGTCACCGGGTCCGGTGCTGATCAAAAACAGGTGTGCCATGGAGATGCTCGCTTCAATTCGGGCTGCGAATTGTAGTCCCGATTAGAACCCGGGCATATAACTGCGAGCGACGGCGAGTGTCGATCGTGTGTTTTTATGCTTGGGCAGGACCAGTTCAGCTGGCTGGCCGGTAAGTTGCTGCGCCGAAATGAGAGCAGCGGCTTCAGCGACACCGTAAACGCCGACTTCGCGAAAAACCACATCGGACTTCTCCGAAAGATGAGATTCAACCGTTCGCAGCAGATCAGTAGAATGCACTTCAAATGGAATACCAAGGTCAGCTCCCAGTTGCAGCAGACCGGGCTCATTTTGCTTAATCTCGATGCTGGCAAGTACAGAAATTTCGGCGTCGGCCGACAATTTCGAGATGCATTGCGCAACCAGACTCTGCAGCACGTCCAGAGGGCACCCCCGATCGCATCCCATGCCCATCGCGTACACCGGATAGCGATAGTCCGATGCCGTGGTCGAGACCAGCTGAGCGTTGAGTATGCTGGCAATGCGGGCAGCAATCGCAATTGCTCCTCCCTCGTGACCCGACAGTAAAGGCACGACGTATCGACCGTCTTCGGAAACAGCGATAACGGGAGGATCCGTATATTTATCCTTTAACACCGGCGCCAATGAGCGAATCACGATACCCGTAGAGCAAATGAATATGCAGACGTCTCTTTGGGTGAAAGCTTTTTGCGCCGCATCAATAAAGCCATCGGGTCTGTGGGTCTGTAATCCCGCCGGCAGGTGATTAATGAGTCTGTCGGACAGCACCTGTCCGGCGTCTGTCAGACTGAACATACTGGCTGAACGACGGGTGATCTGCTTAGCTGTCATGCTGCAGAAAGTCTCGCGGACGTCGCAGGATAAACAATGAGAAATACGGCCCCGGTGCGTCACCGAGCTGTGAAATATCGGTCTCTATGCGCTGTTTTTCATGACCGACATATTCGAGATAGATCGCTCTGTCCGATCGCCCCGCCTGTTGAATAAGCTCAACCAATTTCGCTCGACGTCGACCCGGCTTCATGATCGCGACATTGTCAAATCGCGCCAGAGTATCGAGAATGTCCCCGTCATCTCGTCGACCTGAAATTACGGCGACATTTTCTCCCAGCAATCCCATCGCGTGCCCGGTCGCTGCGGCAGCGGCGGTCAGGGACATTACTCCCGGAATCACTTTGACATCGTACGCTGCTGCCAGTCGATCATGCAGATATGCGAATGAACCAAAGAAGAACGGATCCCCTTCACACAGAAAAACAACGTCGTCACCGGCATCCAGCGACTGTCGAATCCTGTCGGCACCCTGATCGTATGCGGAATTTGCCAATTCCCGGTTATCACACATGGGCATCACAATGGGATACTCAATTTGTCCCCTCGACTCCGCACCATCGAGCAACCCAGCCGCAATACTGCGCGACATGGAATGACCGCCGGTGCTGCTGATATATGTGATCAGTGCGCAATCAGTAATCAGCCGGGCTGCCTTCAACGTGATCAGTTCAGGATCGCCCGGGCCAACGCCCACACCATAAAGCGTCCCGGTTGTTTTTGAATCACTGCGGTCCATAGCGTCACACACTATTGCAAGTTCGACGGACTATCGTCACCGGTTTAAGTTCGCGGCTGTCCAAAGTTTCCGGCAGGCGTTTTTCGACCCGCATTGAAACCACTTCCGCATCGATATCCTCGCGACAGAAAGAGGACAGAATTTCTCTGCTTTTATCGGTCACTGCAGTAGCCACCAGTTTGCCTCCGGGTCTCAGCATCCTCCATGCGAATGCCAGCATATCACTCAGTGCACCGTCGCTGCCCCCAATGAAAATGACGTCAGGTTGTGGCAGGTCACGACAGGCGTCGGGTGCGTGACCACAGATGAGGTCCACATTTGCATGGACACCAAATTTTTCGATATTTTTCTGAATCAGTTCACAACGCTCGGGGTTTGATTCGATAGCGAAAATATTTCCACGTTCATTCCATCGAGCCCACTCCACACTGACACTGCCGCAGCCGGCACCAATATCCCAGGCCACCTCTCCATACTGGGGCTGCATCATTGAGAGAACCGTTAGTCTGACCTCACGCTTGGTGATCATGCCATAGCCCGGCGCCGCTCCGGTCTCAAATTGATGATCCGGTATCCCGGGAAACAGAGATATCCGAACAGAGTCGGCTTTGACCAACACCAGCAGCAGATTGAGATCATGGACCGGGCACGTTCGATCGACAAGTTCACCAACAGTCATGCGTGTGACCGCCTCATGTTCGTCACCGAGCGCTTCGCAAAGCCAAACAGTGGACGCGCCGTAACCCCTGTTTTGCAGAAACGCACCGATTTTTGCCGGTGTATTAGTCCCGTCGGTAAATACGGCCAGCATGGCATTTTCTGTCAGATGCCGGTTCAGTGTGGACAGTGGCCGCCCGTGGAGGCTCACGACAGTTGCGCTTTGCCAGGGCAGAGCTACGGCATGAAACGCTGTCTGAATACTGGACACGTTTCCCAGACTCACCAGATTTTGGTTTCCAACCAGGCGATTCAGCCAACTGCCTACGCCGTAAAACAGTGCGTCGCCCGATGCCAGCACCGCGATCGATTTCCCCATATGGATTTCCAGAGTTTCGCGCAATAGCGAAAACGGAGACGGATACGTCAATTTCAATGCTGAAGAGTGAATGTGAGCGACTTCCTCAAGATGATGAGGTGCACCGATTATGATTTCTGCATTGGCGATAGTGTCAATGGCTGGTTGGGAAAGTGCGCTTGATCGGCCACAACCAAGACTGACAACGGCAATAGGCTCTCCTTGCCAGATCAATAGATCCGATTTCATCGGTTTAGCAAATATACCGGTGAACAGCTCTGAAACCATAGCCGTCTAGAATCTCAAACCGCGCTGAAGTCTGATCAATGTGTTGAATGCTCCTGCTGCCAGCGCACTTCCTCCGGTGCGCCCTTCGATGGTGATGCACTCTGTTTTCAGATTTGAGTATTCCTCCCACAGCACATCTTTGGATTCAGCAGCTCCGACAAACCCTACCGGCATTCCAATAATCAGAGCGGGCTTATCCACACCTTCATGCAGCAGTTCCAGCAACCGGAAAAGAGCTGTTGGTGCATTTCCAACAATGACAATGCTGCCTTTGAGATACGGAACCCATTTGCTTACTGCCGTCATCGTCCGTGTCTCGCCCGCATCCCGGGCCCGTCGCGGTATGTCCGGATCATTGAGAAAACACATGGGAGTCTCATTCAGATAACGTTTGGTCAAACCCTGCCGGACCATTTCCACATCACACAACACCGGCGCACCGTTTGCGAGCGCCGCAACCCCTGCGCTTGCAGCCAGATCCGAAATTTTGATCTGTCGCGCTACATCCGGATTGCCGCAGGTATGAACCAGACGCAGGACGATTTGGGATTGTTCCTCGTCAAATCCTGACAGGTCGGTGGCTGCCTTGATTTGGGCAAACGATTCGGTCTCTATGGCGACCGGATTTTTCAAATAGTGATAGGACACAGCTTCTTGCATCGGAGCAAATTCGCTAGTGTAACTGAAACTGCGGATATCAAAATCGATACCGAACTCAGGAAACCCAAAATCAGCTCACCCATCGAACGGGGCGTGAACACCGCACAGATTAACCGGCTCAGCGACTCATGGGCCGTGTGTGCTGAGCAAAAACTTCTTTTTGGGAATCTGGACGTTAGACCTACTTACTCAGCGATCACAAAGCGCATCGACAAGCAAGTCCGGGGTACTAAATTCGCAATGAGCATCTACCAGCTCCGGTCTGGTGATTATAAAAACCGGCAGCTTACGGTCTCGCGCCGCATCAAGTTTGGCCGCCACCCGCTGACATCCGCTGTCCTTGCTGACGACAGCATCCACGGCATATTCCGCCATCAGACTGATCTCATCATCATAGTAAAACGGGCCGATGCGATTCACCTGGGTGACGCCTTCCACCTGAGGCATGGACTGAGCCGTTCGAACGATCCAATGCTGTTGCGGTAGTCGTTGATCGGTATAGTCGAGCGCGCTGGCTCCGATGGTAAAGAACGGGCGCCTGAACGTAGATAACAACGGCCAGAGCTCATCCATACTTGAAACCGAATACCAACCGGCATAATTGTCAGCGTTCCAGCCGGGGCGTAGATAGCGCCAGCACTCTATACCGGCGACGGACGCCGCTGCCATCGCATGTGCGGATATGTCCTCGGCATAGGGATGACTGGCATCAACAATCAGTTCGATATTCCGTTGCGAGCAAAACTCGGCCATACCGTCAACACCATCTACTCCCTCCCGGCTGAATCCTCCTGTTCGAACTTCACAATCGAGTGAAGGGGTTCTGACCAGTCCGACAATACTGTAGATCACCCGATCGCCTCGCTCAATCAATCGCTTTGCCAGAGCCTTGGACTCTGCAATGCCCCCCAGCAGCAGTATATTCATGGACCCATACTCTCGCCGACAAATACCCCCTTTCGATCTACAGCATAGACGTCAACCTCAACTTTGTGCTGGCACATTTTGCGGGCCTGCTCTCTGGCGAGTTCACAGACTTTGTCGGCCAGAGGGATACCCACGGTCTGACAATGTTTCAGCGCCTCGATGCTGGTATTAGAGGTTCGGATTTGATCCAGATCTGACTGCGAAGCACCGGCCTCCTCAGCCAGATGGGTCAGCAGCGAAAAGTCGATTGACGCATCCTTGCTGTGCAACGATGAATGCCCCGAAGCGAGCTTGGTCATCTTGCCAAAACCGCCACAGATCGAAAGTTTTTGCATCGGCACTCGCCGCAAGTGCTTGAGCACCGCTCCGGCGAAATCACCCATTTCAACACAGGCCATGTCGACCAGATTCAGGCGCTCCCGGATCGCCTGCTCGCTGGTTGATCCGGTACTTGCCGCAACGTGCACGATATCATTTGCATGCGCAACATCGATGGATTGATGAATAGAGGCGATGTACGCTGCGCAGGAGAAGGGTCGCACAATGCCCGTCGTGCCTAAAATCGACAAACCGCCCACAATACCCAGTCGCCCGTTCATTGTGTCAAGCGCAATCTTTTCACCATTTTCAATACCGATATAGACCTCGAAACCTCCCGCATATTCAAGCTTTGTTGCCAGTGTCTGCAGGTGTTCCGTCATCATTACTCGTGGTACCGGATTGATCGCGGGCTCACCGACTGCAATCTCCAGTCCGTCTCGGGTAACTGTACCAACGCCTTCTGCTGCATGAAAACGAATACCGGACTCCGCTGACAATTCGACCACCGAAAATACGGTGGCACCATGAGTTGCGTCCGGATCATCGCCGGCGTCTTTGACAGTGGCGGCACGGGCGGTTCCATTCGGCAAGATCTGGCATTCCGACAGTTCGAATTCGACACTCTCGCCTCTGGGCAGCCGAATCAAACACCGCAGGTCGGAACGGGAAGTGAGCAACAATCGGGCCGCTGCGAGTGAGGTCGCTGTTGCGCACGCCCCGGTGGTGTAGCCACTTTTGAGCGGTCTTCTCGCCTCCGCCGTCTCTTCAGCCATGCTAGAAGTCGATTAGCCTGATGACAGCAACCAAAAACTGCCAAATCCAATCGATGACAGGGCCAGCAACCATCGCAACCCCTGGTAAACGCTTTGGCCCAGCGTTACCAGCCAATTCTGGAAGCGGGACAACATCAGTCCGAAGACGCACATCGACGCCAGCACACCCAGAGAAAACAAGCCGACGTAAAGGACGCCTGAGAGCACACTCAGTGTGCCTGTCGCCGGAATAAGTGCAAGAAATGGCGCACTTCCGGCGACGCCGTGCAGTATTCCAACCAGGACCGGTTGATGTCGGGTGTGGCGATGACCGGATTCAACCAAATGTACGTGGGTGAGTTCTCCATGGCGGTGCAAGTCAATTTTTACCCGCCGATAGACCAGGTGCCAGATCAGCCATATTCCAATAGCGATCAAAAACATCCCAACGGCTTTTTCTGCAAACATTGATACGGCTTCGGGTAACCTGGCTTCAAGCACCAGAAAGCTGAGCGCAAGAATGACCAGTACTCCGCCATGACCCAGCGCCCAGCGAACACAAAACGATAAAACCTCTCGCGTTGAACGTCGGGCATCATTTGCCGATGACCGTTGCGAGAGCATAGTGACCGCCATAATGTGGTCGGCATCCAGTGCGTGGAGCAGACCCAATGCGAATCCCAGCAAAAGCATGCTGCTGTTTAAGTCCATCAGGCGGCCTCCTTCGCGACCTGCCGACGAAAAAGTTCGGCGACGGCGGCAGGATTCGAGGGAAAGTACAGGTGCAGATAACTCGCCGTAGTGTTCCCCTGCCGATAGATCGCCTCGCCGGGTGCAGGGTGTTTGGCCCGACGTCCATAGGCAATCGGCTCAAGTGTGTGTTCACATCGGGTCCGATGGTGTGCATGACCGCGCAATTCACCTTCAGGCAATGGCGCGTATTGCATGCCCTGGCACCCTCCGCGCTCGCGCATCACGCCGTGACCGGGCAAAATCCCCAGCATGTCCTGTTTGTCGCCATCAGCGGCAGTCAGTGACTCCATTAGATACAGCATTCCGCCACATTCCGCCAGAATTGCTTTGCCGGCGTCGTGAAATGCGCGCACAGACCGAGCGGTATTCGTGTTAGCCGTAAGAGTATGCATATGCAGCTCGGGATACCCGCCCGGCAGCCAGAGGACATCAGCCTCAGGAACAGATTCGTCTTTCAGCGGGGAAAAACAAAGCACAGTGGCGCCCATATCCTCAAGCAGTCGGGTATTTGCTGCATAAATGAAAGAGAACGCATCATCCCGGGCCAACGCGACCGTGACCCCTGCAAGCAGACGATCCGTGTACGGCAGGCTCGCATCTGAAAATTCAACCGGCTCCGGTAACGCCGTCAGTCCGGCGGACTCAATGACCTCAGCAATTCGGTCGAGTCGCGCATCTATGTCACCGATTTCCTGTGGTTGTACAAGGCCGAGATGGCGCTCTGGCAATGCCATCTCCGGAGTTCGTCGAACGCATCCGAGAAGAGGCGAGAATCCTTCCATGGCATCGCGAATCAGTCTTTCATGGCGAACACCGCCAATTTTGTTGGCAATCACGCCGGCAATCGCAAGATCCGGCCGATGCGATACCAGACCATTAGCGATCGCAGCAAACGTCTGCGCCATTGAACCCGCATTGATGATTATTCCCACTGGAATACCGAAGTACTGCGCCATATCGGCACCGCTGGGATCACCATCAAACATGCCCATAACCCCCTCGATCAGAATCAGATCCGCCTCCAGAGCCGCCTGATAAAGCTGTCGCTGGCACTCGGCCTCTCCGGTCATCCATAAATCCAGCTGGGCTACAGGATGCCCTGACGCCTGCTCCAGAATCAGCGGATCCAGAAAATCGGGTCCGGTCTTGAACACACGCACGTCTCTGCCCTGATTTCGGTGATAGCGGGCGATGCCTGCTGTGATCGTGGTCTTGCCCTGCCCCGAAGCCGGTGCGCAGAAGAACAGAGCCGGACAACTTGCTGTGGATTGAGGCGCCATATTTACCACTCAATACCCGGCTGCGCTTTAACACCCTTGCGAAAGGCATGCTCGACATCCATGACTTCGCTAATCGTATCTGCGATCTCCTGCAGCTTCGCATGCATTGTGCGGCCGGTCACAATCACATTTTGATGCGCAGGTCGCTGGAGTAGTGCCTCGACGACGGGATCGACCTCCAGATAGCCATACTTGAACATATAGGACATCTCATCGAAAACCAGAATATTGTAATCCGGGTTTCGCAGCATATCGGCCGCCAATGCCCAGGCTTTCTGTGCAGCTGCAATATCCTGTTCTTTATCCTGCGTTTCCCAGGTAAAACCGTGTCCCATAATGTGGAAGTCGATCTGCGGATGATCTTTGAAGAACAGATATTCGCCGGTGGCCTTGCGACCTTTTATAAACTGAATCAATCCCGCTCGCTGGCCATGGCCGAGAGCACGTGCCATGGTTCCAAAGGCTGAAGAGCTTTTACCCTTGCCATTGCCTTTCATCAGGATCAGAACCCCCCTCTCCTCGGTCGCCCTGGCAATGCGTTCGTCGACCACGGCTTTTTTGCGAGCCATTTTGGCCTGATGTTTACTCTGGTCTTCAGTTTCTTTCATTTCGCATTCTCTCTAGTGCGAATTTAAAGGGTAATCTGGCTAAGCAGGTTGCGAGATCGACCAGAATGAAAAGGGAGACTGAGCCCCCATAGAAGACTTATATGACCGACAGGACAAAGCGGATTGTCCCGAAAACAGTCAAATAGGATAAAAGTTTCTGATTCAAAACTATGTGTCGTCACGTTCGATGCACCTTTATTAAATATCGGGGCTAGCTGTCAGGTAATTGATCGATATGAGCGTAACTCACTGACAACTGCTCAGCCAGCCGCCGCGCCAGACCCCATTTTGTGGCTCCCGATTCCGTATCAATCAAAACTCCTTCAACAATATCCGGTCGCAATTGGTGGACATCAGGTTGCGCACGAACCCGCCCGTCGGTCAGCAGAAACAGCCGCACTCGATAACCCTGACCGGCAAACCGGCGACTCAACGCTGACAGCTGCTGCAATGCTTTCGTAAGTGGCGTACCGCCGCCCGCCCTGAGTTCGCGCAGCCACTGATTAATTTGTTTTGGTGATCGTTTCGCAATAAGAGCGGTTTGGGCCGAATCATTGCCAAATGTCAGAACGCCGACGGCTTCGCGCCGGATATAAAACGATGAAATCAAATGCTGAACAACACCCTTGGCTCTGGCGAGCGTGCGTCGTCCAACAGTCGACGCGGATGTGTCGAGAGCGATCAGATTGAGCCACTGACCTTTTTCAACCGGTTTTTTCCTGACCAGCTGATTGGTATGGGTCAATCCATTCCCGGTGGCAGAGCGGATCAGACTTGAATACCAGTCCACAGCCCCATGGTTATGGTTTGACGCCTGAATCTGTCTGGACTTGAAATGACCCCGTATCCTGGCCCGTGTGTGAACATCCACAGACTTCCGTACGCTTCGATACGGCGTCGCTAAGGTTTGTGTCGGAGGAAGAAAGTGCCGAATAGCGCCCAATTCAACTTCATGAAAAGAACTGCGGCCTGCTGCACCCTCAGATTCCGGTTTGGGGGTCCAGTCGCCTTGCAGGGAAGAACCCGAACGCTGACGCTGAGCAGCTTGCGACGGCGGATCGCTGCGGTCACTGCGATTGGCCCGGTGCTGTAGAACCAGATCGGCGACCGCATCAACATCGGACTGGATCGTGACGGAACGCCTGTGCAGCGACGCATAAGCCCTGGCCGCACGGTACAGAGTGATGTCAGCCCGAAATCCTTCCACCTCATAGCTATGGCAGAGTTGCGCGATGTGGGCGCATACGTCTTCAGGAACTTCACAGCTCTCAACTCGATCAACCGCCCATCGAATATTAGCCGACATTTCTGCAACAGCGCTTTCGTGCTCGCTAACAAACGCCACAGGATCACGATCGAAAGACAGCCTTGAAGCAACAATCCGCTGCCTTTGGTCGAGGGTAAACTCATTCTGAACCGTAGCCATCAGGCCAAATCGATCGAGAAGTTGTGGTCTGAGTTCACCCTCGTCCGGGTTCATGGTACCCACCAGAGAAAACTCCGCAGCATGCTCATGGCTGACACCGTCTCGTTCCACTCGGTTTTTACCCGATGCTGCCGCGTCCAGCAGCGCATCGACGAGATGGTCGGCCAGCAAATTGACTTCGTCGACGTAGAGGATTCCGCCGTGGGCGCGCGCCAGCAGTCCGGGGGAAAACTCTACAGCGTTGTCTTTAAGCGCTCTCTCAAGGTGCAGGCTGCCAATCACCTTGTCTTCAGTCGCCCCCAGCGGCAGGGTAACCAGGGGTTTGTCACCCAAAAGCGCCGTGACACTGCGCACCAGCGTTGACTTCGCGCTGCCACGCTGCCCGCTGATCAACAGACCACCAATACGTGCATCGACCAGCACCAGCTGTAGAGCCAGCTTGAGCTGATCCTGTCCAACGACAGCAGTGATGGGAAATACAGGTTCGGACACAGTGAGCCAATAATTGGAAGACAGGCAAGTATAACAATGCTGTAATCGCTCGATGAATTCAGGATGCTCGCTTTGACCGTCAAAAATTATTCTGGTCGCGACCCTATTACAAAAGATGTGAGCAGCATCGCTATAATCCGAACTACCCCGAATGACTCACAGAATTGTGCAAATGATCACACTACCTGACAACTCCGGAATCCTGATCTGCGGTCACGGCAGTCGCGCAAAAATCGCCGAACAGGAGTTCAGCTCACTGGCTCGCGGGCTGCGAGCCCGGTTTCCCGACACGCCTGTTGAATATGGATTTCTCGAATATTCAGCGCCCAATATCCATATGGCGCTCGACGCACTTCTGAATAAGGGCGTACAAACCATTTACGCAGTTCCGGGCATGTTGTTCCTTGCGACTCACGCGAAAAACGACATTCCCTCTGTACTCACGACGTATATGGAAAAACATCCGGGTTTGGTGATCAAGTATGGTCAGGAACTGGGCCTGCATGACGAGATGATTGAGGCCTTTCAAACTCGCATACTGGAGGCACTGGAGCTAACAGAACCGCCGACGCATGGCGATTTGTACGACACCATGCTGGTGGTTGTCGGCCGGGGGACTTCGGTGGCCACCGCCAATGCCGAGGCGGCGAAGTTGACGCGAATTGTCGCCGAAAATCTGGGCTTCGGGTGGAGCGAAACAGTGTATTCCGGAGTCACCTTCCCGTCCGTCGGCGCCGGCCTGACAATGGCGGCTCGTCTTGGCTTCAAAAAAATCGTCGTTGCACCCTACTTTTTGTTTTCAGGGCGTTTGATCAGCCGTATCAATGGGTACATTGATAAGGTTGCAGAAGAACAGCCTGAAATTCGTTTCTATACAGCCGATTACCTCCGCGACCAGGCTCACGTCATTAACACTTTTGTCGCCCGCATCGAGGAAACCATCGATCAAAAGTCGGGGCAGTTCAATCTCATGGACGATTTTCGCGAGCGTCTGGCCAGAGGCGAGGTTGATGTGCACCATCATCATGCCGAGTTTCAGCCGGACGATGATGACGAGAGCCATTCGCATGATCATTCGCACGAGCACAGCCACGACCATGCGCACGCACATTCCCACGGGCACTCACACAGTCATTCTCACGGACATGCACATCATCACGCCCCGTATCGGCATATTGCCCATCCATTTGGACCGAGAACAATGATCGACGAAAATGTTTGTTGCTGCTTCATGAGCCAGTTTCCAGATGAAGTCATCACTGAGGAGCGGGCAAAACGCGAAGCCGAGAATTCAACAGGCGACAGGAACGATTTCACCTGATGCTCACAGTGTCCGGATAACTGCATGCTTCAGGTTGTTATTCCTGATTCATTCTGCGAATTAAGCAACTGCCAGATTCTGGGGGCGTTCATTCCACCGAACCTTCACCACCTGTCGGCGGACATTCAATATCTGAATGAGGAGGAGATTTTACGCAGCAAACAATTCAGGTTCGAAATTGATCGCAGCCGTTTTGTAATCGGACGAAACCTTGTTCGACTCGGAATTGGAAAAATTGCAGGGCAGAACCCACAGGATGTGCAGATCAGCGTGGAACACGGACGCCCATTCTGCAAAGGTACGAAAGATGCCATTGAATTCAGCATCAGTCACTCCGGAGAATGGGTCTGCGTTGCGTTCAGCACGCGCCCAATAGGTTTCGATATTGAGCAAATCAGAAAAATCCATGATATGGATGCGGTCGCTCGCAGAGTGATGACCGAAATTGAATATCAAAATTACAACAAACTCCATGGAAGTCCTAAAACACACGCGTTCTTCAATCTCTGGTCACGCAAGGAAGCGGTGATGAAACTCACCCATCTCGGTTTCAAACTGAGTCCGGAAACACTGCAGAGCGACATTGATCATCGTTCGGAGTCGACAATCTGGTTTGATAAAAAGCAGATCAGCATTTTATCCGACACCATCAACAGCACCGTATTCTGGCCTGAAAGCTCGAACCGCTATCGATGGTCGTGCGCTCAATACGAAGATCAGTTTTCGGGTTCACCCAGGCTTCACGCAGCCCACCTTTGCCAGACAGGTGACTTCACGTTTGATTGATAGGTCGGTTGTATGATCCGCTGCATAATGCCATTAGGCTGCGGTTTTGAACATCTCGGTTCTAAGCAAATCTGCAGGCACCCTCTGCGCAAAAAAGAGGCCTTCAGCTTTCAGAAGTCATAGGTTCAAAACCAAATCCGGGCGTTTGATCACGAAAATTGTTGCCCCCGGGAATACTCAGTCACCGCAATTCAGGTGTCTGATTTGCGAAACTTGATAACTCATCTTTGTGCGCCCGTCGACAGGCAAAATCTTCGCAGGATAACCAATAAAGCAGCAATGACGATTCATACCCCGTATCATGCCGATAGGAGCTCAGCTCTGGCTGCAACACTGCGCACCGTGTTTGCAGTTTTTCTGCTTGTCACCAGCGCCGAGGTTTTCGCACACGCGAAAGGTGAGGACTACGTGTTTGTAAATTTCCTTGAGGATCGTATTGAAGGAGAGTTTCAG
>JBCCGE010000050.1:0-23068 GCA_039029455.1 Pseudomonadota bacterium | reverse complement strand
TCTCTCCTTGTATTTCTGTGTCAATCGTCGCGGTATGACCTCCGAGCACAGAATTTTTTTCGAAAACAGTCACCTCTGCATACTGGTGCAAACGATATGCGGCGGTGAGTCCGGATATTCCGGAACCAATAATTGCAACTCTCATAAATTTTAATTTTCTCTGACCATTTTTGCGCCGAGTGTGCTGGCGATTCCGGCAGGGAGAAATGACAACAGCTTAAGTGGCCAAATCAGCCTTCTCGGGAAAGAAATTTCCAGTTTTTGTTGTTCCATCCCCGCAACCATGCAGTCAACAGCCGCATCAGTGGTCATCAGGAATGGCATTGAGAAATCATTTTGGCGGGTCAGTGGTGTGTCGACAAAACCCGGATAAATGATGCTTGTGGTTATACCCGCAGGCTTGAGGTCCAGTCGCAAAGCCTGCAAAAAATGCCGCATAGCGGCCTTACTGGCACCGTATGCTTCTGATCGGGGTAAACCGATGTAGGCGGCTGCACTGGACACGCCAACCAGATGGGGCTCTTTGCCGGATTGTTTCAATAGCGGCAGCGCGGCGCCGACACAACGAACAAAGCCCATGTAGTTTACGCTATTAACGCGCTCAACCAGATCAACGTCGAAAGCATCTATATCCACATATTCGCAGGTGCCGGCATTAATTATCACCGTATCAATCGAATCAACAATTTCAGTCAACTGGTCTCTCAGCGTATGCTCAACACCTTTGACGCCAACATCAGCAGTGACGATGTGACAGCGACCGGCGCTGCGAAGCGCTTCCAGCGGCTCCTGACGACGGGCGGTAACAATAACTGTAGCGCCGAGTTTGAGCAGCCGTTCGGCCAGAGCGTAGCCAATTCCAGACGATGCCCCCGTCAACCAGACGGTGCGGTTATTAAACGAAATCATGGGTCAGTGAGCAGAAATTTTGTTTTTCAGCACTTGAATCAGCCGGCCCATTGCCGGCAGGTTTTCATAGACCATCTGACCGAGGTCAAACCAGTCCCTGTGCAGGGTTATCTGGTGGCCGTACTCAAGCAGACTAATGCCGTCGACAAGGGCGCGATCGCCGCCATTGAGTTTTTTATGTGCATAGTCCATTTGCCAGACCAGATAGGCGCGGGTGTCCTGAACATCACATTGTCGAAGGTCAAAGTTAAACGTGCAGTAGGTTACGTTTTCGTAGGCACTGCGAAAATGATCAAGCATCTCGGTTCGACCGGAAATTCGGCTGGCGGGGTCCTGGAATACAACATTGTCATCATAGAGTGGCTCCAGGCGGTCAATATTGTGAGTATTCAGTTCGGCGTACGCCGCCATAAGATTTGTGATCAGGTTGTTCATTTAACCGCTTAGAGCTGCGACCGAGTCTTGGTGATAACAGCTCCGAGCACCGGTAAATGCCGGAAAAAACCTTCGGTGTTGTCCCAGAAGTCCTGATGGAGTACTACCTCACCGTCGCGGTTAAACTGGAGCTGACTCATCCCAATAGATGAGCTGTTGATTTCTTTTCCCAAAACCGTAAACCCAATATCCATTTTCCATCGCATATATACATTCTCATTGCTGGCAGAAATGTCGAGAATGCTGACCTCGCTATAGTCCATTCGGTCAGCCACTGGCGCGAGGTAAGTGATGAGTTCGTCCCTGCTGTGGATGGTTGTGAACGTGTCGTTGAAGTAGATCTCCTGGGCGTATACTTGTTGCAGCTGTTGAGTGAGGTCGTTGCGCTTAATGTCTTCAAACGTCGCTCGAAAGCTTTGCGTCAGGTCACGCAGTTCCGATTCGCTCATTGCGCCTGCGTCGATAAGACCTGCGTTGTCGGTTTGGTTGATCGCACTGGTGTAGCCACTCACGTAAGTTGTCGTTTTGGTTGATGTGCAGGCGGCAAGCATAAATCCAAACACCGCGATGACGGCAGCACCCGTCAACAAGTGTCTGCGGCGGGAAGTCGGCTTTGCGGGTAGTCGTTCCCCACCGGTCACAGCTGTCGGCGACGAGTTATCTGAGGTCAGATTACTGCGGTAGGCGGGTGATTGTGCGAGCGGACTGCCGGTATTGTACGATCCGGGTTGGGACGGTTTGATCGACACTTCAAAGGCTCCTCAATTGGTAGTTCGGAGACTAAGTTTCAAGCGGTTAATCGAACGTGAAACAGGTTGATTCACAGCGTTCTCACCTTAATTTACCTAACGTTCAGTCTTTTGACCGGAAACCATTAAGTGTCAGAAAATCGAGTCCCACATTCCAGGCCTAAAGGCATTACTGACAGACTTCTGCGGGTTATTCTTCTGCAGCTTTTGTTTATCAGTGCGATCACGGCTTTGGGCGTATTCGTCTCTGCAAAAGTTGTTGAGGGCGTGATGATGCGGGCCGCGCTGGAAGGAGAAGCGAATCACTTCTGGGATCTTTATGCGACCAATCGGGATCAGGCGCTGCCGAACACTGACAATCTAATCGGATTTCTCGCCCAAAACGGCACGTTTGAGTCCGTTCCAGAAGGGTTGAGAGCGCTGGAACCCGGGTTTGGACGCGCCAGCCTCGCAGGCCGAAATCCAGTGGTCATGGTTCAGGAAAGAGGGCGGGATCGACTTTATCTGGTATTCGATGAGGAGAGCGTTTCCAGACTTTCATTCTATTTTGGCGTCGTGCCACTGAGTCTGGCCCTTATGGTGATTTACATCTCGGCCTGGTTCGCATTCCGGCAAACCCGAAAAGCGGTATCGCCGGTTGCGCGGTTGGCAAATTTAATGCGGGATCTGGATATTGAGTCAAAATCGCTAGACCGCCTCGATGTCAGCAATCTGGGCATGGGATCTCAGGACGAGGAGGTCAATATTCTGGTAGACGCATTGGACGGATTTATCGGCAGAATCACGAAGATGGTTGAAAATGAACGACTGTTCACCCGGGACGCAAGTCATGAACTGCGCACCCCGCTAACGGTTGTACAGGGCTCCGCTGAGTGGTTGTTGACCCAGCCCGGCCTCGACGAACGCCAGCATGAAGTCGTCGAACGTGTGCTGCGGACGTCGAGGGATATGTCAGAGCTCATTCATGCACTTCTGGTACTTGCGCGCGGTGAGACCGGACAGATGGAGCTTGAACTTCTGAACGTAAACAGACTGGCGGACACGCTGTGTCAGGATATTGGCCGAACGCACAATGCTGACGGGCATGTGAGCGTAACGGTCCGACATCCTGAAGAGTGTTCATTTAGAACATCGCCTCAGATTCTAAAGATTGTGTTTGCCAATCTGGTGAGAAACGCATTCAACTATACCTATAAGGGGCACGTCACCGTTTGTATTCGAAACAAACAGATGTCGGTGACCAACATAGGAGAAGGCGTTAATCCAAAAAATGTGGATCGGTTCTTCGAGCCGTTTTACCGAGGCGATTCTTCCGGCGACTCTTCGTCAGAGATACAAAACGTGAAGGGATATGGTGTCGGTCTTGATATCGTAAAACGCCTTTGCGACCTTATGAACTGGAGTATCCATGTGGACTTCCAGGAAGATATCGGTATGCGCTTTACCGTCGATATGACCGAACAGGCACTGATCGGCGAGAGGGACCTGTAGAATGCCTCAGACGCAGGCGGTGTTCGATTAACTGATTTTCAGGCCAACCCCTTTCACAGTTTTGATCATCGGACGATCAAACGGTTTGTCGACCGCTTTCCTCAGTGTATAGACGTGACTTCGAAGCGAATCGCTGTCAGGTGTTGAATCGCCCCAAAGTTCGTGCTCCATTGCGTCGCGACTGACGACCTTGGGAGACTCTCTCATCAGAATCTTCAGTATCTTGAAACCTGTCGGTGACAGTTCGATCTCCTGATCCTGCCGAGACGCCTGCATGGTGTTGATATCCAGAGTCAGATCACCCACATTCCATCGTCCGGCACCCATATCGCCGCGATGACGCTTTATCATTGCATCTACTCTCGCGAGCAATTCGGCCATTTCAAAGGGTTTGACCAGATAGTCATCCGCACCCTGTTTAAACCCGGTCAATTTGTCTTCAAGCTGATCTCTCGCTGTGAGCATCAGTACCGGCGTGTCGACGCCGAATTCTTCCCGCAGCCGCTTGCATACGGTAAATCCGTCCTGACCGGGCAGCATCACGTCCAGAATAATGGCATCAAAAATCTCAGTGCTTGCCAAATGCAGGCCGAGAGCACCGTCGGAGGCATAATCAACGCTGTAATTCGCGGTTTCCAGCGCCATAGTGACGGTTTGTGCCAGATCGCGATGGTCTTCAACCAGAAGTACGGTTGGCTGAGGTTTAGCTTGTATCATGTATGATCATGAGTCAGTAAATCGATGGCGCGACGTTAAAAGGCATCACGTGAAACTAATGTCAGGTGGGCCGTGTGACAGAATAATCCATATGTGATGCGGATTTTGGCGTGGAAGACAAGATAAATACAAACGATCCTGCAACGGTTGTAGTTGATAATGCCCTTGAGCTGGCAATCGGTCGCCAGGTCAAATCGTTTCGGCAGAATCAGGGGATTACAGTGAGTGATCTGGCACGTCTCGCCGATGTCTCCATTGGAATGTTGTCAAAAGTCGAAAACGGGCAAACTTCGCCATCGCTGGCGACTTTGTCGCGACTGGCGAACGCGCTGAGTGTCCCGGTCACTTCATTGTTTCGCATGTATGAGGATGTCATCGAGGCCAGTTTTGTTGCCAGTGGGCAGGGCCTCACAATCCAGCGCCAGGGGACTCGGGCGGGGCACCAGTATCAATTGCTGGGACATTCAAGTAACCACCACACCAACATGGAACCCTATATCGTGACGATTACGGAGGAAAGCGACGTTTTTCCACTGTTTCAGCATGAAGGGGTAGAATTTATCCATGTTCTGGAAGGCCGGGTGCGATATCGGCATGCAAATAAAACCTACGTGCTGTCCCAGGGAGACTCCCTTTATTTTGACAGTTCTGCGCCTCACGGCCCGGAAGATCTGCTGGAACTCCCAATTCGTCTGCTCGCGGTGATTTGCTCACGACTGGATGGTTAGTTCCAAATATTTCCCAAAGGGACTGCTATTGTGACGATATATGTTTTTGAATCGATAACATTTATCTCTTTCGTCCATTTTAGGGAAAATCCTGATTGTGCTGCAAATCCGGACCTGCAGGCCCATATGCGGGCAATATTTTCCTGACAGTAAAATCTTTTAACTGACAGTGTCTTCTGTTAGCCTTCGCTTTGAACTCCATCGGAACTATAGAACATGTGCGGAATTGTAGGCCTGTATATCAAAAATCAGGCAATGGAGAGCAAGCTCGGAGGCATGCTCTCAGAAATGCTGATCCAGATGACCGATCGCGGTCCGGACAGTGCGGGCGTTGCGATCTACCATCAACCGGTCGAAGCCGGGCAGGTGAAGGTGACCCTTCAGGGCGATCACTCAACTGAATGGGACCACCTGCAGGCAACCATTACCGCAGATTTCGATCCGAAAGCAACGCTGGTAGTAAACGCAACCCATGCTGTGGTGACCGCGGAAGCATCGGCAACCGATGCCGCAGACTGGTTTGCCGATAACGCCAGTGCGGTAAAGGTCAACAGTATTGGAAGCTCAATTGAAATCTTCAAAGAAAAAGGTCT
Source organism: Pseudomonadota bacterium (assembly GCA_039029455.1). Taxonomy (GTDB): domain Bacteria; phylum Pseudomonadota; class Gammaproteobacteria; order Arenicellales; family Poriferihabitantaceae; genus JBCCGE01. The sequence goes on along the minus strand of JBCCGE010000050.1, from coordinate 17,446 downwards.
GCCAGATCAGGTGATTGAACAGTTTGATCTGCCATCCTATGGCGGCAGCCATGCTCTGGGACACACCCGTATGGCAACGGAAAGTGCCGTAACGACCGAACATTCGCATCCGTTCTCGACCGGTCTTGATCTCTGTCTTGTTCATAACGGCTCACTGTCGAACCACAACCGGTTGCGCGAGCAGCTTCGATCCGAGGGGATACAGTTTCAGACCGACAACGACAGCGAAGTGGCAGCAGGATATCTGACCTGGCGACTGGGGCAGGGTGCGTCACTTCAGGAAGCCATGGAAGCGGCCATTCGAGACCTCGATGGCTTTTATACATTTGCCATCGGCAGTAAGGATGGATTCGCCGTGCTCAGGGATCCTATTGCATGTAAACCCGCCGTGCTTGCCGAAACCGACGACTGGGTCGCGATGTCGTCAGAGTATCGTGCTATTGCCCAGCTGCCCGGAAGTGAGGATGCAAAAATCTGGGAACCCGATCCAGCAACAATCTATCGATGGGAGCGTGAGTCATGACATCATTTGATATTTCGAAAGACGGCGTCAGTGCGCTCAACCGTTCATTGCACGATGATGCCGTTGCCGGGATGATCGTGGAAGCCCAGAACCCGGGCGGTGCACACAATGTTGCCACCGGCGCAATGTTCGATTGCACGGTCAATATTCATGGACATGTCGGCTACTACTGCGCTGGCATGAATCAGCAGGCGACGATAAACGTCAGCGGCAATGCGGGTCCCGGCTTGGCCGAGAACATGATGTCCGGACGGGTCAATGTCAGTGGCAATGCTTCACAGTATTGTGGCGCGACATCTCACGGCGGACTTCTGGTAGTGCGGGGAGATGCGGCGGCACGATGCGGCATCTCGATGAAAGGTTCTGATATTGTAGTTGGCGGTTCGATTGGACACATGAGCGCGTTCATGGCGCAGTCCGGTCGACTGGTGGTTTGCGGAGATGCGGGAGACGCTCTGGGCGATTCGATATACGAGGCCCGGATTTATCTTCGAGGTAAGGCATCAAGCCTGGGAACCGACTGTGTGGAGAAGGAAATGCGAACTGAGCACAAGGATGAACTGGCTGAGCTTCTTGAAGCAGCAGACCTGGATCACGATGTGGCTTCTTTTCGCCGTCTTGGATCTGCACGACAACTCTACAACTTCAAAATCGATAACCTTTCGGCATACTAGGACTGAACTGATGACTGACAACAAAAAAGAATTTGATCGATCCTGGCTGGTCGAATCGTCGACTTTTTCCCGACCGGTTATTCGCGAAATCCAGCGCGCAGCACGAGAAGGTATTTACGATATACGTGGGTTTGGCGCCAAGCGAACGATCCCCACTTTTGACGATCTGTTATTTCTGGGGGCAAGCATGTCGCGATACCCTCTCGAAGGCTATCGAGAAACCTGCGAAACGGCTGTGACTCTGGGTACTCGTTTCGCAAAGAAACCGATTACGATTTCTACACCGATCACAATTGCCGGGATGAGCTTTGGTGCACTTTCAGCACAAGCCAAAGAAGCACTCGGACGGGGAGCCAGTGAAGTTGGCACCAGCACAACCACCGGCGATGGGGGCATGACACCTGAAGAACGCGGGCATTCGAGTCTGCTTGTTTACCAGTACCTTCCGTCCCGCTATGGCATGAACCCTGACGACCTTCGAAAGGCGGATGCAATCGAAGTTGTTGTGGGACAGGGCGCTAAGCCAGGCGGTGGTGGAATGCTGCTGGGTCAGAAGATCAGTGATCGTGTAGCGCAGATGCGCGACCTGCCCAAAGGGATTGATCAGCGCAGTGCCTGCCGTCATCCCGACTGGACCGGACCGGACGATCTTGAAATCAAGGTACAGGAATTGCGGGAAATTACCGATTGGCAGACCCCTGTGTATATCAAAGTTGGCGCGACGCGAACGTATTTCGACGTTCAGCTTGCGGTTAAGGCGGGTGCTGACGTTGTGGTTGTTGACGGCATGCAAGGCGGCACTGCGGCGACACAGGACGTGTTTATCGAGCATGTCGGCATCCCGACGTTGCCGGCAACACGCATGGCAGTAGAGGCTCTCAAAGATATGGGCATGCACCGTGAGGTGCAGCTGATTGTATCGGGCGGCATTAAGTCCGGTGCTGATGTTGCCAAAGCGCTGGCTATGGGTGCTGATGCCGTGTCTATCGGAACCGCAGCGCTGATTGCAATGGGAGACAACGCCCCTGAATTTGAAGATGAATACAACGAACTTGGCACCAGTGCCGGGTACTATGATGATTATCAGGATGGCAGAGATCCGTCGGGAATATCGACTCAGGATCCGGAACTCGGGGCGCGATTGGATCCCGATATTGCCGGACGTCGGGTAGCGAACTACCTGAGGTGTTTGACTCTGGAAACGCAAACCCTTGCCCGTGCTGCAGGAAAAAGTAATGTGCGAAACCTTGAGCCTGAGGATATGGTAGCACTTACCGTTGAGGCGGCAGCTATGGCAAAAATACCGCTTGCGGGTACCGACTGGGTTCCAGGTTCTGGAAGTAGATTTTGACCCTTTCGACGTATTCCAAACACTTAAGTAACCACAAGTCCGGATTGACGTGGATAAGCAGGCAACGCATTATTGAAGACGCATAGTACTGACGACATTATTAAAAAGTAGGTAGAAAATCATGGCTAAAAATCTGGCAACAATTGCCAAGCAAAAAAAGATCAAATATTTCCTGATCAGCTTTGTTGATCTGTTTGGTGTTCTTCGATCGAAACTGGTACCGGCCAGAGCGATAGGCGACATGCAAAAAGAGGGTGCAGGATTTGCAGGGTTCGCAGCCTGGCTCGATATGAGTCCAGCGGACGGTGATATGTTTGCTGTGCCGGACCCCGACAGTCTGATTCAGCTGCCGTGGAAACCGGAAGTTGGCTGGTTGGCCGGTGATCTTTTCCTTGACGGTAAAGTTATCGAGGCTTCGCCTCGGGTCGCGCTGAAGAAACAGATTCAAGCGGCAGCAAAAAAGGGATATACCCTGAAGACCGGTGTTGAATGCGAGTATTTTTTAACAAATGCTGACGGCACAGCGATAGCAGACGAGCGCGACATTCAATCCAAGCCGTGCTACGACCAGGCGGCGTTAATGCGTCGATACGATGTCATCACTGAAATTTGTGACTCCATGATCGGACTTGGCTGGGGTCCGTATCAAAATGATCACGAGGACGCAAACGGTCAGTTTGAAATGAACTGGGATTATGACGACTGTCTGAAAACAGCCGACCGCCACGTGTTTTTCAAATATATGGTGAAACAGATCGCTGAAAACCATGGTTTGCGCGCAACCTTTATGCCCAAACCGTTCAGCAATCTCACTGGCAACGGCTGCCACGCTCACGTATCACTGTGGGACAAGACCGGCAAGAAAAACCTGTTCCACGATAAAAAGGGCGAACTTGGTCTGTCGAAAACAGCGTATCAATTCCTTGGCGGCATTATGCACAGCGTCGAAGAGCTGGCATCCATCTTCAATCCGACCGTCAACAGTTACAAGCGAATAAACGCGCCTCGTACGTTGTCGGGGGCTACATGGTCACCAAATGCGGTCAGTTACGGTGGCAATAATCGAACTCACATGGTTCGTATCCCGGACGAGGGTCGGTTTGAACTCAGACTGATGGATGGCGCTGCTAATCCTTATTTGATGCAGGCGGGTATTTTGGCTGCCGGCATGGATGGCATTAAAAACAAACGCGACCCCGGGAAGCGGCTCGATATCAACATGTACACCGAAGGTCACAAAGCTAAAGGACTCAAAAAGCTTCCTCTGAACCTGCTCGATGCGATTCGCCTCACGCAAAAAAGTAAGTCACTGCGGGCGCAATTGGGCGATGAGCTGATCGACGCATACTGCAAGTTGAAACATGACGAGTGGGAAGACTTCACTAAATCAATCAGTCAGTGGGAGCGGGATCACACCCTGGACTGTTAGTCTCAAAGAATCGAACACAGTGCTGATGTGTTTACCGTAATGAAAGCCCGGTCAAACCGGGCTTTTTTCTGACCCAATCCATCGCGTCTGGCCCACTTTTCGCTGTCGCTGCGTTAACATTCGCTCATCTGCGGCGACCAACCATCGCCCATGGCTGCCCTGTTTCAGAAAGAGTGAATTCAGGCAGCACCGTGTATCTTATTGAGAATGGCCCCTGATGAACGACAGCTCCCAAACCCACAGAATTCAGGTCATTGATCGGTTTGCTTTATTGCTTGATCTCATTTCAGGTTATGAAAACGGTGTCACGCTGAAGATTCTTGCCGTGGATGCCGATCTTCATCCCTCGACTGCATTCAGAATACTGGCCGCGATGTCGGACCATGGATTTGTCGATCGGGATTCCGATGGTCGCTACCGTTTAGGCCAGCGCTTGTCTGAATTAGGTGCACTGGCGAGTAAACATATCGGTATTCGTGAACAAGCCCGCGATGTGCTGGAAAAACTTCGTGACGCGGTGGGTGAAACAGTGAACCTGCTGGTCAGGGAAGACAACGAAGTCGTTTACGCGGAGAGAGCGTCGGTCAATCGCATGATGAGAGTGGAGCAGATTGTCGGCAGTCGTGCACTCCTGCATGTGACGGCAGTTGGGAAATTAATGCTCGGAGAGATGGGCGAAAGAGCTGTTGAACGATACGCGCGTCGAACCCATTTACCGGCATTTACGCGAAATACCATCACCAGTGTCGATGCGTTGAAGGATGAAGTTCGAAAAGCACACGAGATGGGGTATGCCTATGATAATGAAGAAGCAGAACTTCGGGTTGGGTGTGTCGGGGTATTGGTTCGCTATCAGAATTCCAGAGATCAGGTTGGAATTTCAATTTCCGCGCCCATTGACCAGCGTCGGGACGAATGGATTCCATTGCTGCGCTCAGCGGCAGAAGAGCTTTCGGATCGACTGGGTTACAAGTAAGCGTACCGTTCCATCCGGTCCTGATGATTCGTAATTGCGGTCTGATTGATAATGTGAAACAACGCTCAGCAGCGTTGAATTGAAAATCGAGTTCTTCAAATGTCCGTATATCCATCCATTGCATCGATGCCTGGTACTAACTGTCACAGCGGCTCTTAAGCATCGCTAATTCAGTATGCGTTGCAGTGTTTCGACAACCCGATCAACCTCTTCAGCTGTGTTGTAGTGCGCGAAACTGATTCGTAAAACTCCGTCAGCGGTATCCGGAATACCGACATTTTTCAGCAGACGTGTTGCATAGAAGTCTCCGTGCCCGGCGGCAATGTCGTTATTCGCCAATTGTTTTGAGAGTTGTGCGGAGGTGAGTTCGCTGCTTGTCAGGGCGATGTTTGCTTCGCGGTTTTCCATACCGGACTTGCCCACAATGCGCAAAGGCAGATCGACAACGGCCTGCAGCAGACGTCGACAGAGATCGGTTTCGTGACGATGCATCAAATCCGAGACGGCCATTGCGCGTTGATACAGCGACAGGTTGTCGGGATCTTCACCGAAATGATGACGGAAACTTTGCTCAAGGTAGTCGCCCAGGCCGGCGAGGGCGGCAATGGATGCGTGATCCGGGCCGGCCGCATCGAAACGTTTTTCCGGATACTTGACATTGAAAAAGTGGCACTGGGGATCCAGTTCCTGGGCCCAGTCCGGGGCGACGTACATCACACCAAGATGTGTCGCGTAGGTCTTGTAAGTACTAAAGCAGTAAGCGTCAGGTTGCAGCGTTGGGATATCCGGCCATTTATGCGGTGCATAGGACACGCCATCAACAACCACGCGGATATTCCGACTCCGTGCAAGTGCAATAACCTGATCAACAGGATTAACACTGCCCACAATGTTTGAGCTGTGCGTCATGCCAATAATTTTTACTGTTTCATCGATTTGTGACCGCAAATCGTCAAGGGCCAGTTCTCCCGATACGGGGTCAACCGGCCAGATTTTTAAGGTAGCGCCTTGTCGCGCGCACAAACGCTCCCATGCCCCGATATTTGCCTCGTGGTCCTGTCCGGTAACGATCACGCTGTCTCCCGATCCAACTTGCGCGGCACATGCATTTGCAAGTGTGTTGATATTCTGAGTTGTCGACGGACCGAGCGTGATGGTCGCCCTGTCAACTCCGAGCAAGTCCGCCATAGTTAGTCGGCCAAGATCCATTTGCTCTCCTGCAGCAGAACAAATTTCGCTGGCGCCGTAAGGCTGTACCTTGTTGGCTGTATAAAAGTGGGTGAGTCGCTTTACAACGGGACCTGCGACGTAACTGCCACCTGCATTTTCGAAGAAAGCAGTTTTTGCCGGCAGGTCGTAACTGAATGCCGGGAAGCACTCACGAACAAAATTGATATCAAGTATTTTCATAGTAGTTGCGCAGTCCGACGGATCGGTTCACTTCGCGAGAAGCAGAAATTTCTGTGTCTGGAATGTGCCAGCTGATTGAGAGGACCGCAATCAGAAGATTGATTTCACAAACTCGACAGTCCCAACAAAGCGGCGTTACCACCGGCTGCAGTAGTGTCTATGCTGACACACTGCTCTACAGAGAATTGTTTAATGTAGTCCGGCCCCCCGGCTTTGGGTCCCGTGCCTGACAATCCGTACCCCCCAAAAGGTTGAACACCGACAATGGCACCGATCGTGTTGCGGTTGATGTACAGATTCCCGGCATTGAGTCGAGAGATGACATGATCGGCTTTTTGCTGAATCCGGGTGTGCAATCCGAAGGTCAACCCGTAACCGGTGCGGTTGATATCGTCGATAACGTCATTAAGGTTGTCACTGTCGTAAGATGCGACGTGCAACACCGGACCGAAAACCTCGCGCTCCAGTTCGGTAATACTGTTTATCCTGACAATGGCAGGTTTGATGTACTGTCCTGTATCCGGGACTTCGGCGTCGCTTTGCCAGATCTGCTGCTGCTTTTCCAGATACGTGTGAATGATCCGTCGCGCTGCTGAATCAATAATTGGTCCTACATCTGTAGAAAGAAGATAGGGGTCACCGACAGAGAGTTGCTCAACGGCCCCCTCGAGCATGGTCATCACTGTGTCAGCAATATCGGACTGCAGATAGAGCATCCGCAATGCAGAGCACCGCTGTCCGGCACTTTGAAAAGCCGAACGGATGACATCGTCGACAACCTGTTCCGGCAGTGACGTTGAATCCACAATCATAGCGTTGATGCCACCGGTCTCCGCGATTAAAGGAACGATCGGACCGGCTTTGTCAGCCAGTGCCTTTTGAATAGACTTCGCGGTTTCAGTCGATCCGGTAAATGCAACACCCGCTACGTTTTCATGTGCAATGAGCGGAACACCTACGGATTTACCGTCTCCGGGCAGGCAGTGCAATACATCCCCGGGTACTCCGGCGTCGTGCAGCAATTCAGTTGCTTTTAATGCGATCAGACTGGTCTGCTCTGCAGGTTTGGCGATGACAGTATTTCCAGCCGCCAGAGCGGCTACAACCTGACCTGTAAATATCGCCAGCGGGAAATTCCACGGACTTATGCAGACGAACGTCCCGCGTGCGCGGTAACTGTGCTGATTCGACTCGCCAGTCGGACCTGGCAGTTCGACAGGTTGTTCGAAGTATTTTCGAGCCTGCAGCGCATAGTAGCGCAGGAAGTCGACTGCCTCGCGAACTTCTGCAATTGCATCGGCCAGAGTTTTGCCCGCCTCGCGCTGCACGATCGCCATCAGCAAAAAGCGATTTTCTTCATACAGATCTGCGGCTCGTTCCAGTATCTCAGCACGACCCTGTCCGCCAATCCGGTCCCAGGCCGGGAACGAGTGTTGTGCGGAATCCATTGCTGCAGAAATATCAGCTGCGCCCGCCCAGCGAACGGTGCCAATTCGACTGCCGGTTGCAGGGTTAGTGACATCGTGCTCAATGTCTGCTTCAAGAGATTGTTCGAGGCTGATGTCCTCAGCGTAGATGTTTGCTGCCACAGCCTGATAACCATCAACATCGGGCGAACTGTCGACGTCCAGCCCTGACGAGTTCAGACGATCCGGATAAAGTGCGTGCGGACGGGGAATATCCGGATGCGGTTTCGGTTCAATCGTTCGCAGGAGCGCGACGGGATCCTGAACGATTTTATGAACCGGGAGGTTTTTGTCTACCAATCGGTTGACGAAAGAGCTGTTGGCGCCATTTTCCAGCAGTCGCCGTACGAGATATGCCAGAAGGTCTCTGTGCGGCCCGACCGGTGCGTAAATGCGACACCGGTACCCGTGATCAGCAACGATCCGCTCATATAACCGCTCACCCATACCGTGGAGACACTGAAACTCAAACGCTTTGGATGAACCGGCAAAACTCATGATCGATGCCACCGTGTGCGCGTTGTGAGTTGCGAACAGCGGGTAAATTTGTTGCGGTGACGCCAGCAGTTTTTGAGCGCACAGGAGATAGGAAACATCGGTTGAAATTTTTCGGGTAAACACAGGGTAGTCGGGAAAGCCGGACTCCTGCGCATGTTTGATCTCGCTATCCCAGTAGGCCCCTTTGACCAAGCGCACCATGAAACGCATTTGATTTTCACTGGCCAACCGTGTCAGCCAGTCGATCACCCAGGGCGCGCGCTTTTGATAGGCCTGTACAACAATGCCGAGACCGTTCCAGTTCTGGAGCGGCGTTTCGGTGACCAGTTTTTCAATCAGCGACAGTGACAGATCCAGCCGTGCCGCCTCCTCAGCATCAATTGTCAGTCCTATGTTCAGATTCATTGCCCGGGTGGCGAGACTCTGTAATCGTTCAAACAGTTCGGACAACACGCGTTCCGATTGCGCAAACTCGAAGCGGGGATGCAGTGCAGATAACTTCACCGAGATTCCAGGATTGTCCTCAGGGCCAGTGCCTGAACAGGATTTCCCGATCGCGTCAATCGCGTTCACATAGGCCTGGAAGTACCGTTCCGCGTCTGCTTTGGTTTTAGCCGCTTCCCCCAACATGTCGTAGCTGTAGGAGAACCCGCGCGACTCTCGATCGCGAGCTGTTTTGATACCCAATTGAATCGATTCTGCGAGAACAAATTGCCGACCCATAATTTTCATGGCCTGTCCCACGGCCGTCCTGATCAGCGGGTCACCGCTCCGCGCAACAAGCCTTGAAATCAGGCCGGCAGGATTTCCCAGTGTGTCCGCATCAAGAGCAACGATTTTCCCGGTCAACATCAGTCCCCATGTCGACGCATTTACAAAAAATGAATCGCTGTTACCGATATGGGATTCCCAATCCGCAGAACCGAGTTTGTCTTCAATCAGGGCATCAGCGGTGTCTGAATCGGGAACCCGTAACAAGGACTCCGCCAGACACATTAACGCGATGCCTTCCTGACTGGACAAACTGTATTCCTGAAGAAAAGCATCGAGACCACCGTGGTCTTCGTTATCCGACCGGATTGACTCAACCAGAGTTGCCGCTTCGGACTGAATTGACTTCGATCGTTCGGAAGACCACTCAACATGGTCCAGTAAATAGTCGACAGCGCGAGCTTCACTCTGGTGCGTGTTTTGTCGGATAGTTTTTCGGAGCTTGGCAAGCATGAACTTCAAAAATAGTGGGATTCCTGAATGGTAACAATGTGAAAGCAGAATGTTCTGCTGTTTTCGTCTTTAAAAGATATAAAATATACTGTTTAGCTAAACAAACAGAATTAAATACTGTGAGAAATTTAGATCGTACTGATAAACGGATTCTGTCAGAGCTGCAGCGAGACGGTCGGATGACCAATGTGGAGCTGGCTAAACGGGTCAATCTGAGTCCGACCCCGTGTCTTGATCGAGTCCGACGCCTTGAGCGCGACGCCGTTATTCAGGGATACCGAGCGGTCCTTGATCCGGATAAGCTGGCGATGGGGCTGCTGGTATTTGTGGAGATTGTCCTGGATCGCACCACAAATGATGTATTTGATCGTTTTGCCGAGCGGGTCAGGGCGTTGCCTGAGGTTGTTGAGTGCCAGATGGTTGCTGGCGGATTCGACTACTTAATGAAACTTCGGTTTGCCGATATGAAGTCCTACAGAGCGTTCCTTGGCAAGGAACTGGCCACACTGCCCGGGGTGTCTCAAACGCACACCTATATCGCCATGGAAGAAGTTAAGCGATCGGACCAACTGCCCATCCTGTAACAAAGAGCCTGAGATGTTGTCGCTGCGGCCACGAGTTTGCCCATAAAGGACTCCGGGTGCGCGTGATACACTGCTCTGATAAAAGTTCAACAGTGAGGGGTACGATGGATTATTACAATCTCGGCAGCTATTCGCGCACGGTTAATACTCAATCCGCTGAAGCACAAAAATGGTTTGACCGTGGCCTGCTCTGGGTTTACAGCTATAACCACGAAGAGGCAATCTCATGTTTTGAAAAAGCCCTGCTCGAAGACAGCGAGTGTGCAATGGCCCACTGGGGTATTGCCTACGCGATTGGTCCCAACTACAACAAACCCTGGGAAGCTTTCGAGGACGAGGAGAAGCCGGAATGCATCGACCGAGCTCACCAGGCGGTTCACGAGGCGACAAGGCTGGTTAGCGGGGCGTCAGGATTCGAACAGGACTTAATTGGCGCGCTCGCGTTGCGCTATCCGGAAAGCGCTTCCGTTACAGATTTCGGAACCTGGAATGATGCGTATGCCGATGCCATGAGATCAGTCCACACCAGGCATCCTGAAGACCTGGATGTATGCGCGCTGTTCGCAGAAGCAATTATGAACCGAACCCCGTGGCAGCTATGGGATCTCCCGAGCGGGGAACCCGCAGAAGGGGCCGATACTCTGGAAGCAATCAATGTTCTGGATAATGCGTTTGAGAATTTGCGTGGCGCCTGGAACCATGCCGGTTTGCTGCACATGTACCTGCACTTGATGGAAATGTCGCCGCATCCGGAACGTGCACTGCGCCATGGCGACGCGCTGGCAACGCTGGTGCCGGATGCCGGGCATCTTCTGCATATGCCAACCCATGTAGACGTGCTGTGCGGCGACTACCAAAACGTTGTTTCGCGGAACCACAATGCGATCGTTGCCGATGAGCAGTTCGCGGAACGAACAGGGAGAGACAATTTTTATGCGGTATACCGGGCCCACAACTACCACTTCAAAGTATATGGAGCCATGTTTCTGGGGCAGGTCTCAGTAGCGCTGGAAGCCTCGGAAAAGCTGCTGTCGGTGATATCAGATGATTTCATGGCGGAGATGGCCGACTGGTTTGAGGGTTTCGTGCCAATGAAACAGCATGTATTGATTCGTTTCGGCCGCTGGCGGGATATTCTTCAACAGGAGATGCCAGCCGATTCGGATCTTTACGCCGTTACGACGGCAATGATGCGTTATGCACGCACAGTCGCTCTGGCCAATCTCGGAGACATCGATGCTGCCGAGTCGGAAAAGTCCGAATTTTACGCCGCTCTGGAACGGGTTCCGGAGACCAGAATGCTGTTCAATAACACCTGTAGAGATATTCTTGGCGTCGCTGAACAAATGTTGCTCGGTGAACTTGAATACCACAAAGGCAATCACGATCAGGCGTTTACCCACCTGCGAAAATCCGTCGAAATCGATGATAATCTGCCCTACGATGAGCCATGGGGCTGGATGCAGCCGACGCGCCATGCACTCGGTGCATTGCTTATTGACCAGGGTCGGTATGAGGAGGCGGAAACAGTCTATCGGGCCGATCTCGGACTGGACGATACCCTGAGCCGGGCCTGTCAGCATCCGGGTAATGTATGGAGTCTGCACGGACTGCACGAGTGCCTGGTCCGTCGTGGCGAAACCGCTGAGGCACTGCAGGTGAAACTGCAGCTGGATAAGGCGTCGGCGAGGGCTGAAGTACCGGTAAGAGCGTCGTGCTATTGCCGTCAGGTCGCAGCCTGAGGGCTGACTATGGACATAGGCCACCGGCGTTTCAGGAAAGACTAAAACACCGGATACCCAATGTGGACGGTAAAGAGGGGCTTCGCTAATTGATTGAGAGTCTATCTCCTGGATTTCACAATGCGCGTTGCGTCATCAATTTTATTGAGTATGCAGGGAACCATTGGATATAGAGGCTGTCCAGACAAATACCTTCAACATATAGAGAGCGAAGATGAGGTCGATAATCAGAAAACTCACTCTGGGAGTGCTGCTGATGCCAATGGCATTCGCCACAGCTCAGGCCAATGAAAAGAAAACAATCACCGGGGAAGTAATGGATACCTGGTGCTACGTATCGCAAATAATGGGTCCGTCAGAATTCATGCTCGGTACCACTCATCACGTTTGTGCGGTGTGGTGCGCGGCGGGTGGAATCCCTGTTGGTATTCTGGATAGCTCGGACGGAACGATTTATATGGTGATGGGTGTGGGAGAAGACACCACAAATGTTGCCAACGAAGAGCTGCTGAATCTCCAGAGTCATGAACTTACAGTTGAAGGTACGACCTTCGAACTTGACGGGCTGAACTACATCATGATCGACAACATCGTGAGTGATCAGGGCATAACAAAGCTGACACATGAAGCTGTCGGTATCCTTCCAGCGGAGGCACGACCATGAATTCGAAATCATTTACGATCGCTTTTGCAGCGGCCAGTTTGATGGTGTTGATGCAACCCACTTATGCCGCTAAAAGCTGGGGTTTGCTGAATGAACAGGAGGCGAAATTCACCGGAACAGTTGTGGATATTGCCTGCGAGCTGACCGGTAATTGTCCGGCTAATTGCGGAGAGGGCACCCGCCAACTCGGCCTGAAGACAGCCGATAATGGAGTTGTGCTTGTTGCCAAAAATCTGACACTGTTTACTGGCGCTGCCGACGAGCTACACGGCTTTTGCGGTGAAGAAATTGAAGTCGATGGCTTGTACACTGAAAATCAGGGTGTGAAATTCTTTCAGGTTCAGCGTATGCGCCCTGCAGGCGGCAAGAAATGGGAGAAATCCCGCCGGTTTCTGAAAGCCTGGGCCGCGCGCAATGACAGTAAACCCCGCAAAGCTAAAAAGTGGTATGCCCGGGATGCTCGAGTCAAGGCAATCATCGAACGTGACGGTCGACTGGGGCTCGGGCCGGAAGCTGACGCAGAGTACTTCAAATAAACACGGATTCCCGGTGAGCGAGATGGCTTTCAGAAGGATATTTCCTGCAGCGCTGCTGGCCACATCTTTGGGCTGGTCTTCATTGGCAATCGGTCATGGAACCGAGGACCACAGTGCTGATCAGGGAGTCTCGCTCGAATCATTACCGAGCACGGTAGGCAGTGGTTCAGGAGAATCGCTGCCTATCGACGTCGGCGGTCCTTTTGAACTTGTCGACCATCTTGGCAACACGGTTACCGACCGAAGTTACCTTGGCAAGCATACCCTTGTGTTTTTTGGGTACGTGAACTGTAAAAACATGTGCTCAATTACACTGGCCCGGATCGGGAAGGCCTTGGATCAGGTCGAAAAGCTGGACAAAGAGCTGAACCCGATTGTAATTACAGTCGATCCTGATCGCGATAATCCAACCAATATGGGGCCCGCGCTGGAGAAATATAATCCTCATTTGATTGGTCTTTCGGGCACTGCTGAACAACTTAACGTAGCGTATCAGGCCTACAATCAGAAACCGGAAGTGATCGATATCGACTGGGACGGTGAACCGATTATTTCACACTCGTCCTACATCTACCTGCTGGATGAAAATGGCGAACTGGCGACTTTCTTCCCGCCCATTCTCAATCCGGCCAGCATGGCAAAAATCATCAATAAATACATAAACAGTTAATTTTAAATTACTGATTTATAAATAAATTCAGCCGATTTAGTCAAGACGATTCGACCCTATACATATTGCTGCTATCGCCCATCAATACTGTCCGGGTACGCCTGTTAGGTGCTTCAGATGCAGGCTGTCTGATGAAATTTATTCAGGCAATTGTCCTTAGCTCCGCATCCTGGCGCCATCGGGATCGTAGAGCGGTGAACCCTGAATCTTCGCTTTGTAGAATTCGCCAAGTATCTCGACATCGACCTCGGTGCCCGGAGCAGAGTGTTCGATAGCAACGTAGCCCATCGCCATGGATTGCCTGACATAGTGCGCGTATCCACCGGAGCAGATGTATCCGATTGCACGATCGTCTTTCAAAATGGCTTCGTCGAGCGTTACGTCTATGGGTGAATCAATGGTCAGAGTGACAAGCTTTCGACCGACTCCGTCGTCTTTAAACCCAAGTGTTGCTTCCTTTCCGACGAAATCCTTATTCCAGTTAACGAATGTCTCCATACCTGACTCGATCGCATTAAAGTCGGGCCGGAATTCAAGTCCCCAGGCGCCCCAACCTTTTTCGAGACGAAGGCTCATCAGAGCACGAGAACCATACCATTTATAGCCAAGATCCGCGCCGTTGTCCTCGATCGCCTCCGAGAGACGTAACAGGTATTGCGGACGGCAGTAAATCTCGTAGCCAAGTTCGCCGGAAAAGCTGATCCTGTTCAGAATCACCGGCACGCCTCCGGCATAGGTCTGTCGGCAATCGCGGAATTTCAAACCTTCTGCAGAGATATCATCCCGGCAAACTCTCGACAGAAGTTCCCGCGAGTGCGGTCCTGACAAGGCAATGCCGTGCCAGTCACCGGTCTGATTTTCATAGCGAACGCCAGTGGGCAAGGTACGGGTAAACCATCGACTGTGGGCGTCCTGCATCGCTCCGGAACCGAACAGCATAAAGTTTTCATCACCGAGACAGGCGACGGTCAGATCACCATAGAGTCGGCCTTTCGCGGTCAGCATCGGCGTCAACGTCATTCGACCCGGTTTGGGAATATGGCCGGCCATGGTTTTGTTCAACCACTCACGAGCCCCCAGACCGGAAATCGAGTGCTTTGCGAAATTGGCGATTTCTATACCCCCGACTGATTCCCGCACGGCCATTACTTCACGGGCGACGTAATCATGCGAACGATTTCGCTCAAATGTGGGATCTTCCCAGGCATCGTCAGGGCTGTCTGCAAACCAAAGTGCATTTTCCAGCCCAAAGGACTGACCCATTCGAGCGCCTTTTGAGATCAGGCGATCATAAAGTGCTGTGGTCTGTTGTTTTCGTCCTTTTGGCAGCGTTTCATTTGGAAAGGTCATTACAAACCGACGTTCATAATTTTCCGTCGACTTTACGGTGCCCCAATCCGGAGATGCCCAGTTCCCAAATCGCGCAATATCCATTGCCCAGACATCGATGGACGGCTCTCCGTCAACCATCCACTCGGCCATAGTCAGTCCAACACCACCACCCTGACAAAAACCTGCCATGACGCCGACCGCGCACCAGTAATTCGTCATGCCGGGAACGGGGCCGATCATGGGATTTCCATCGGGTCCAAACGTGAAGGGGCCATTGATCGACTGTCGGATACCTGCATCGGCAAGTGCAGGAATGCGCTCGAAACCGAGTTCGAGTCGATCGGCGATACGCTCGAGATCCGGATTCAGCAACTCATGTCCGAAGTCCCACGGTGTTCCATCCACCTTCCAGGGAGTTCCCCGTGGTTCGTAAGTTCCAAGCAGCATTCCGTCGCGTTCCTGCCTGAAGTAAATATTGGCTTCGTAGTCAATACCGCAGGGCAGGCGGCTTGATGAATTTGCGATCTCATCAATCGTCTCGGTAAGCAGGTAGTGGTGCTCCATCGGTTGAACCGGTAAATGCAGACCGGCCATATGCCCGACTTCACGCGCCCATAAACCGCCGCAGTTCACCACATGCTCGGCATTGATGGTGCCTTTATCCGTGACCACATCCCAGCTGCCGTCTGCTTTCTGCTTGGTTGCAGTGACCGGCGTATAGGTAAAGTACCGTCCGCCATAGTGTTTTGCCGCTTTTGCAAACGCATAGGTTGTACCCGACGGATCAAGGTCACCATCCTGATCATCCCAGAGTGCGGCATAGTAATGCTTTGGATCTATAAGCGGGTGCCGTTCTGCAACTTCCTGCGGACTGATCCACTCCTGTTGCAGCCCCATGTATCGAGCTTTCGACCGTTCTCGCTTAAGGTAGTCATACCAGGTCTTATTGGAAGCCAGATAAAAACCACCCGTAATATGCGAACCAATGGACTGACCCGAAAGTGCTTCAATTTCCTTGTACAGATCGATGGTATAACTTTGTAATCTGGAAATATTCGGATCAGAGCTGATGGTATGAATCTGTCCTGCTGCGTGCCAGCTGGAGCCGGAGGTGAGTTGATCTCTTTCAAGGAGAACAACGTCCTTCCAGCCAAATTTGGCCAGATGAAACAAAATAGAACAGCCGACGACGCCACCGCCAATGATGGCGACCTGTGCGTGGCTGGGCAGCGCGGCTGTCGTTGCGTTTTCTTGAATAATGTCAGGCATGATGATTTGTTTGACTAACGATGTTCAAATTGTGTTGGTGAAACGTTCAATTCCTCAGTACCAGGCGTCTGGCAGTTCTTCCTTTCGACGGGCAACATAGTCGTCCAGCGCTTCCCGCACACTGTCGTCCATTGGCGGTGTTTCGTAGGCATTCAGCATTGCGTTCCATTTATCAAACGCGCGCTTACGCATATCCTTGCTGCCTTTTTCCTCCCAGCTTTCCACGTTTTCGCTATCGCTGAGATCCGCGCTGTAGAATGCCGTCTGATAATGTCGCATGGTATGAGCCGAGCCCAGAAAATGTCCTCCCGGCTCCACTTCTTCATAGGCGTCTCGAGCAAACTGATCCGATTCCATGTCGACACCTGCCATCAGTTTCTGATAGCTCCCCAGTCTGTCGGCGTCCATAATCAGTTTTTCAAATCCGGTGGCGAGACCGCCTTCCAGCCATCCGGCAGCGTGAAGGGTGTAATTGGAGCCAGCCATCGCGGTCGAGTGCATTGAATCCGCGCTCTCATAAGCGGCCTGGGCATCTTCAATTTTTGAAGCGGTCAGAGAACCGCCACATCGCAACGGCAGACCAATGCGGCGAGCAAGTTGACCGATCATGTAATTGGACAGCACCGGCTCCGGCATTCCAAACGTTGGCGCTCCGGATTTCAAACTCATCGAGGACAGAAAATTGCCCATGACAAATGGTGCGCCCGGTCTTACGGTTTGAGCAAATGCGCAGCAAATCATCGATTCCGCCATCGCCTGAGCCACAGATGCTACCGTTGAAACGGGACCCATCGCGCCGGTCAGGATGAATGGCGTGACGACCATGGCCTGTCCTCGGGATGAATACACCTGAATGGCCTCGGTAACGACGCGATCGATCAGCAGCGGAGAGTTCGTATTAACGTTGGCCATGATGACAACGTTGTTGTCCATAACGTCTTTTCCATGAAGAATCTCAGCCATATCCACGCTATCCTGCGCGCGACTTTTCGCCGTTATAGCCCCCAGATGCGGCTTATCGTTCAGCGTCATATGAGCATGCACCATATCCAGATGCCGCTTCGACACCGGGATGTCAGTCGGCTCTGCAATGACCAG
>JBCCGE010000049.1:0-23262 GCA_039029455.1 Pseudomonadota bacterium | reverse complement strand
GTTCCGGTTTTCCAGAATGTTATAATATAACAAAATGTGCGTAACATAAAGTTTATGAAGTATTTAAAAACTGATCTTTATTTATTGATATTTATAGCTTTTATTTGTGGGCCTGCGTCGGCAGGCGGACTCATTGCGGTTTCAATTCCGCCTTTGAAAAACGTTGTTGAGGACATCGCCGGAGATGCCTTTGATGTGGATCTGTTGATCTCGGAAACGGAATCTCCGCATCATGCCAATCTTAAACCCACCGGAGTCCGTTCGGCCAACAATGCGGATATGATTATATGGCTTGGTGCCTCCTATGAAACCGGAATGGTAAAACTGATCCGGTCTTTGCCGGAAACCAAGCCTGTTCTCGGATTGCTTTCCCATAAAGCGATCGCGGTACTGCCCCATCGGCAGCTTCACTCAGTTTCAGAGGACTCGGAACACTCAGGCGCAAAAGGCGATGATCATAGTGAGCGTTATGAGGGCCACGAAGAAGAGGGGGCGGATGACAATGAATACGAGCATGGTCTGATCGACCCGCACATATGGCTGTCGCCCCATACCATGATTGAGGTGGTTAATGTCATCGCGCGTGAGCTCGGTACGCTGGAACCTTCTGAGGCGGTAACTTTCAGGCAGAACGCACGAGCACTTTCTGAACGAATTGAGGCCCTCGAGCTGCGGATGCGTGAGGCACTAGAGCCTGTGAGACATGTTCAGTTTATGGTTTATTACGATGCGTTGCAGTACTTTGAGCACAGCTTTGGCCTCACCGGCGGACAGGCAGTGACGCTGAATCCGGTAAAAGACATTGGTTCTGTGTCCGTCGCTGCGACCAGATCGCGGATGAACGACCAAAACATTGCCTGCTTCTTTGCCGAACCTCAGTTTGGGGACAAAGTTCTGCAGAAGTATCTGCCCAACAGGGATACCGAGATCTATCGAATCGATCCGGTGGGTAACACAGACTGGTTTGATCTGATGGAGACTCTTGTCGCCGGTCTGGTGGACTGTCTGGGCAAGCCTGAAGTGGCCGCGTGAGCGTTCAGTGCCCCGGATGACGCTGCTGACCGTCAAGAGTCAGCAAAGGACCATAGAGGTCAACTCTCCTGTCACGGTACACCCCCCAGGTTTGTCTGTGGGAACGGACTTCATCGAGATCGAATGAATGCGTCAGCACGCACTCGCTCTGCTTATCGGCCTGTTCAACCACATTGCCAAAGCAATCCGATATAAACGAATAGCCGTAAAAATCCATGGTCAGAGAAGAATCCGTTGTGGCAACTTCAGTACCGATTCGATTGGAGGCCACGAGCGGCATAATGTTGGCTGCGGCGTGACCACACATTGTATTCTGCCAATGCTGACTCGAGTCCAGACTGTTGTTGCCCGGCTCGCTGCCAATTGCGGTCGGATAGAGCAGTAATTCCGCGCCCGCGAGCGACATGCACCGGGCCGCTTCAGGAAACCACTGATCCCAGCAAATACCGACGCCAATATTGGCGTATCGGGTGTCCCATACCTTGAAACCAGTGTCTCCATGGCAAAAGTACTCTTTTTCCTGGTATCCGATCGAATTTGGGATGTGGGACTTTCGGTATACACCCATAACGCTGCCATCGGCATCAATCATGGCCAGCGAATTGTAGAAGACAGGACCGGCTTTCTCGTACCAGCTGATAGGCAGAACAACCTCCAGTTCAGCGGCAAGTCGGGACATTTTCTGAATCGCGCGACTGTCATCAACGGAAGTGGCGAGCTTTTGGTGGTCAAAATTTTGTTCAATACAGAAATACGGTGTTTCAAACAGTTCCTGCAACAAAATGACTTGAGCACCACGACCGTGTGCCTCTCGCACAAGATTTTCGGCACGGGCCAGATTGTCTTCGATGTCCCAGGAACAGGCCATCTGGCTGGCTGCAAGTGTGATGATTTTACTCATGGTGTCAGCGGTCTCCGTCGATAACAGACTTTTAAAGGCGCAAGGTTACCGCTATCATCGCGCCGCTTAAACCCCATCTCATCCACTTAAGTCACAATGAGCAACACAATGCGCAGAGTTTTGACCGGTATTACAACCACTGGCGTGCCGCATCTCGGCAATTATGTGGGTGCGATCAAGCCAGCGATTGCCGCCAGTAGGCGCGAAGATGTTCAGTCGTATTATTTCCTTGCCGATTACCACGCGATTATCAAAAATCAGAGTCCTGAGGAAATTCATCAATCCGCGAGAGAGATCGCATGTACCTGGCTCGCCCTGGGACTGGATACCGACAATGCGACGTTTTACAGACAATCCGACATTCCGGAGGTTTTGGAACTCTCCTGGATTCTGACCTGCATGACCGCAAAAGGGCTGATGAATCGGGCCCATGCTTACAAGGCAGCGGTGGCTCAGAATGATGATAGCGGGGAAGATACGGATCACGCCATTACCATGGGACTGTTCAGCTATCCGGTGCTGATGTCGGCTGATATTTTGATGTTTAATGCACACGATATCCCGGTAGGGCGTGATCAGATACAACATGTCGAGATGGCGCGTGATATTGCCGCTCGTTTTAATCATGTTTATGGGGAACTGTTCACATTGCCTCAGGCCGTCGTAGATGACAACACAGCCATTCTTCAGGGGCTCGACGGACGCAAGATGAGCAAGTCCTACAACAACACCATCCCGCTGTTTCTCCCAGAGAAAAAGCTGCTTAAGTCGATACGCAAAATTAAAACAAACCTGCTTGAGCCTGGCGAACCGAAAGACCCTGACGACTCTGCACTGTTCCAGATCTGGCAGGCATTTGCGTCCCCGGAACAGACTCAGTATATGCGCCGCGAATTTGAAAATGGCATCGCGTGGGGCGAAGCGAAAAATCAGCTGTTTGAGCTGATTAATGCTGAGTTGTCGGACGCCCGCGGACAGTACGAGACACTAATGGCAGATGCAAATCATGTCGAGACTGTGTTGCGCGCCGGTGCTGAGAAAGCGCGTGACTACAGCGCTGCATTTTTATCTGATGTTCGCAAAGCTATCGGTATTCGCAGCTTAAGCGACTGACGCTGATGCGGATTCTGATTACCGGAGCAGGCGGCGGCATCGGCCAGGCTGTTGCCGAACGTTTCGCATCCGAGGGCGCCGAGATCGTGTTGACGGATCGGGATGACGATCTGTTGAAATCGCTGTCAAAACGATTGGCGAAATTTCCGGTGCAGTGCGATGCGCTTTCCGGTGACCTTAACGACGAGTCTTTTGTTGACGCACTGATCGGTAATGTCTGGACGCAGTTTGGAACGATCGATGTTCTGGTGAACAACGCGGGTATTATGCGACGAGGAAATGTTACTCAGACATCTGTCGACGACTATCGTGCAAGTATGCGAATTAATGTTGAAGTTCCCTATCGTTTGTCACGAGATATTATCCCGAAGATGGCTAAAGCTGGTGGTGGCGCGATTGTCAATGTTGCATCGTGCTGGGGAAAATATCCCGGACCGGATCACGCCGTGTATTGCGCTTCAAAAGCCGCTGTTGCCAGCCTGACTCAGTGTATGGGACGTGATCATGCCGGGCAGAACATACGTGTCAACGCAGTCTGCCCAAACGAGGTCAACACACCGATGTTGCGTAGCGGCTTCGAAAAGAGGGGGTTCGACCCCGATACGGCGATCGGCAGTCTAAACGAGACCGTGCCTCTGGGGCGAATCGCTGAGCCGGACGACATTGCTGACGTAATCGCGTTTCTTGCTTCCGAGGATTCACGGTATTTGTGCGGCAGTTTGATTGAAGTCAATGGTGGCAAGCCGGTCTACTGACACTTAGTGGTTAAAAAACAGCTTTCAGGTATTTCCATTAATCAGTGTCCGCCGCGGACGCACTCCAGACTTTACTCGCTGGTCATCTGCTGGTTCAAACCTTCAGTCTTCCCACTCCACAGAGAATGTGTTCACCACATCCTCTATCTGCGATGATGTCAATAGGTTTATGGGGTGTCCTCGCAATAGCAGCGCGAGTTTGGCCGTCTCCTCAAGCTCTTCAGTACTGAATACGGCCGCATCCAAATCCTTGGCAGTGACCACAGGGCCGTGATTTGCCAACAGGACAGCGCTACGTTTTCCCGCCAGACCGCGGACCGCATCGCCCATGGCCGGATCACCAGGGCGAAAATAAGGTAACAACCTGACCTTGCCAAGACGCATGATGGAGTAAGCGGTAATCGGTGGCAATACGTTATCCGGATCTGTATCCGGCAGCACAGAAAGTGCAACCGAGTGGGTCGAATGGAGATGAACGATGGCACCGGTACGGTCTCCACGAGTATCGTAAAACGCGTGGTGCAGAGGCATTTCCTTGGTTGCAGGTTTACCGCTTACATGATTGCCTTGGGCATCTAACAATGTCAGTTCAGCGGGATCCAGAGAACCCAGTGAACTTCCGGTTGGTGTGACCAGCAGTCCACCGTCTGAAGTGCGGGCGGAAATATTCCCTGATGATCCATTGGTCAGGCTTCGAGCATAAAGGGACTCTCCGTGTCTGCAGATAGATTCTCTCAGTTGATTCAGGTTAGGCATGGTATCCAATTAACTCGGTGTTGACAGGACATGCGCGGCTTTCTCAAAAAAATCAATCGCGCCAAAGTTTCCAGACTTTAGGGCAAGGGCAACGCCGGATTGGGGGTCCCGGACCGCAGGCACACCGGGATCAATTTCCGGACCAATCTCAAGCTGACTGCACTTCAGCGCCTGGACCACCGCACCCGAGGTCTCTCCACCAGCAACGACGATTCTGCCAAAACCACTGGCAACCAGATCAGGGGCGCATTCTGCAAATAATGTTTCAATGCGTTCCGCGATATTTTCGGCGCCGTATTTCGACTGCAGTCGTTCGACACGATCCGGTTCAGCAGACGAATAGATCATCGGCAGGTCGTGTTGATGCTCTATACACCAGTTTACGAGATGAGCCGTATCAAGGGCGTTGTGAATCAGCGCATCGACATCAATTTCCATTGCCGGCCTTGTGCCAAGATGATGCTGAACCTGACGGCGTGTCGCAGATGAGCATGATCCGGACAACACAACGGCGGGTGCCGGGTTTGGTGTCCATTTGGTTTCGCATGCAGAAATCCATCCCTTGATGCGGTAGTTTTCGGGCAGTCCCTGTGCGACGCCCGATCCACCGGTTATCAGTCGCAGGTCACATACCGCCTGACCAATTGCGTAAAGATCGGTGTCAAGAATGGCGTCGATGACGATGAGATTTTGGTTCTTCCGAGTCAATTCATCGATTCTGCGGGTAATGGCGTTTGCACCCTGTGACACGGTGGTAAACGGTATGTGACCCACTTCGGATTCGACCTGATAACTCAACCACCGACGGATATCCGAATCGACCATCGGCGTTAGCGGGTGACTTTCCATGCCGCTCTCATTCAGAAGAGTATTGTTGACGAATAAGTGACCCTGATAGACGCTTCGACCGGTCGCCGGGAACGCCGGACAGAATACAGTTGTTGTCTCCCCCAGAGCCTCGAGTAGTGATTCAGCAACCGGTCCGATATTGCCTTCCCGGGTGGAATCAAAGGTTGAACAGTATTTAAAGAAGAACTGACGGCATCCCTGACGCTTAAGCCAGTCAAGCGCAAGCAGTGCATCACGCTTCGCCACAGAGGCTGAACAGCTGCGTGATTTGAGTGCGATGATTCCGGCGTCAACATCGGATTCTGCAGCGTGTTCAGGTATGCCGTTGTACTGTACGACATGCATACCCTTTTTTCGCAATGTGTTCCCGAGATCGGAGGACCCGGTGAAATCATCGCCTATGCATCCAAGTATCATGTTTCAGCGCCAACGGTTGTTATTGAACCCATTCTCCGACCTGAAACTGTTTGCGTAATTGGGCATGCATGTGTCTCACCGTCAGCGAATTCGAGCAGAAAGCTGAAATTTGTGTGAAGTCAACAGCCTCTGAGTCGGGATTATACGGGTATAGGGTCAACACCGCAGGTGTTGAGGCCTTTGAAGCCTATTTTCGGAGTCCTCCGATGCAGTCTTGCACTATGGATGTCCTCGGGAGCACGCTATAACTTCATTACCAAAAATGGTTTATTCACACCGGCAATTTCGAGACTCGCGGTTTGAATAACGAATCTGTTATCGGCGCAGCGGCTGGTCCTGCCGCTCAAAATAGTCGGCCAGAAAATCATCGAATGACAAATTGTCCGCTGCCTCCACATTCTTTTGATCTTCGATCGATTGATTCGCCTGCTGATCCATTGCTTGTTTAAGGTGTGCATCCATGGGTAATGAATTAAAGTGCTCTGCATGACGCTCTGCGGCATCCATTGCAAATTCATAAAAGCTCCATTCGTTCGATCGCATGCTTTGCATAATGCGGGCGGAGGGAGTCGTTTCCGGGTCGTCGATCTTGAGTTGTTGCTGATCCAGCGTCGACGAGTAACGTGAGGTAGCGTTAACGGAATCCAGAAGCGATGCGACCGGGCCCATCGCTTGAATTAAATTCGTTGCGGCCTGTTTCAGTGAGGTTTGTCTGTTGTCGCAGTCCAGAATGTGAAGCTCAGGATCGCGGCCCCGCATAACGACATTGGCACGATTGTCTACGGCCTGCTGACGTTGTTCCGGACACATATCGTCACCGGGTTGCAGCAGACAGGTCATCAGCAGAATATCCATGAAATCGACACACTCTTCGTCGATGCCCTGGGGAGAAAAAGGATCCAGGTCAAGACTTCGAACTTCAACATACTGAACACCTCTTTCAAAGAGCGCGGCGGTGGGGCTTTCGCCCGAGCGTGTGACTCGCTTTGGACGTATCACTGCGTAGAATTCATTTTCTATTTGCAGAAGATTCGGGTTCAGTTGCTGGTAAACCCCGTTAACCTTGGTACCAATACTCTCGTACTCGGGGTGTGGTTGTTGAATTGCGTGCCGAAGACTGGAAACAAAATCATCCAGAGAGTTGTAGCGGATATCTATTCCGGACTGCGCGTTGTTACTGTATCCGAGCCCGCTTAAACGCAAAGAAGTTGCATAAGGTGCGTGAAAACTGTGGGCGTCAAACTCATCGAGATCGTGTTCGCGACCGCGGAGAAAAGTTTTACACACCGCCGGAGATGCACCAAAAAGATAGACTGCCAGCCAGCTGTGACGATGAAAATTGCGGATCAGACTGAAATATGCTGACGACA
Organism: Pseudomonadota bacterium; assembly: GCA_039029455.1. GTDB lineage: Bacteria > Pseudomonadota > Gammaproteobacteria > Arenicellales > Poriferihabitantaceae > JBCCGE01. Next base: position 16,069 of record JBCCGE010000049.1, on the reverse strand, counting down.
CTTTCTGCAATCGGTCCGCATCGTCCTTGAAATCGAGAAAGACGTCCCAGAACTCATCTGGCATCGAAAAATTGTAGTGAATTCCGGCAATAGTCTGCATTAACCGTCCGTACCGATGTCCAAGACCTCGACGGTAAGCCTCTTTCATTTTGGCTACATTGGACTGACCGTATCGCGCGATCGGAATTTTGTCTTCACCTTCAACAATGCACGGCATACTGTTGACCCAGAGTTTTTCATCTCCGAGGCAGTGGTAGGTGTAGTGATGGATGTTTTTCAGTTCATCAATAAGCGCAACCGGGTCGTTAATGACCGGTGTCACGAACTCAAGAAGTGCTTCGGAATAATCTGTGGTGATTGACGGGTGCGTGAGGGCAGACCCCAGACAGATCGGATGTTGGGACTGTGCCAGAACGCCGTCCGTATTAACACGAAGACTCTCTTTTTCGAGACCCCGATTGAGATTGCTCAAATGCAGATGACAGTTGCGTTTGATCAATCGTTCGATGTGATCGACAAGTTGCGTCACGGGAATCTCTCTCGGGGAAAACCTTAGGGTGGGGTTTTGTTAACAGAAAAGCAACCTTTTTTGCCCGAGCGGAATGATAAAATGAAGGCCTGGACGCTGAAAAAATATGACCCACTCGTTCTCAATTGCCCCCATGCTTGATGTCACTGATCGGCATTGTCGAGCATTGTTTCGAATGCTGAGTCAGCGCGCCCGCCTATATACTGAAATGGTCGTCGCAAACTCGATACTTTATGGTGATCGTGATCGTTTTTTGGGGTTCGGTGAGCAGGAGCATCCTGTGGCACTACAATTGGGTGGAAATGACCCGGTAAAACTGGCTGAATGTGCCGCTCTGGCGGAGCAGCGGGGATACGACGAAGTAAATTTAAATATTGGATGTCCCAGTGACCGCGTGAAAAACGGCGTATTTGGCGCTTGTCTGATGGCGCAGCCAGATCGCGTAGCGGATTGTGTCTCAGCCATGATCAGTGCCGTCACAATTCCGGTCAGCGTGAAAACCCGTCTAGGTATCGACGACCGCGACAGTTATGAGGAACTCTGCGAGTTTGTACACGCAGTCGCTGACGGCGGCTGTCAGCATTTCATCGTTCATGCTCGAAAGGCGTGGCTCAAGGGCCTGAGTCCAAAACAGAATCGCGAGGTGCCGCCACTGCACTATGATCGGGTTTATCGACTTAAAGCGGATTTTCCCGATCTGATCATCGAAATAAACGGTGGAATCGAGTCACTTGAACAGTGTCAAAACCACCTCAAGCACTGTGATGGTGTCATGCTTGGGCGGGCGGTTTACGATGATCCCTGGATGCTGACACAGGTGGATAGTGACTTGTTCGATATGACGCAATCTATTACATGGACGCGCGTTTCGTTGGTGTCTGAGTACATGAACTATATCGAGCAACAGCTCTCGAAGGGTGTGTATCTGCGACATATGACGCGCCACATGCTTCAGCTTTTCCACGGACAGCCTGGAGCGAAGGCCTGGAGGCGGTATCTGTCAGAGCACGGACCGCGTAAAGGCGCCGGGCTCGAGGTGGTTGAACGTGCATTGCTGCTTGTTGACGAAACACCTTCCAAGAACGACTCAGGTCACACTAATCTGTTGACGTCTGCTGGCGCAATAGCGCTGGATCAGGGCGCCGAAAAAAAAGTAGCGTGAATCGCGTTAGCCAATGCAATTTTTAAGACCCATTCAACTCATCGCAAAGACTTAATGATGAAACTGATCAAAACCCTTTTCTGGATAATCGCTTTGCTTGTCGTGATCACGGTTGGTGCTGTGATCGCGGTCACAAATCTGGTCGATCCGAACGAATACAAACCGCAAATTCAGTCCGCTGTTAAATCAGCGACGGGACGCGATATTCAGCTTGACGGTAATCTCGAACTGTCATTCTATCCTCAGATTGGCATCAATACAGGACGCATTAGTCTGGCAAACCGGGAGGGATTCGGCACTAACCCCATGGTTGCACTCGATGAAGCCAACATCAGGGTTGCACTGATGCCGTTGCTGAAAAAGACACTGGAAGTCGACACGGTGGTGTTGCGAAACCCGACGATTCGACTGTCCAGACAGGAAGATGGCACCACCAACTGGGGTGATCTGGCGGCTGGCGATGACTCTTCCACATCGGAGTCCGGTGGGTCCGATTCGGCCGCCGAAGACGGCGCCGGTGCTTTGGCGGGGCTTGCGATCCAGGGTGTGTCCATTGAGGGCGGTACCGTTGATTATGTCGATGCTCAAACGGGGCAAAACCTGAATCTTGACGATTTGAATCTGACCACCGGAAAGCTGGTGCCGGGCGAGCCACTGGATATCGCTTTGTCAGTCGCGTTTAATGGCAATGTGGTGCCTGAACCCGGTACGCTCCAGCTGTCTACGACGGCGACTGTCGATCCGGGCTTTGAATCGGTCAGACTGGATACAACCCGGTTTTCTGTCACCCTGGACACGATGAAAGCCGCCTTGCAAACGGGCACTCTGGAGGCGGCTATCAACGAAAGTTCCGCCCGGCTGAACAATGCGCAAATTGATCTGACCCGCAACGGAATTGACACCAAAGTCGAGCTTCCGGAATTGGCGGCTAACTGGCTTTCCGGTCAGCTGTCTGTGCCAGAGTTCTCATTGCGTCAGGGCGAACACGAGTTTTCCGGGGGTATTAGCGCGCTTGATTTACTGGGTTCTCCAAACGCCAATGGCAGTTTCAATCTAAAGACAGGCGCATTACAGACGCTGCTCGCTGACAACGGATTAGACATAGCGCTTCCCGGTCCGACTGTAGATTCGATCAGTGCCAGTGGCACCTTTGACTTTAAGGGCAATGTCGTTGACGTCGCCGGTATCGCAGTGGATGCATCTTTGAATGAACAGTTAACCCGATTGTCCATGCTCCGCGGGAATTTTGATTTGGAGAGCGGTGCGCTCACTATGCCGCAGTTCAGTCTGCAGCAGGGCGATGCGGCGATAAAAATTGAGAATCTGAATGGCACCGGGCTTTTGGGGGCGGTTTCAGAGATGACGGTGTCCGGAATGCTCGATATCACTTCGGACAATGTTTCGGACTTGCTGGCTCGCAACGGGTTTCCGGATCTTGTTACGGAAGAGCTGGTTAAAATGGTCTCCCTGTCAACTGAGTTGAATCTTCAAAACAACGCAGCGGCGATGAATTCTTTGTCAGCGGCGATAGACGACAAGACCATTGAAGGTTTTGTTGTGGTTGACGGTCTGGATGCGCCGGGTTATCGGTTCGATCTGCAAATGAATCAGCTGGACGTTGATAAACTTGTTGCTGCCTTGCCAGCATCGGATTCCGAACCTGAGCCGTCGACGACAGAACAAATACTGCTGCCGGTTGCGTCTTTGCAGGGATTGAATGTGGACGGGCGAGTGCAATTGGGTTTGCTTAGAACGAGCGGTCTGGATCTCGAGAACATCGACGTGACTGTAAAGTCTGATCAGAACGTATTGACTGTATCGCCAATCAAGGCCAGCGTGATGGGGGGTTCTGTAGACAGTTCAGTCGTCTACGATGTGTCATCGGATGTGCCTACCATCGAGACCCGGCACGATATTAAAGGCGTTGATGTTGGCGGATTACTGGCAGCGCTCGGTGTAACCGACAGTCTTGAAGGCAGAGGTAGCCTGTCAACAGACATTACCACACGTGGCCGGAATCCAGACGAAGCAATAAAAAGCCTCAACGGCACCGTAAACGTACTGATGAACGACGGTGCCGTAAAGGGCTACGATTTACAGGCGGCATTGTCGAAGATTCAGAACGTGCTGTCGGCAGCTTCTGGTGAGAGTACGTCGACACGAAAGCCCAATGAAAAAACCAAGTTCGCCGAACTGTCGTCGTCTCTTGCGATTAACAACGGTGTGGTCCGGACTCAGAATCTTGATATGAAAGCGCCGCTATTTCGTGTAAATGGCGCCGGGCTGGTGGATTTACCTGCTGAAGGCATCGACTTTGATCTCGATGTCGCGATTGTCGGATCGCTTGAGGGGCAGGGTGGTGCATCCCTTGAAAAACTGGTCGGGGCCTCGGTCCCTCTCACGATAAAAGGCGCTCTGGCGGATCCGAAAATAGCCCTTGATGTGAAAAAGGTTTTGCAGAAGCAGGCGACGCAGAAACTGACCAACAAACTACTTGAACAAGTAGCGCCAGCCGGTACGACACTATCGATCGGAAGCGGCAGTACAGAGGGGACTGCTGAAGAGGCTGAGACTGAAGCAGATCCAAAGGAAAAGCTCAAAAAGAAACTCAAGAGCAAGCTCTTCAAAAAGCTGGGTATTGACTGATCGCCTCGATTGAATGGCCATGCGCGCAGTAGGTTTTGTAGATGGCGTGATCACTCCATTGGAGGAGGCACGGGTTCCGGTACTGGATCGCGGGTTCCTTTACGGAGATTCAATTTATGAGGTGTTCAGGACTTATGACGGTATACCGTTCATGTTTGACGAACACTATGCGCGTTTACAAAATTCTGCCGCGCTATCCGGTATGACGGTTTCGTTCAGTCTTTCCACAATTGCTGATGCAGCGAAATCGTGTATTGCTGTATCTGAAAACACGAATCGTGATGACGTTTATATTCGGTATCAGATCACGCGCGGCGAAGGTCCCGTCGACTTGTATCCGGATGCCTCGCTACAACAGCGGCTGATCATCATCGCAAAGCCTGTGCCTTCATGGAATCCGGATCATTATAGTCAGGGTATGACGATGGCACTGACTCACCTGAGGCGAAATGCAACGGATTCGCTGAACCCGAATATTAAAGGTGGAAACTACCTTAATAATGTTCTGGCACTCGCTGAAGCACGACAGTACGGAGCGGATGAATGTCTGATGCTGGATCATCACAACAACGTCACTGAATGTTCTAACAGCAACGTGTGGTTTGTTATCGATGGTGTTTTGACAACGCCGGAGGCGGGCAATCTGGTGGGACTAACCCGGAAAAAACTGATTGGTCTTTTTTCCCAAACCGGAAATCCGGTCAGTATTCGCGACGTTGAAGCTCAGGAACTTTTGTCGGCAGAAGAGTGCTTTGTCACCAGCGCCACCAGAGAGGTTATGCCGGTGAAGTCATTGCGTTTTCTCGACGGCTCTGAGCGTGGCTTTCCGGCTGGTGGTGGGCGGATCACCCGTCAGGCGATAAAACTATATTCGGATATGCTGGTCCAATTTCGTGAAGAAAACCGGAATGACCGCTGGTTTTAGTGTATTTCTTTGCTGAATCGATAACACCCACGGGAAGACACTGTGGAGCTTGAATCCGTCATACGCCTTACTGCATTTTCATCCGTACTCGTGCTGATGATTTTAATAGAGCTGTTCAGACCGCGTCGGCGTAACGTTATGCGCTCGAAGAGATGGCCGGCGAACTTCGGCGTCATTTTGATCTATTCCCTGATTCTGGTCGTTCTACCGGTTACTCCGATAGATGCCGCCCTGCAGAGTGTTTACTGGAAGTTTGGGTTGTTCTACTGGATCGACGTATCCTTCTGGTGGTCGATTATTCTTAGTGTGATATTGCTCGATATGCTGATTTACTGGCAGCATCGAATCTTTCATACGGTTCCGTTGCTCTGGCGACTGCATAGAATGCATCACAGCGATCCTGCAATCGATGTGACAACCGGTTTTCGGTTTCACCCAATCGAAATAGTTCTATCTGTTTTGATTAAAGTCGGGGCTATTGTTTTGCTTGGTGCGCCCATACTTGCGGTGCTGATATTTGAAGTCGTCCTGAACACCTGTGCGATGTTCAACCACAGTAATATTCGAATTCCGGTTGCGTTCGATAAGATCCTTCGATGGCTTATTGTGACCCCGGACATGCACCGGGTACATCACTCCACCGAGCAGGCGGAGCACAACAGCAATTTTGGATTTAATCTTTCAATATGGGACCGCTTATTTGCCAGTTACACCGATCAGCCTGCGGGGGGGCACCAGGGAATGAAAATTGGACTGGAGAAGTATCAGAACTTTACAGCGTCCAGACTGGACCGGCTCTTGCTGCAACCGTTCAGGTGATCGCCTATGTCTCAGGAGCCATTACCCGACCCTTATCTGCTTGATGTGCTGGTATGTCCGATCACCAAACAACCCTTGTCTGTTGCGAATTCGGAGGTTGTCGATCGTCTCAATCGTGCTATCGAGGGTGATGCCATTCAAACCAACGGCGGCGAGGCCGTCACCACAACTGTGCCCCACGCACTGATCACCCGCAATGGAACTATGATCTATCGGATTGAGAGTGGTCTGCCAGTGCTCCTGGAGGAACAGGGAATCACGTCAATTCAGCTGGACGGCTGGTAGTTCCGGTTCTGGTGATTTTGGATCACCGGAACTACTCGCTGCCATCAGTCGCGAGTAAGAACTGATAGATTCCGTTTGCGCACACTGCCGACTCGCAACAGTTTTTTGTGTTTCTTGCTTTTCAGGCGCTTCTGGGCAAACTCGATCTGTCTTTCTTGACTGCCATTGGGGCGATCTGATCGGGGTACTCTGCGGACATAGTCGCCGTCGGACTGCATCTCCCACGCACTAAAATCATCGTCAAGCATAGTGTTTAAGATCAGTCTGAGCTCGTTCTTGATCGACTTTGAAGTCACTTTACAGACCACTTCGACACGACTTTCAAGGTTCCGCCGCATCAGGTCAGCGGAACCGATCAGGTATTCCTCTTTGCCGCCGTTTCTGAAATAGAATATTCTGCTGTGTTCCAGAAATCGACCGACAATGCTAATGACGGAGATGTTCTCGGACAGACCCGGCACGCCCGGTCGCAGGCGGCAGGTATCGCGAACAATCAGCTCGACTTTCACTCCGGCATTGGATGCCTGATATAGCTTGCCGACAATGTCGCTGTCCTCCAGCGCATTGGTTTTTATCTGAATCAGTCCCGGAGACTCGTCGCTGTGTTTCTCGATTTCCCGGTCAATCTTTGCGAGCAGTCCTTTTTTCAGATAGGTTGGCGCCGGAAGTATCCGGCGATAGTTGCGTTTCGGTGCGTAACCCGTCGTCAGATAGTTAAATAACTCAGTCGCATCGTGACCAATATCTTCGGCGCAGGTCAGCAGACCGAGGTCGCTGTAGAGGCGTGCGGTACCGCCGTGATAGTTGCCGGTACCAATGTGGACGTATCGGCGAAGCCCACTGTAATCCTGTCGAATCGCCATTAGAACTTTGCAGTGTGTCTTCAGACCGATAACGCCGTAGGTCACATGAATTCCGCTTTCTTCCATCCGTTCCGCCCACTCAATATTTGCGGCTTCATCGAATTTTGCCTTCAACTCGACCACCACCGCGACCTGTTTGCCGTTTCGTGCAGCTTCAATGAGCAGATCAACGATGCGTGTCTCCCGGTCAGTTCGATACAGCGTCATTTTGATTGCCCGCACCTTACGGTCCTTGGCTGCTTCTTCAAGAAATCGAACAACAGAACTTGCAAACGACTCGTACGGATGCTGCAACAGCAGTGATTCCGCTTCACGGATAATGTAAAAAATACTGCGTTGCGGATCCTGCAACCGATAGTGGTTAAGCGGCGTATGCGGTGGGTAGTGCAGCGTGTGAATCGGCAGGGCAGCGAGTTGAAAAAAGTCACGCTGACTCAGGTAAGTATCGCATTCAAACACGTCTTTTTCAGGATCCAGTCCGAGTTCGGCAGCCAGCAGACCGCGCCGGTACTCGTCCATACCCCGCGCGACCACAACCCGGACAATCGGCGCGATGCGCCGGTCACGCAGCTCAGACTCGATCATCGACATCAAATCATTTGCACCGGACTCCTCACGTTCGGCTGCCGCATTTCGAGTGACAAAAAACAAATCAGACGATTGAACGTCTGTGCCCGGAAACAGCTGATCGAGGCCGTTGATCATGACGTCTTCGAGGGGCACGAAGCGGTTGCTGTTCTCGATTTGCAGGAATCTCGGAATGTCGACGCCGACCGGCACCTTCACTCGGGCCAGAACGGTCTCACCGTCCTCTGAAGGTCGCAGCGTGACGAGAATGTTCATCGACTGATTGGATATAAACGGAAACGGGTGAGCAGGGTCGACGACCTGGGGGGTGACCAGCGGAAAAATGTTGTCCATGTAATAACCGAGCACGAACGATTTTTCGCTGGGCGACAGTTCTGAGTAGTGCAGGATCGCAACGTCCTCTTTGCTCAGCTGATCCAGCAAGTCTGGCAACAACTGGTCTCGTTTCTCCTCAAGTTCTATTACTTTGAGGCGACACTCATCAATTTGCTGACCCGGACTGCGGCCGTCAACCGTCAATTTGGACACGCCCATCGCCATTTGCAGCTTCAACCCGCCAATACGCTTCATAAAAAACTCATCGAGGTTTGAAGCAAAGATAGCGAAGAACTTCAGCTTCTCCAGCAGTGGCGTGTCTTTCTGAACGGCTTCAGCCAGTACACGTTCGTTAAAATTGAGCCAGGTCAGCTCTCGATTCAGATACAGCGAAGGGTCGCGTAAATCCAACGCCATCGTCTCGTTAGCGGCGTCGCGGGCTTCAATAGCGAAATTCGAATCGGTGCTCAACGGGTACAGTTCTCCGGCAACAGGGTGATGGTAATTAGCGACAGACAAATCCACTTATCGCAGTAGATCAAATCAGAAATTATACATTTATTATTGAAATCAGTCGCATATTGAGCGATATTAAGGCTAATTCACTCTTCAGGCTATACGCCTTCTATGAACGAGCACCCTCCGTCGACAGGCTCGACGATTAACTATGCAACAGTACCTGCTTCAGACTTGGGAGTCTGTGGTCGCAACCTTTGCGTTCGACACAGCATTACTGGCCGAACCGGACATGATCGTTCGATTGGCGGTACAGGTCGTGCTGTTGGTGTGCTCGGCATTTTTCTCTAGTTCAGAGACCGCTTTATTTTCACTTTCACGTCTCGACCTCCAGCAGCTGCGGCGGGAGAACAGCGAGCGGGCTGAAACCATTCATGAACTGCTCGATCAGCCCCGCCGGCTGATCATGTCTATCCTGAGCGGTAACGAACTGGTTAATGTTGCGGCTGCCACCAATATGACCAGCATCCTGGTCACCCTTTACGGGACCGCAAACGCCGGCTGGATTAACCTTTTGGTTATGGTGCCTCTCTTGCTCCTGCTAGGGGAAGTCACCCCGAAAACCATCGCTGTGTCCAATCCGGTTCGATACAGCACACGAATCGTAGCGGAACCGATGAATCTGTGGGTTCGGCTGGTCTCGCCTTTGATTTGGATAATCCGCGGAATTGCCGATCGCATTACCACTTTTCTTGTCGGTGAAGCTAAAGCCGCGGACAACATCCTGCAGGTCGATGAGTTCTTAACCCTCGTTGAACAGGTGTCCCAGGAAGGAGTGCTTGATGCGACCGAGCGCGCGCTGATTTACAACCTGCTGGAGGCCAACGAGACCGAGATCGTCGAGGTTATGACACCACGAACACAGATGGCGTTTCTCAACGTTGAAATGGACGTTCCGGAAATGGTGGAAAAGTTCATCGCCTACAAGCATCCCCGGGTTCCTGTTTTCAAAACCCATCGTGACAATCTGGTGGGCTTTCTGCACGCGGAGGACATTTTGCGACTGGTCCTTGATGGGGTCGATATGACATCGCTGACACCTGAGGACATTATGCATCCGCCGGTGGTAGTTCCGTTGACGAAGAAAGTCGATGAAATGTTTGACTTCTTTCAGGGGCATCGCGTCCGTGCCGCAGCCTGCCTGAATGAATTCGGCGGTGTAGAAGGGTTTATTACGATGCGTGGGGTGGTCAGCTTTATATTTGGCGATATCAGTGGTGGGTCGAGGGCGACCGCAGGACTTTACGCGGAGAAAGACAATAATATTTACGAAGTGCCTGGAGATATGAAGCTGACGGATTTCGATAATCTGACCAACTTTGACATCTGGGATCCAAGGATGACGACGATTGGTGGCGTTGCGTTTCGACTACTGGATCGTTTACCAAAGGTGGGAGACCGTGTTGAGATGGAGGACATCATCATTGAAATAATGGAGATGGATGCCCATCGAGTCGCCAGCGTTCGGGTCGCCAAAGGGCTTGATATGGAGGATTTCGATCGTGCAACTGAGATAATTGTGGCCGAAAGTCAGGTTGATGACGACGACGGCGACGAAGGCGCCACCGAGGAAATCAGCGATCAGATACCGGATGAGGTCGATGATATCAGCGACGTCGTCGAAGACGACAAAACAGTACCCGAACGACAGGAGGTGGCGTGATGACAGTAGTAGCAATGATTTTTGCTGTTTTGATTCTGCTGCTTTTGAAAGGGTTTTTCTCAGGCTCTGAAATTGCTTTGGTCAATTCAGATAAGGTGAAGCTGAATGCACGTGCCAATCAGGGTGACAAGGGTGCCAAAGAAGTTCTTGAACTGTACAAGACGCCCGACGTCCTGTTGGGAACCACTCTCGTCGGTACCAACATCGCAACGGTGGGGCTTACCACACTGGCCACGCTGTTGTTCATCAATCTGTTTGGGGAGCGCGGAGATTTTTATGCCTTTCTGGTGTTTACCCCTATTCTTCTTATTCTCGGCGAAATCGTCCCCAAGAGTATCTACCAGCAAAAGTCTGATCAGATTGCCCCGATTGCGATTTACCCGCTCAAGGTTTTTTCATTTGTTTTCTATCCGATCATCTTCGTTTTCTCGCGAATTGCGCGACTGGCGGCTCGGGTCTTCGGTGGCGGTAAGCTGGACCAGAATGTGTTTATGACGCGGGAACAGATTCGCGCTGTTGTAGACATGACAGAACGTACGTCTTCCGTCGATGCATTTGATCGCGGCCGAATTCGTCGCGTCATACGCTTCGGAGAGACAACGGTTGGTGAGGCCATGATCCCAATTGCTGAAGTTGCGGCTATTAACAACACGCGAAAAATTCTGCACGCCGTCGCAACTGTGCGGCGAAAGGGCTATAACCGTCTGCCGGTGTACAAGGGCAATACCAGCAATATCATTGGAATTGTGACACTGAGCACCTGGGATTTGATGGACAGTTCACTACTGGAGCGGGAACTTCAGGATCTGATTGAGCCCGCGCATTATGTCCTGCAATTCCAGACTATTGACAAGTTGCTACCGGTGCTTCGAGCACGGGAAGATCGCATGGCCATAGTCGTGGATGAATTCGGATCTGCTATCGGCATCATTACCATGGAGGATATCGTCGAGGAAGTTGTTGGTGACATCGATGTTGGCTATGACTTCGAGGAGTATCTGCCCAGAAGAAAACGTGTATTCGAATCCCTGGGAGACGATCAGTTTGTAATGGACTCAAGAATGTCGGTGTCCGAAGTGAATGACATTCTGAACATCAACCTGAACACCAAGGTCTCACACACTATCGGCGGATTGGTTATGTCACAGCTTGGTCATATCCCGTCTGTGGGCGAGCAGGTGGTGGAGCAGGGTTATCGATTTATTGTGGACGAAACCACCGAGCGGGCTGTAGTAAAGCTCAAAGTAGAGCCGGCTTGATCGAGACCGAACTCAAGCTTACGGCGCCTGACGCAGCGGTATTGCAGTCCGTTTTGGAAAGTGGCGTCTTGCCTGCTGTCGACGTTCCAGCTGATGACAATACCGCTCTGCAGTATCGTGCCCGATACTATGACACCATCGACTGGGCACTGCTGAAACAGCGTTCGTCGCTCAGAGCCCGCTGGGAAGACAGCCGGTTTGTGGCGGCTCTGAAAATGCCTGGTCAGATGATTCAGGGACTCTCGAGCCGCCAGGAGTACGAAGCGCCCATCGATGACTGGCTAAGCACCATGCACGAGTTACCGGACTCTGAATTGAAGCGTCAGTTGTGCAAGCTGGTTCAGCTGGACCGAAAGATTGTATCCAGAATAGAAGTGGATACGGAACGTGTGATTCGCAATCTGCGACTTGATAAAAGTGACGTTGAAATGGTGTTTGATACCGCCAGTATTCGCGCCAACAATCGCCAGCAGACACTGTATGAAATCGAACTGGAACTCAAAAGCGGCGATCTGGCGCCGTTACTTGCATTTGGCGGTAACCTGAAAAAGGAATTTGATCTGACGTTTTCAAAAACTACCAAACACCAGATTGGTCTCGCATTGTTCGATGAGTAGGACGCGAGGTAACCATCCTGACTTTCGTAACGGCTGGTACTCCGGTGCCCGCTGTGTACCGTCCCCCAATTACGACTTCAGACCGGATGTTGACGATATCAGCGTCATCGTGATCCATGCCATCAGCTTGCCGCCCGATACGTTTGGTGGGGATTTTGTCGAGAGTTTTTTCTGCAACGAACTTGAACCATCGGCGCATCCCTATTTCGGTGAAATCAGGGAACTACAGGTTTCCGCTCATTTCTATATCAAGCGGAGCGGTGAACTGCTGCAGTTTGTGTCCGGGAATCACCGCGGCTGGCATGCCGGACAGTCTCGCTTTGACGGTCGCACAGCGGTCAACGATTTTTCCATTGGGATTGAACTTGAAGGATGCGATACCGTTGACTTTGAATCGGTTCAGTACGATGTTCTTGCTACGCTGGTGACTGCCCTGCGAGTTGAATACCCTAAAATTGATTCCGACAGGATAGTCGGTCACAGCGATATAGCGCCAGGGCGGAAGACCGATCCCGGACCTCACTTTGACTGGGACCGGCTCCGTTCTTTGTTCTGAGAATTATCCGGGATCCCGCTCAGACTTCGCGCAGCGCAAGTGTCTTTTGCAGAATCGGCGCAAAAATAATCTCGATCGCCATACCCATCTTACCGCCGGGAACCACCATAGTGTTTCTTCGCGACATGAACGAGTCGTGGATCATGCTCAGCAGGTAGGGGAAATCCACATCAAACTTGCCCCAGTCCTTGAATCGGATCACCACAAAACTCTCATCAAGGGTGGGAATATCGCGGGCAATAAACGGATTTGAGGTGTCGACAGTTGGCACGCGCTGGAAGTTAATGTCTGTCAGTGAGAACTGCGGCGTGATGTGGTTTACGTAGTCCGGCATGCGTCTGAGAATTGTGTCGACAATGGCCTCCTGAGAATGCCCTCGTTCGTTGCCGTCCCGGTGTATTTTCTGGATCCACTCCAGATTGACCGTGGGTACGACCCCTACACCCACATCGACATATTGCGCTGCATCGTACCCATCGCCCTGAACCAGGCCATGAAGCCCCTCATAAAACAGAATATCGGTGTCTTTAGGCAGATCTTCATAAGGTGTAAACGTGCCGGGTTCCAGGCTCATCGATAGACGTTTGCTGTGGTATCGCGCTTCTCTGTGGTCGTGTAGGTAGTACCGGTATTTACCGGATCCATTGTTTGAGTAATTTCTAAATAAATCTTCTAAGGCGTTGAAATCATTTCCTTCTGGGCCGAAATGACTAAGATGTCGATCCTTCTCATCATCAAGGGTATCGAGCAGCTCCTGATACTCGGCTCGGGTATGCAGATGGAAGCAATCACCACTGACAAATGCTGCGTTGATGTTCTCACGCTGAAAAATATGGTCAAACGCGACCTTGACGGTGGTTGTACCTGCTCCCGACGAGCCGGTGATTGCCAGAATAGGATGTTCTCGAGACATAAAGGTTTATTTTTCTTTCGCGTTGTATAACTAATTACTTATAACGTATTCTATAATTCTAAGTCTGTTTTATAGATCGAGTCCGACGTTTTCGCTATGCCACTCCATATCACCATGCGCCAACTTCAGGTGTTTGAATCTGTCGCAAGACATTTGAGCTTTACCCGAGCTGCCGAGGAACTGCATCTCACCCAGCCTGCGGTGTCGATGCAGGTCAAACAGCTTGAGTCCATGATCGAACTGCCTCTTTTCGAGCAAATCGGCAAAAAAGTCCACCTCACGGAAGCCGGAAACACGATGGTGCGCCACAGCCGGATTATGATCGACCAGCTGGGTGAAATCGAGCGCGATGTGAACAGTCTTCGCGGGATTGAAGGCGGCCAGCTCAAAATATGCATCGCCTCCACAGTTAACTACTTTGCCACGCGGCTGCTGTCGAAGTTTTGCGAGCAGTACACCAGCGTTAACATCAGTCTGGATGTGATGAATCGGGAGGAGCTGATCAAGGCTCTCGAAGCTAACACGCCCGATCTGGTGCTAATGGGAATACCGCCAGCCAATCTTGATGTCGAGGCGATTTCATTTATGGACAATCCCCTAATTCTGATTGCCAATCCGGCCCACCCTTTAGCAGGCAAAAAGAAAGTTCCGATTCATCTGATGAACGAGCAGACATTTGTTGTGAGGGAGCCAGGATCCGGAACCCGGACCGCGATGAAACGGGTGTTCGACCAGTTTGACGTCTCACTGGAGCACAGCATTCAGCTCTCAAGCAACGAGACCATTAAACAAAGTGTCGAAGCCGGTCTCGGCCTTGCTGTCGTTTCTGCTCACACCGTAGAACTTGAATTAAAAGCCGGTCGGCTGGTCTCGCTGGACGTCGAGCAGTTTCCGATTATGCGAAAGTGGTACATCTGTTACCGTAAGGGAAAAAAACTCTCCCAGACCTCTCAGGTGTTCATGGACTTCGTCGTCACTGAGGGCAAAAACTACGGCAAAGGTTAAGACCGATTCAGAAAAATTTTGCGATGAAAAAGTAAAATCAGCGCGCGATCCATAATCTCCTTGACTAATGTCCACGCTTATTCTTTAATCCATCGCTCTCCACACGATGGCCAGGTAGCTCAGTCGGTAGAGCAGGGGACTGAAAATCCCCGTGTCGGCAGTTCGATTCTGTCCCTGGCCACCATTTATTCCCTAAGTTATTAATACCTTATCCAATCAGTGGCCACTGATTGGCAAAGCTGCGTTGTTTGTGATGTGACTTAATCGTGACCAATCATCGAGACGGTTAACCGCAGCACGAACGTTTTCAGGCGCGAGATGAGCATAACGCTCAGTCATTTTTACTGTGCTGTGACCCAGTAGGTCACGAACTTCAGTCAAAGGAACGCCGTTTGAAACCAACCACGCTGCGCAGGTATGCCTGAGATCGTGTATTCTAAAATCATTCAAGCCAGCACGTATACGGGCCGTATTGAAGCTCTTCCGAAACGAAACAAAGCGACTACCATCTTTGCGGCAAAAAACCCACGGAGAATCAGGGCAGTATTCGAGCCGGTAAGCGTCCCGTTCTTCTAACACTCGGGTTGCTGTACTGTTGAGAGGTATGCTTCTTCGCTTGCCCGATTTGGTCTGGTGACCTTCCAAAAAGAAAATCCCCGATTCCAAATCTATCCGAGACCACTCCAGTCCTAGCAATTCACCAGAGCGGCAACCGGTATGGGTTGCGAGTTTTATGAAACCGGCAAGGTGTGAAGCATGTGGTTCTTGAGATGCAGCTTCGAGGAGACTTTGGTATTCATTAATCGTTAACCAACGAACACGACCCTCTGCCTCTTTCAGTTTTCTGCCGGCAACAACATTTGGCAGTTCCCAATCCCACTCACGATTTGCGTAATTTATGGCCGCAGAAAGGAGTGCTAGTTCGCGATTAATCGTGGCATTACTGCGGCCTATCTCTTTTCGCATTGCTATGTACTCACTAATGTTTCTTCCGGCTAACTCATTCATGTACCTGCCTTGAAAGTAGGGACGCAGATTTTTGACTCTAGTTCGGTCTTTAAAGGCAGATTTTTTCTCGGTTTGAGTGGCTTTCAGATAAGCGACCATTAACTCCTCAAAGCTCTTAGACGGTTTCGCATCCCACTGGGATACTCTAAAAACTTCAAGTTTCCACTTGGCTTCTAAAGCCGCGGCTTCTTTACGATCTTTTGTTTTAGTAGATCGTCTAACTCTTTTTCCAGTTTGGGCAGATAGTTCTATTCTGAGGCCACTGTCGGGAGTGGTAGTAAATTAATGATAAGATTCTTTGAAACCAAAGCATATATTTCAATTGGCTAAATTTTCCTGAGGGGCAGCGTTCCAGGTCATACATATCTGATGAATACTGGACTTCGTTTTCAACTTTCCT
>JBCCGE010000048.1:0-23498 GCA_039029455.1 Pseudomonadota bacterium | reverse complement strand
GGCTCCGCCGAGATCGTGATCGTGTCGGGCCAGGGGTACGACGACATGCAGACGTCCCCCACCGTGCAGGTGATTCGCGACTCCGAGGACCGCTGGATCCGCAATCAACTTAGCGCGAATTGTTTGGTACCAAGAAATTCTGTTTGAAATTGCCATAGTTAGTTACTCAGTTTAATTATGCTCCGCGTGACATCCTCTCGAACATCTCCGTATATACCATTTTCCCGGAGTTTCACGACCGATATTATTGAAGGTAAGGTGCAATCATCGTCTGATCGAGCCCGGTCGACTTCAATCGATTGATCCCATCATTTATCATTTCCCTCAATTCCTCCGCATACTGATAGTTTCTCGAAACCATCATGTAGAACTTGTCTCCGGCCACGCCAGGCATTGGCGCCGTGCCAAGATTATTGTCTCGAATATAATCGTTTCCAGTTCTTGCAAACCCCGAAAATATTTCAAAACGACCTAAAAAAATGTCACATCTATTGCGCCGTGTTTTTTCGATGAGCTGGGAAAATATGCGTGTACCCGTATCGATATCCTCAACAGGAATACCGAAGTTCGTATAGTTATACCCTCGAAGGCCACAAACGTTGTAATTTGAAAAATCTGCGAGCGAGCTTATTTCCAAACCGTTTGGAAAATTCGCATAGTGGTAAAAGTAGTGCGGTTGCACGGTGTAATACGGCTCCGTGATCAGATACTTCTCGTCACGTTCCTTACTGTAGGCAACACTGCTGACCATGAAATAGTCTTCGCCCTTTTCAACTTCCAGTAGGCATCGGCTCCAGGCGATCAGCTCAAAAGTATATTCGTAGCCACGACTGGTAAAAATTTCATTGAAAACATCAATATCGAAGCCCAGGATATCGTCCGTTTTCTCTCCGTTCACCCTGTCATAGTAGAAGTATGGCGGCCATTCTCCTCCATCGTTACAGGTCTGAATGAGTGTACCGGACGGAACCTGCGCTGTGGCGGAAGTAGGAACAAAACCAGCCGCCAGAGCCGCAACAGCGACCAGGCTAACCACGCTTTCTCTCCAGACTCTTGAACCAAGATGACAATTTAACATCTCTACCTCCTGAATCGTCAAAATCAATCTTTACGGTCTGTTACGTATGTTTTTTGTTTTTATTTATTAAGAGTCTACCATGAACTCAAATCAAAAGTTGCAACGAAAAAAGTGAAATCTGTGCGCTAAAAACACGGGCAATTTCGCACCAAATCTTCATTTTTTTGCACCTGTATGCCCGGATTAAATTGGTAGCGCAGTGGTGTATTTCATCTGTTCCATCGCGAACATTGACGTCATATCCTTCAGAGCAATTCTTTCAATAATTTTCTTGTACAGATCGTCATACGCTCCGATATCCGGAACCACAACACGAAGAAGGTAGTCTACCTCGCCACTCATTCGATAAATTTCCATTATTTCCGGGATCGACGACATTTCCTTTGCGAATTTCCGGCTCCAGGCGATATTATGCTGATCGGTTTTTATGGCGATAAACGCCGTCACGCCCGCATCAACTTTGTTCGGATCAAGTAGCGCGACCCGACCCACGATCACGCCTTCATCCTCCATACGCTGAATTCTCTTCCAGCAGGGTGTTGGAGACAAATGGACCCGCTCGGCGATTTCCTTAATTGTCATTGCTGCATCTTTCTGCAGCAGTGCCAGTATTTTTCGGTCAATAGCGTCCAGTGATACCTTTTTCGACGAATTCATAGAATAAAATTCTTTTTAAGTAGTTTATTTTACATGAAAAAGATTAATTTACCTATATGTTGTTTTCAACAGAAAATTATTCTTTTTGTCGCAGCACGAATTGAGCGATGCATCCAATGCCCTGCCCTAACCCTTTTGATCCTAGTGTATCGCCTCTGACGATTCGGTTCCGCTTTCAAACAACTCATAGGCCCGGAATGCATCGACTTCATAATGCTGCCCGCAAAATTCGCAGTCAATTTGAATGATGCCCTCCTCTTTCAGGATCTGATCAACTTCCTCTTTGCCGAATTGACACAACGTTGCCTCAACTTTTTGCCGTGAGCAACTGCATTGAAACTTTAGCTCGGACCCGGGGTAAATCTCGACCTGGTCTTCATGGAACAGCCTGAACAGCAAATCCTCAACATCCAGACTCATGAGTTCAAACTCAGTGACTGTATCGGCGAGCATTTGCAATCGGCTCCAGTCATCGCCATCCACTTTTGCATCGGGCAGCTGTTGCAACATCATTCCCCGGCCAGATACCGTCCCCTGATGATC
The DNA here is from genome assembly GCA_039029455.1 of Pseudomonadota bacterium. Taxonomy (GTDB): domain Bacteria; phylum Pseudomonadota; class Gammaproteobacteria; order Arenicellales; family Poriferihabitantaceae; genus JBCCGE01. Next base: position 21,220 of record JBCCGE010000048.1, on the reverse strand, counting down.
AGAAAACCCAATCCAGAAACGGGTTCGAAGTTGCTCGGACTGATCAAAATAGTGGATAAGATTCTCTGTCAGCGAGTTCCCGGTAGTTTCAACCACACCCTGGTATCGACGATCATCATCTCCGTCAAGCGTCATCACCAGTCTGCCCTTCCCGATCAGGCTACTGTAGTCCGACTCTGAAATTTCGATGTCCTCGTTCCAGTGTGCCAGTCCTCGCAAATGACCCTCATGAGTCGCTTGAGCCACCACTGTATTCACCGTGCCTGTGCCCTGAATCTGCAATATCATCGATCCGTTCAGTTTGACTGAATCAGCCATCAGTGCGACCGCAAGGATTGCCTCTGCGAGGATGTCCCTGACCGCAGGGGGATAGTGGCGTTGTGACAGGATTCGCTCAAGGTCTTCGCTGAGCGCAACATACTGCCCACGCACGTTGGTCTCACCAATAAGAAATCGCCGACAGTACTGTCGCATTGACTCACTCATTCTCAGAATGGCTCATCCGGAGTCTAACCAAAGTGGCTCCGAAAACGTTCTTTTGATTCCTGAAAATGTTCAAGATTGGTCGCGGTATAAGCGACGTAGTCAAAATCAATTTGGGAATGGACTTCAGACACCATACTCCAGGCAGTTTCACGGAGCAGCGACGCACATTTCAATGCTTCGAAACTCTTCCGCTCTGCAGAATCCATTCCCCGACCCAGATAGAGATTGACCGCCGTTTCTTCCTCTGCACCTGCAATATTGTTATTAGTGCAGAATCCTCCAAGATCGAACAGTGGTGAGTTAAAACCGGCGTAATCCCAGTCAATCAGCCACATACGTTTCTCATCGAGAATGAAATTTCCGGGCAACAGATCGTTGTGCGAAAAAACAGGTGTCATCGGCCCGACCGCCTGCTCAAGCATTTCGTTGTCTGCCTTAAGGGCAGGTACTATATCCGACAGCCTATGATTTGATTCCTGTATCGTCGCCAGATAATCCCGAACTACGTGAAAGACCCAGAACATCAGCACAGGACCGCGAAGATTGAGCGCAATCCGGTCGTGACAGTCCCGCACGAGAGCCACGGCCTTCTCAACATTGCCAAAATCCCTGAAATTCTCGGCGGACAGCGTTTGTCCCTCGATAAATTCAAGAACGAGAACACCGGGTTCGTGGTGCACTACCGGTGGTGAAATACCGCTTCGGGCGGCCGCGAGGCTGGCGTTTAATTCGTTAAACCGCATCACACCATGTATCGGTATATCATCGCCGAGACGAACAAAATATCGTTTGCCGCCATCTGATACCGAAAAATTCTGATTCGTGATTCCACCGCTGATTGGGTCAATCCGGGTCGGGTTGGTAAAGCACGTCAGGTGTTGTATTCGGTCAACACCCCTTTGCAGACGGTCATTCATTATGCGGCACGGACCCGTTCGATGAAATTTCGATACAGTATTGACGACAGTTGATTAAATTCCAGCATTTTATCTGCGGCGGCAGAGTCCATTTTTTGCAACGCCCCCTCACCCATCGCTTTTTCAAGAGCAGAAGCATATTCCGGAACGTCACCCCACTCTCTAACGGTATCGGGAGTCAGTTCAACATGAAACTGCACCGAAAACGCATGATCACCAAAGGACATCGCGTTTACGTTACAGGCTTTTGAGGACGCCAGAATAGCCGCCCCGGGGGGAACTTTGGTGACTTCGGCGGAGTGCCATTGCAGACTGTAAATCTCTCGCGGAGCATTCTCGAAAAACCGACTTTCCAGACCTTCTTCTGTGAGTTGTACCGGCAGGATACCGATCTCCGGAGTCGCTGCCGGGCCTACTTCACCGCCCATGGCTTCGGCAAGTAACTGATGCCCCAGACAAAATCCAATGTAGGGCTTGCCATCCGAAACCCAGTCGTGAATTGCGGCGATTTCTGCGACAAGCCAGGGGTTCTCCTGTTTTTGCCAGACATCCATCGGACCGCCCATCACCATCATAAAATCATATCCCGCAAAGTCCGGAATGTTCTCTCCCTCGTCAACCTCGACCGCGTCCCAGGACACACCATCGGCTCGCATCAAATCCCGAAAAATACCCGGGTGTTCACACGCGATATGTTGAAACACCAAACCGTGCATTGTCATTCTCCGATTGATGGAATATGCAGATACACTACCATACGCACTGATTGATTTGTCGCAGAATCAGGCAGGCACGACAGGATTTGCACGCATCGGGTTACAGTGTCGTTTTTGCCGCCATAGTGTTCTGATGGTCTGAGCGGCAGCGTTGTTGAGCTCACGTTTTGCAACCAGAAAATGCACTATGTCTGATCATCAACAGAGCACAAATAAAGCCGGAGCTGGTGCCAGTGGCCAACATTGTCGTCTCGCGTTGCCAGACAAACATGCCGCTGACTTTCGTCTTCAAGCGTAAGGATTGCAAATGAGCCGGCCAGCCACCCTCTCAATACAAAAGAATCAGAAACACGCTGTATCCGATTCTGTCTGTCAATTAAAACAGTGGCTCGTCCACTTTGAGAAAGAGACACCATTGCGGGGCTATCAGCATTTGCGTGCAAAAAACTGTAACTCATCATCGATCCGATGAGCACCATTACCAGCAGCGCCTTGAACACAATCAACCACGGCTGGACGATTACTATTGCGATCACCACCGTGTGGAGCGAGCCCGCAGCGATTAAAAACCACAGTCTTGCGGAGGGCAGCAGTCTAATCCGGAGTGGTAGAAAGTATTTGGCTGACAATGGAATCCATTCCCTTTATGCGTAAAACGTTGATTTCCTCGGATCCGCGCTCCCCAAAAAACCACTCCTGAAGAACCGGATCCGGCATATCCAGCAGTTGTCTGAACAGTATTTTTTCGGTATCCGACAAATGCTCGAAACGCTGATCGACGAATCGATTCAACACCACATCCAGTTCCTTGGTGCCTCTTCGACAGAGCCAGCGAACGCGACGCAAGGACTCGACTCCTGTCGTCTCCGTGGTCATTTCGAAACGCGGACCAATTCGCCGGCAAATACCTTCAACAGGTTATTTCCGACTGACAATATTCTTTTTGATTTCACCAATCGCCTTCGCGGGGTTTAATCCCTTTGGGCACGTGTTTGTGCAGTTCATGATGGTGTGGCAACGATAAAGCTTGAAGGCATCATCCAGCTCGTCCAGGCGTTCATCTGTTGAATCATCGCGACTGTCTGCTATCCAGCGGTACGCTTGCAGTAAGGCTGCTGGTCCCAGATAGCGATCACTGTTCCACCAGTAACTGGGGCAACTTGTTGAGCAACAGGCACATAATATGCATTCATACAACCCATCAAGCTTCTCCCTGTCATCTTCAGACTGTAGTCGTTCCCGATCTGGTAGCTCACTATCGGATTGCAGCCAGGGTTTGATCGATGCGTATTGCGTGTAAAAATTATTCAGATCCGGCACAAGGTCTTTAACAACGGACATATGCGGAAGCGGATATATTTTCAGATCCCCATCAATTTCATCCACTGAACATGTGCATGCCAGAGTATTGACACCATTGATGTTCATAGAGCAGGAGCCACAAATACCTTCACGACAGGAACGACGAAAGGTCAATGTACTGTCGATTGAATTCTTGATTCGCAACAGCACATCAAGCACCATTGGTCCGCATGCATCGAGGTCGACTTCGTATGAATCGATTCTGGGATTTTCACCTGAATCAGGATCCCATCGATACACGCGAACCGTTTTCAGTCGGCTGGAGGTCTCGTCTCTATAGGTTTGACCTTCGCTGATTCGTGAGTTTGCTGGTAATGTAAATTCAGCCATGGTAGTCGAATGGATGCGTGCAGTAGGTGCTCTCAGTAGACACGTTTTTTCGGTTTGATGTACTCGACCTCGTCCGTCAACGTGTAGGTATGGACCGGCCGATAGTCAATAACGGGCTCATCAGACACACCGTCCTGCCAGGCCAGTGTGTGCTTCATCCAGTTCTCGTCATCGCGATCCGGGAAATCTTCTCGGGCATGTGCACCGCGACTCTCTTCTCTGTTTTCCGCTGAGTAGATGGACACCATTGCCTGTCGGAGGAGATTGTCCAGTTCCAGCGTTTCAGCAAGATCACTGTTCCAGACCATCGAACGATCCGAGACTTTGATGTCACTATATTGCTCGGCAACTTCCCGGAGCTTTTGAATACCTTCCCGCATCACGTCTCCCGTTCGAAAAACAGCGCAGTAATTCTGCATCACCTTCTGCATTTCCAGTCGAATTTGCGCAGTTGATATGTCGCCGTCGGCATGCCGCAAGCGATCAAAATGTTCCAGAGCAGCATCAGATGACTCAGGGCGAACCTGGACTTTCGCACTGCCAGGTTCAATGATCTCTCGGGCTCGCTTTGCCGCTGCCCGTCCAAACACGACGATGTCGAGAAGAGAATTGGATCCAAGCCTGTTCGCCCCGTGCACGGATACACATGCGGCTTCACCTATCGCCATCAAACCAGGGATCAGTGTTTCCGGATCTCCATCTTCCAGTGTAACTACCTCGCCATAAATATTGGTTTGAATTCCACCCATATTGTAGTGAACCGTTGGCAATACCGGGATCGGTTCTTTTGTCACATCGACTCCGGCAAAAATTTTGGCCGACTCCGATATACCCGGCAATCGCTCGCCGAGCACCTCTGGTCCGAGGTGCTCAAGATGCAGATGAATGTGATCTTTCTGACTACCGACACCGAGGCCATCGCGAATTTCCATGGTCATCGATCGGCTGACGACGTCACGCGATGCAAGGTCTTTCGCGTTAGGCGCATAACGCTCCATAAACCGTTCACCTTTGGAATTGGTCAGATATCCACCCTCACCTCGTGCACCTTCGGTGATAAGACAACCGGCCCCGTAGATGCCCGTAGGATGAAACTGTGTGAATTCCATATCCTGCAGAGGCAGGCCCGCCCGCAGCGCCATGCCGCCACCGTCGCCGGTGCAGCTATGCGCTGACGTGGCAGAAAAATAGCTACGCCCGTATCCACCGGTCGCAAGGACAACCATGCGCGCAGAGAACCGATGCAGAGTACCTCGATCGAGATTCCAGGCCAGAACACCCCGGCACTCGCCGTCCTCCATGATCAGATCCATAGCGAAATACTCGATAAAGAATTCCGCCTTGTGTTTTAGTGACTGCTGATAGAGGGTATGTAAGATGGCATGCCCTGTCCGATCTGCTGCAGCACAGGTGCGTTGCGCCTGACCCTCACCATAGTGCGTTGTCATTCCGCCAAACGCACGCTGGTAAATTTTGCCTTCAGGCGTGCGGGAAAACGGTACACCGTAGTGTTCCAGCTCGATCACTGCGTCGGGAGCTTCGCGACACATGTACTCAATTGCGTCCTGATCACCCAGCCAGTCCGAGCCTTTAACGGTGTCGTACATATGCCAGCGCCAGTCATCATCACCCATGTTGCCGAGCGCAGCACTCATGCCGCCCTGTGCTGCAACAGTGTGGCTGCGGGTCGGAAAAAGCTTTGTAATACACGCAGTGCTGAGACCCTCAACGGCCATGCCGAAGGTGGCGCGCAGCCCCGCGCCGCCGGCACCTACGACGACAACGTCATACTGGTGGTCAACAATTGAATACGCAGAAGTCAAAACTCTAAATCCAAATTAACGAATTCAAAACGATTGCACTCGCTACCAGGCAATCCTGATGACGGCAAAAATACTGGCGATCGCCGCAATTGCCATGCCGGTTTTAACTACCAGAAGGATCAGGTTGCGACGACTTTCGGTGTGGATGTAGTCCTCGATAACAACCTGTAAACCCAGCTGCGCGTGGTAAAACATGCAGGCAAAATACAAAACCAGTAGCACAGTAGTGAGTGGATGTTGAATCCACTCAATTAAAACCTGTCGCTCCAGATCCACTCTGTGGACAACCGCAAAAACAAACCACAGGGCCAGTGGGATCAGCGCCAGAGCGCTTAGCCGCTGAACCCACCAGTGGTGTGATCCGCCGCCGGAATGTCCGAACCCCAGAATACTCATAAGTGGTTGTCGAAGATTCATAAAACCCACACCAGCACGGTGAGAATAAATGCACTTCCGACGACTACCTTACCGCTCAGATATGCTTCTTTAAGCTCATAACCGTAACCGGTATCCCAGACCAGATGACGGATCCCGTTAAACAGGTGATAAAAGGTGCAGGCCGTCCACGCAATCATCAGAAACTTTCCAACCCAGCTCGAGAAAAACGCATGGGAGAGTTCAAACATTTTCCCGCCGACACAGATCGACCATACCCAGGCGGTAATCAGCAGAGCGCCCACCGAAAGAATGATACCGGTGCCCCGATGAAGCACGGAGAGAACAGACGTCAGTTGAGGTCGATAGACCTGCAAATGAGGCGACAGGGGTCTGTTGACGTTAGACACGTGCTTCGGTACTCAATTTCATCGCTGATTTTAGGCGTATTGCCCAGTCTACGAAAATCTTCACTATGTAATATCGTGCTGCGAATAGAAAAAACAATTGTGCAATCGCATGCACGTCACGAAAGAACTGAGGTTTCGGTGTCAACAATAAGAAAATCTTATTGAGGCGAGAAATATCTCCACCCTCTTTCCGCGCAAGATAATGCATGACGCGTCGATACAATCATTTGCGAAATGAGAGACTTCCGTTTAAAAGTCCGTGCAGCGCCCTTTAATCTCCCAGTCACCGTAACGGGTGGGTTCCGGGCCCTCAGGGCCGTCAATCTCGACGATTTCGGAACTGTTCTTCTGCTGGCTGGCTTCAGGCATCGACTCCGGAATTGCAGCGATATTCTCAGAGTCGCCTTGCTCGATAGCCGCCTTACCGGGAGCAGCTTCGTGCTTTGACACGTTGATTTTCGACATGATCGTATTATACGGCATTACTCAGTGAAACTAACGACAGAATTCGATAGATTTGGGTATCACAGCAGGATACCGTGCGTTACCTGCAGGTGCGCACACAATCAGCTTGTCGTTCGCCGCGAATCCAGAAATTCCAATTTTAATTATGGAAAACAATCACTCTTCTTCTCATCTGAAAACCGTTCTTGAAAACGTTCGCAACGCGGGTTGGATTCGACTCGATCATTTTTCCTGTTTCAGAATCACGGGAGTGGATGCAGAATCGTTCCTCCACGGTCAATTCACCAATGATGTTCTGTCTTTGCAGCCGGGTCATGCGTCACTAAACGGGTATTGCAATCCCAAAGGGCGTCTGCTGGCCACGTTCTGGCTTGGAAAAACAGCTGATGAAAGCTATCTCATTTTTCTGCCTGCCGTTATTGCAGAGACCACGGTTCGCAGACTGAAAATGTTTGTTATGCGAGCTAAAGTTGTCATAGAACCCGTTGCGGGAGGCGTGTTGGCGGGTGCATCGGACGACCCCTGCAAAGATCAGCATCAGGTCGCTTTGAACCACAGCTCGGAAAGCGCTCTTTTTCTGCGCGTATCTGAAGCTCGCACAGAGACGGATGTATCGGGAGAAACACTCTGGCGTGAACTGGATATTTTGTCGGGCATCGGGATGGTGTACTCAGAAACTGTTGAATCTTTTATTCCACAAATGATCAATCTTGATCTGGCTGAGGGAGTAAATTTCAGCAAGGGATGTTATCCGGGACAAGAAATTGTGGCTCGACTGCGATACCTTGGAAAGCTGAAACAAAGAGCTGTCTGTGCGCGTATTCGGACACCAGATGATGCAGCAGTGATCTCAGGTGACGCCGTCACTCTGGTGGCTGACGCCAGTAAAAAATCCGGGGAGATTATCGACGCAGTCTCAACCGGACAACTTGAAGATGGCGAGCTCGAGTGGGTCGCACTGGCGATGGTGCCATCCACTCATATTGCTGAGGGTTCGATTTTTGTTAGCGGACACGTGATGGAACGAATTGACCTGCCGTACGAAATCACCGTGGAAAAACCCAAAGGGCGTGTAAAGGTGACTTAAGGCGCGCGATCACGTAAACAATATCGTCATCTACAAAACCGCATCATCCATAAAACCGTATTCGTAACCCATCAATACCAAGAGTTGCGGTATCGATATTTGTCATCCACACCATGGAGCTGGTATCAGTGCAAACCACCGATTATCGATCACATTGAATCCAACTAATCGACTATCTGATAAAACGTTTCGTTGGGCTTGATCAGCCCCAACTCATATCGAGCCAGTGTTTCAATCGTCTCGCCCCCGTTCTTAAGATCAATAACCTCTGCCAGAAGCTTCTGATTACGCTTCAACAAAAGCGCATTCTCCTGTTGCAGCAGTTTCGAAGTATTGCTGAGTTTAAGTAAATCAAATACGTTCTTGTCGCCGATCCATAGCGCATACTGCGTTGAGGCAAGCAGGGTCACAAGCAAAACAGTTGTGGCTTTCATCCAATTATTTTATGCGGTCTCACAGCAGTAGTTTAATACAGTGGCTACTCAACGCAAGTTACTAAACGCTTTCATGCCAGCATAGCTTGCATCGTCGCCAAGTATTGACTCTATTTTTAGCAGACGGTTGTACTTCGCAATACGCTCAGAGCGGCACAAAGATCCTGTTTTTATTTGACCGGCAGAAGTCGCGACAGCAAGATCGGCAATTGTCGTATCCTCAGTTTCGCCGGAGCGATGCGAGATTGTCGCGCAATAACCGGCCTGTTGCGCCATCGAAATAGCATTCATGGTCTCAGTAAGCGTTCCGATCTGATTGAATTTAATCAGTATGGAATTCGCAGTGCTCTGGTCTATACCACGCTGCAGAATGTCTGGGTTAGTGACAAACAAATCGTCACCCGTCAGCTGCACTTTCGATCCAAGCAAACGCGTCAATTGCGACCATCCTTCCCAGTCCTGCTCGTCCATACCATCTTCGATGCTGATAATTGGGTACTTGTCCACCCAGCGAGCAAGGTATTCAGCAAATTCGTCTGAACTAAGCGATGCACCCTCCGCTCCGAGGGTGTACTTGCCTTCACTACAGAATTCTGAACTGGCGGCATCGAGACCAATCATGACCTGTTCGCCCGGCGAATATCCGGCAACTTCGATCGCTTGCATGATGAGACTTACGCCTTCTTCGTTAGATTTACACTCAGGTGCAAAACCTCCTTCGTCACCAACGCCGGTGCTGTAGCCTTTTTCAAGCAGAACACCCCGAAGCGCGTGGAAAATTTCAACGCCGCATCGCAGGGCTTCGGAAAACCGGTCAAAACCAACGGGAAGAACCATAAATTCCTGAAAATCGATGGCATTGTCCGCATGCGCGCCCCCATTGATAATATTCATCTGCGGCACAGGCAGCACGAAAGAACCACCGCCATAGAGTTCACCGAGATGTTCGAACAGTTGAACATTCTTGCTTTTTGAGGCCGCGTGGGCAGAGGCCAGAGATACAGCCAGGATACCGTTTGCGCCCAGTCGCGATTTGTTGTCGGTGCCATCGAGATCGATTAGCGCCTGATCAAGTTGTTTCTGACGGGCGGCATCCATCCCGATTACGTGTTGCGCTATTTCATCGTTCACATGGGACACTGCAGTCAACACACCCTTGCCAAGGTATCGGGAACGGTCACCATCGCGAAGCTCCAGCGCTTCCAGGCTGCCTGTTGAGGCACCTGAAGGCGCCATCGCGACGCCGACAGAATCATCACTCAGGGTGACTTCTGCCGCGATGGTTGGGTTTCCCCGGGAATCCAGAATTTCTCGAGCCGATACAGATTGGATTTCGCAGTGGTCGGACATTTAATTTTAATCGCAGTAATAAAGATAATCGTGTTTTGGATGCTACCCCATGGATAGCCGCATAAAAATCAGGATGAGTTTGGAACGTCCAAACCTCTACTGATAGGTGGTTCTACGGGACACCTCATGAAGAGACAACAAATGTTCGAGTAGATCGTTCATTTTATACAGGGGCCACGCATTGGGTCCGTCACTAAGGGCCGCGTCCGGATCAGGGTGAGTTTCAACGAAAAGGCCGTCGATACCGACACCTACAGCCGCACGAGCCAGAACCGGAACAAATTCTCTCTGACCACCAGACTTACCATCTGAACCTCCTGGAAGCTGCACCGAATGCGTAGCGTCAAACACCACCGGACATCCGGTCTTTCGAAGAATATCCAGGCTGCGCATGTCAACAACGAGGTTGTTGTAACCAAAAGACGCTCCTCTCTCGCAGACACAGACCGTGGCTGCTGCATTTGCATCTTTAGCCTTGTCAACCACATGGTTCATTTCGGCTGGTGAGAGAAACTGGCCTTTCTTTATATTCACAGGCAGGCCGCTGGTGGCCGCAGCCTGAATGATATCGGTCTGACGGCAGAGAAAAGCCGGTATCTGCAGCATATCTACGAAATCCATTGCCGCACTCACATCATCTACCGAATGCACATCTGTAAGTACGGGTACGTCAATCTGTTCTGACACCCGACGCAGGATTGCCAGACCCTGTTCTCGTCCCGGACCTCTGGCGGACTGGATTGACGTTCTGTTCGCCTTGTCGAAAGACGATTTGTAAATAAACCGAATCCCAAGACGGGATGTAATCTGCTTGAGGGCCTCGGCCGTTTCCATCGCCATGGATTCCGACTCGACCACGCAAGGACCCGCGATCAGAAAAAATGGCTGAGCGTCGGAAAAACCTAAATCAATGTTCATGCGCTCTTGTGCTCGGGATGATTTTTCCGACGTTCTTTCGCCGCCTCAACGTAGGCAGTGAACATTTTGTGGCCATCCCGCGGCGAACTGGTGAATTCAGGGTGGAACTGACATGCCACAAACCACGGATGATCCGGAATTTCGATAATTTCGACCAGACCGTTGGAGGAGAGCCCCGAGAAGACCATCCCGGCGCCACGCAGACAATCCATGTAGTTGTTGTTGAATTCAAATCTGTGACGATGTCGCTCCCGAATGATCTCTTGTTGGTAGATCGATCGGTACAGCGATCCCTCTTTCAGGTGAATGTCCTGAGCGCCCAGTCTCATTGTGCCACCAAGGTCTGTATTCTCATCGCGGATTTCGACGCTGCCGTCGTCATCAATCCACTCAGTAATCAGTGCGATGACGGGGTGTTCAGTGCTCTTATCGAACTCTGTCGAGTGCGCACCTGCCAAATTGGCTTTGTTTCGGGAGTACTCTATCGTCGCAATCTGCATGCCGAGACAAATGCCCAGATAGGGCACCTTGTTCTCGCGCGCGTACTGAGCCGCCAGCACCATGCCTTCCACCCCGCGTTCGCCGAAACCACCCGGGACCAGTATAGCGTCGGCACCGCGCAACATCCCGGTGCCGTTTGTTTCGACTTCGGTGGAGTCTACATATTCGATATTGATCTTGGTTCGAGTCTGAACACCGGCATGAATCAGCGCCTCAGAGAGAGACTTATAGGACTCCGTCAGACTCACGTATTTACCAACCATGGCAATGGTGATCTCAGAGGTCGGATTCTCACTGTTTGCCAGAACCCGGTCCCACTCTGACATGTCCGGCGGCCCCACATCCAGTCGGAACTGGTCCACAACGAGCTGATCCATGCCCTGATCGACATAAAGCTGGGGAATCTGATAGATGTTGTTGACATCGTTTCCGGAGATAACGGCTCGCTCTTCAACGTTGGTAAACAGCGCGATTTTTCGTCGGGGACCCTCAGGCAAAGTTTCTCGAACCCGACACAGGAGGATGTCGGGCTGGATACCAATCGAACGCATCTCCTTGACTGAATGCTGGGTCGGCTTGGTCTTGATTTCCCCGGCAACGGTAATTTCCGGTACCAGAGTTAAATGCAGAAACAGCGTGTTTTCTCGTCCGAGTTCTACCCTGAGCTGGCGAATAGCCTCCAGGAAAGGCAGGGATTCGATATCGCCCACCGTCCCACCAATTTCAACCATTGCGATATCGGCGCCTTCAGCACCGGCTTTCACACATGCTTTGATCTCATCGGTGATATGAGGAATGACCTGAACGGTTCCACCGAGATAATCCCCGCGCCGCTCTTTTCGGATGACTCGCTCATAAATCTGACCCGTAGTGAAGTTGTTTCGCTCGGTCATAGTGGCACGAACAAAACGTTCATAGTGGCCGAGATCCAGATCAGTTTCTGCGCCATCCTCAGTCACAAAAACCTCACCGTGCTGAAACGGGCTCATGGTGCCCGGGTCGACGTTGATATAGGGATCCAGTTTCAGCAACGTGACTTTAAGACCTCGGGCCTCGAGCACACTGCCGAGTGATGCAGCCGCAATTCCTTTGCCAAGAGAAGATACTACCCCGCCGGTAATGAATACATACTTCGTCATACAAAGTCAGCTAGTCTGGCCTGAAAAACAGCCGGTTTTGACTGGTTCGCCTTTCTGACGGGAACATTCGCTCTCTATCGAGCGACCATTGCACGAGAAGATTCAATCGTGCCGGGTTCGAATCAACAAGGTGTAAAACCACTTGAGAAGACATTGTGAAGCATGCCTTCCGGACGGGAAGTTATGGTAGCAAACAAGAGATTTGATCACAATGAAAACTCGGCACAATTTGACTCTTGGAACCCATTATATGAAGTTAAACCTACGACAACGGTGTCCGCCGAAAACGGTGACATGTTTCTTTAGCCTAAGTGCGCCTGAATCAGGCAGAATCTAGGGTTGTCGAGCCACAGTTGTCGGGCTGCGAAACCACTAGCTTCGGAATCCATCCGGGACTGTTTTCACTGCTGAACCGCGGATCAACAGGTAAACCGTGAGTCCATAGGGTCTGACCATCGGCGACAAGACGCGGGATTGACTGCCTTTCCCAGGGCGGAATTCCGTGGCGTTGATAATGCTTCTTCAGACTCTTACTAAACACCATACGGTCGTATTCACTCGCAGAATGACAGCAGGTTTTCCACTCGGCATCGCGCGGAAGATACCGGTTGGAAATACCCCGGCGGCCCACCGACATAATTTCGATAGATGCCGAATGACTGAGCGTTAATCGTCCTTCCGGTTTACAGGGGACACTGGCATCCAATCGATTCACAGGTTCGTAGAGATAGAGTTTTCGCCGATAAAGCCCTAACACGTAGGGTTCCACCCGCAACGAGACACCGCTTCCTAAACCGGATTCCAGTTGTCGCAGCAATTCTTTCAGCTGCCGGGTCGTTGGGGACCGAATGCCCTGTTGATGCAACCAGCAGCGAATCGTGTGGATAAACAGGGAGTCTGAGACATTCAGTAGCGTCTCTACGTCAAGGGGAGGACAGAGCTGTAACCCGATTCTGGACTCTTCCACAGACGCCGTCTGCAATAGTCTGACCGCCGCACTGTCCTCCGCATCACACATAACCTGAAGTGAAGCAGCGAAGGACGAAATCACGGCTCTGTAAGTCGGCCAATGTCGATCCAGCACGGGTGCAAGTTGATGGCGAATCGCATTGCGTCGAAAGCGGGTATCCGAATTTGAAGGATCTTCAATCCAGTTCAGGTCCCTGTCAGACGCATAGTGGACAAGCTCTGCCCGAAGAAACGGTAACAAAGGTCGAATCAGCAGATTATTTTGGTTGCGATCCAGAATACGAACCTGGGGAATACCTGCGATCTGCCTCATTCCGCTGCCGCGCAGAAGATGCAGCAGTATGGTTTCAATATGGTCATCACAATGATGCGCCATCAGCAGACACTCGCCTTTGAATAGCTGCTGCTGGATCCAGTGATAGCGCGCTTTTCTGGCAGCAGCCTCCAACCCATCCGCATCATCGCGATTAATTTCGCCCGATCCGATCACTAAGGGTATCTGCAGCGAATCCGCATAAGCCTGACAGTGTGCAGGCCAGCCCTCGGTGCTGTGCTGAAGCGCATGATGAAAATAGAGCGCCCTGACCGACACGTCACGCTCGCGGCGTACATGGGTCATAAGACTCATCAAAACAGCAGAGTCCATGCCGCCACTAAATGCGACCGCACAGCGCTTCGGAGACTCGTTCCGTGTCAGACGATCAAATTCAGCCAGGAAGCTGTCCGCTGTAAGTTGTACAAACGGTTCAGGTGTCAAAGCGACCAAATTTCATCAAACGATCATATCGATCGCTGAGTAGGGTATCGGTATCCAGGGCAGACAATTCGTCAAGGCTTTCGGTAATCCTGGTTTTCAGAGACTGTGCGACAGCTTCATGATTCCGATGCGCGCCGCCGAGTGGTTCAGAAATCACAGCGTCAACAAGCTGGTGAGAGGCCAGATGCTTCGTCGTCATTTTCATCGCTTCAGCGGCGTCGGCCGCCTTTTCCGAACTCTTCCACAAAATTGACGCACAACCTTCAGGCGAGATCACCGAATAGGTTGAATATTCGAGCATCAACAATCGGTCACAGACGCCAATCGCCAGCGCACCGCCGGAACCACCCTCTCCGATGACCACGGACACAATCGGTGTTTCCAGACCGCACATAACCTCCAAAGACTTTGCGATCGCTTCACTCTGACCGCGCTCTTCAGCGCCCACCCCGGGGTAAGCGCCGGGCGTATCGATGAGGGTTACCAGAGGCAATCCAAATCGCTCAGCCAATTGCATCACGCGCTGAGCCTTGCGATAGCCTTCGGGTCTCGGCATTCCGAAATTTCGGCGGGTTCTCTCCAGCGTATCACGGCCTTTTTGGTGGCCAATGATGGCGACTCGCCTCTCATCAAGAAAGCCCAACCCGGCCACGATCGCCGGATCGTCGGAATACATCCGATCACCGTGCAACTCCTGAAAGTCGTCTACCATGTGCTCGATAAAATCGAGTGTATAGGGTCGCAACGGATGACGCGCAATCTGAGTAATCTGCCAGGAGCCGAGTTTCGCAAAAATTTCTTGCGTCAATTCCTGACTTCGCTCCTTCAGCTTATCGATCTCTGACGTCAAATCCAGCGACTGACTCAGACTTACCCGCTGCAGTTCAGATATTTTCTCTTCAAGCTCGGCGATAGGTTTTTCAAATTCCAGATATTGCATCGGTCAAACAGTATCCCGTACCAAAACTCACGGGATTTAGTAGTCGAGTAGATTCGTACATAGTGTATTCTCATCTCGAAAATAACGCTATATTTCTGCGTCGCGAAGTGATTACCGACGGTGTATCAGGTAATGGATCATACCGTTTAGAGCGTGGTCGACGGTCCGGGCACGCACAGCATGACGATCACCTTTGTAGTGACGAGTTTCAACCTTAGAACTAAATAAATCATCCTGACCACGGACTGACCATGCCAGACAGACTGTACCGACCGGTTTATTTACAGTGCCGCCCTGTGGGCCGGCGATGCCGGTGGCGGCAACAGCGCAGCTTGCTCCACTCGCGCGGAGTCCACCCTCTGCCATTGCCCTGGCGACGGGCTCGCTGACAGCCCCGAATTTTTCGATCAGTGCACTTTCGACTGACACCATTTCGGACTTGGCCTCGTTACTGTAGGTGACATAGGCACGTTCAAACCAGTTTGAACTGCCGTCTACCGCAGTCACCGCAAAAGCAATACCGCCCCCGGTGCATGACTCCACAGTAACCAGCGTGTGCCCGGCCTCGTGCAACACCCTTCCGAGTTCACTGGCACTGCGCAACGTGTCTGCAATCTCCACCGCAAATCAACTAGGAGGCAACAGGGAAAAACCGATCGAGTACTTCTCGAACAGCATCAAAACTCTTCAGCTCGATCGCATCATCCTCGCTGACTTTAGCCGTCCCGTCAGCGGGGCTTTGCACGATGAGCGATGCCGGGCTATCGAGAATCCGTTGTCGAAAATATGACTTCATATCATCAAGAGTGAGACTTTCAATCGCCCCGATCAGCTGATCTCTTGAATCAAACGAAAATTCGTCGAGATCAATCTCGCGCCAGTAACGCCGAGTTCGATCAGAGAGCTGTTTGTCTTTTGACGACAGTCGTTCAACCAGACCATCGCGTATTGATTCAAATTTTTCCGCATCATTAAATTCGCTCAAGCCGTTCACCGCCTGCAGAAATAATTCATTGAGCTCGTCGATATCCTGTGGGCTGTGACTCGGGCTTTGCACTGAAAGTAGAAGACCCGGAATACGATTCACATTCAGTGACGTCGCGTATACAAGATAGCCAACGCGTTCCGTGGTTCGCAAATTGAAGTAATACGGTGACTCCAGCATCTGAATCAGCAGCGCCATCCTTGCCCGTTCTTCCAATGATCGGTTCTGACCCTGAAAGTAGACCGCAAGTGCGCTGTCCGAATGATCAATGTCCATCGTTCGCACCAGAGTATTTCCTGAGCCAATGTTTCGTATAGCGTTTTGCTCAACATTCGCGATCAACTCCGCCTGAGGAAACGCATCAATCACCAACGAGGCGAACTCGGCTGCTCTGGATCTCGAAATATCACCGTGAAACAGCATCTGGATTGCAACCTTGCGATGAAACTCTCGAACAAAATCACTCAGTTTGGCGACAGTAACACCATCGAGCTCTGCAAGCCGCTCATCTTCTGACCAGTAAGGATGAATCAGCAACCGATACATTTCATGAATTGTTTGCCGGGACGGTGACTGTTTACTTACATTGCGCCATTCCCGGGCAAGCTCCTGCTTGATGATCTCGAGTCTCTCGGGTTTCAGCGCCGGCTCGCTGAGCGCGCCAAGAATTTTTTCAAGCAGAACAGACTGTTTATCCTCATAGCCTTGTATGCGAACTGTGTACCCCCGCTGATGTCGATACAGTTCAAAACTCAGGCCCGCGAGATATGCAGGATATACACTCGCGTTGAGCTGGTCGTTTACCAGTCGAACGAATAATTCCGACATCACCAGATTCTCAGCCGAGCTGGAAGCTGCCGGACTTTGGATACTGAAAAAAACACCCGCTCTCGGCGCTTTAAAAGACTGATCGGTTTTGTGAAATGCCTGCACGTCTTCCGGCACGCTGTCAGTCAATCGCCGCGGCTTGGCGTCGCCCTTATTGAGATCGGCTTGTAACTCAGTTCTCTCAGGCACAAAAATATTGGGCTCCGGCAAGGCGAGTTCAGAGTCGACGGTCCATTTCGCTTCAGACCATTGATTAATTCGCTCTGCATCTATTGGTTCAACGGCATACCGGACCTCATAAAATGGTTCAACTTCAGCGTCCAGTTCAGGCAACGGCGCCACCAGCGTGATTCTGACCTGATCCGCGGTCAGTAATTTTAGAATGTCCCGAATTTGCTGCTCTCCAAACTCTTCCAGCAGATAGGGGCCACGCAGCACATCGACCGGATCGTACCGATGCATTCGGGACGATAATGACTGGGCCAGCCGACCGGCATCAACTTCTTCGGCAAACTGGAAAGCCAGTTCGGAAAGCTTTCGGTCTTCCTCAAACCGCCACTTCTCAACGCCGTGGTTTCGAATCAGATCGAGATTTTCAAACACTAGTCTGGAAATCTCATTCACCTTTCCGATCCCTTTATCGGTCAGTGCGATTGAAATCTGAAACGAACCGTGAACATTATCCATAAAGCCCAGACCGGCACTCAAACCGTCTGCGATGCCTCTCTTTTTCAACTGGTCGAGGAGTGAACCGGGACCCTCGTGCCCAATCAGGCTGGAAAGATAGCTGACGGGCTTGCTGCGGTATTGTGACTCAGTGCTGGGAATCGGAAATTGGTAAACCAGTCGCTGCACTTTTTGTTCAGGTTCGATCTGCAGCAACACCGGACCGCTTGAGCTGTCGATATATGACTGCGTAAACGTCGGTTGCGGCGTGTCTTTGTTGGAAATATCGGAAAATTTTTCACGTACCATTGCCTCCAGATCATCCAGAGAAGCCTGGCCCACCACAGCTAGCGTCATCAGATTGGCAGAGTAATATTCATTGTAAAACTCTATCAGTTTTTCCCGAACACTCGCCTCATCACGATCCCGCAACGTTTCGAGCGAACCCACGGCGAACCGTGAAGACGGATGTTCCGGATTCACAAGCGCTTTTGACGCCGCCCAGATTCGTCGCCCTTCATCTTTGCGCCGTGCCTGATATTCCGAATGAACGACCGCCCGCTCGCGATCGACATATACCGCATCAAATGTCGGATCGATAAAAAACCGCGAAAATCGATCCAGCGCAGGCTCAAGCTGTGCGGGGTTTATACTGAAGAAGTAGTTGGTGTGATCAAAGGATGTATACGCATTGTTGCTGCCGCCATGGGCGTTGATGTACTTCTGATACTCACCGGCTTCGGGATACTTTCCGGTACCGAGAAACAGCATATGCTCAAGGAAATGTGCGAGCCCCTGCCAGCCTTCCGGGTCGCTGCCGTTGCCAACATGAACATCCAGAGACGCACCCGCCCTGTCACTTTCAGGATCGGATACGATCAGCACGCGCAAACTGTTGTCCAGCTCAAAGTAACGGTAATCTTTGTCATCAGTTGAACTTTTTAGTGGATGCTCTGCGGCGATCACAGTACCCGCGGCCGCTACCGCTGCAATAAACAGAGTTATCACGCCGGCATTCAGCAATTTAAGTTTATTCATTGTATTCAGTTGCGTAGAATTCACGGGGGTTCGACTGTCGGCAAAAATGAATGTTCCTTGAAGACGTCGCCATTCTAATTACCGGATATTAATCTCTCACGCAGATCATAACGCAACCGTGAATAATCCAGACCAATCCAGCACACGCCCTGTTCCTGCACCCATCCCAGTACTCCATCTTGTGGCCTTGCTGGCAGCATTAGCGCTCATCGCCTTTCTGGGATCGGGTCCGAATGCCGACGGCGATATGTGGTGGCAGATGGCTTACGGAAAGTACATGCTGGAGAACGGAACCCTGATACCCGACCACTCCATCTACTCATGGACATCCGCGAGCAACATCAAGATCTACTGCGCCTGGGTCGCCGAAATTACCATGTACCTGGTTTATGAGGCCACCGGACTTGCGGGGCTTTTCGCACTGCGCTACGCCTTCATGATTGCACCTGGTTTTCTGGTCTGGTGGTTGGCTAGAAACGTGTATGGCGAACATAACGTAATGATCTGGCTTGCGTTCATGCTTTGCTATCTTGCCTCTTTTGTCACCGGAGGATTGCTTAAACCCGAAATGTTTTCTTTCCTGCTGATGTCTTTCATCACGGCGAACTACTTTTGGCTTAAAGCGGATCCCCATCAGGGCTGGAAACAGATTTATCTGTTCCCCCTGATTATTTTGATCTGGATCAACACCCACGGGGGATGGGTAATCGGAATGGCTTTTCTGACTTGTGTTGGAATCGGAGAAATCCTGAATTTTGTTCTCAAGTCTCCGCTTCGCTTGACCACCCAGCAAATGAAGCACGCCGGTTATGCGGCCATTGCGACATCCATAGCTTTGCTTATAACCCCGTATGGCATTGACTACCCATTGCAGGTGGTGAGAGGCGCAATATCGCTCAACGAAAGCCATTTCGCCTCTGTCACCGCTTATCAAAGTGTCTTCGATCCTAAAATGCGATTACTCAGGCACCCAATCTACTTGTATGTGATGTTGGCGCTAACGATTCCATTGTTTGTGTTCCTGTTATACCGGCGAGTGTGGGACATCACTTTGTTGTTGTTAACCGGGATGTTCCTGTTTTTTTACACCCATTACACGCGGATGACATATTTCTATGCCATTGTGTTTCTGTTTTCCTTCCAATACCTGCTGTTCCTGATGCCGCGTTTGGCCGCAACTGAACAGCGCAGCTGGAAATTTGGTGTAATGAGTGTCGCACTGATCGGAATACTCGTAACCGGCGGCTACAGAATAAAGGATCGATTTGACTATCCGTCAGTTAACAGCTGGTTCGGATTTGGCATCACCTATCTCAATCCGGTAGACGAAGCTGAATACATATTGTCAAACTTATCCGACAAACGAATCTGCAATGACTACGACGGGGGTGGTTATCTGATCTGGAAACTCTGGCCCAATCAGAAAGTCATGCTGGACCCCAGATACTTCCCTTACGCCAGCTGGTACAGCGCGTGGGTGGACTTTTTGGCCAATCGCAACCTTCCGGAACTGGTCGGCCGATTAAACTGCGATGTGTGGTACCTCAACCACAAGCTTCAGCATGGGCTGACTTTCCTGAATCGATCTCCTGACTGGAAGCTTGTATTTTACGGACGAGCTGGCGCCGTATACGCGCGAACCGAACTTGCAGAGACGCTTCCCGAAATGCATTTCGCGCCCGAGATTGCGGACCTGGAGGAACCCTGGCGATTTATCGCTGTTACCAATCTCGCGCTGAACCTTCGGAGAATTGATCACGCGATGATGATTTCCGATATGTATGTCGAGAAGTTCAAAGGCCGCAAACACGAAGCCAAGGCGCTTCGCGCTCAGGCTCAGGCGAAAGGCATGAACGCCTACTATAACGGTGATCTGGAAAAAGCCGCTGAGTTGCTGAGGTTTGCAGCGACACAGCCCACGGCGATTACAAACCGGCAGATCATCACCAATGTACACCAGCATCTGACGCAGCGACTATGGACAGATAACAAACCGGTTGAAGCCTTGAAAATGGCGGAAACCACATTAACTTACGGACGCAACAATCCGATTTCGATCTATAACGTGGCAATGCTCCGATGGAACGTTTTTGAGAATGATGCAAGCGAAACAAAACCCGTTGGCAACTCTGACTGGCGCACGCTGGCAAACAGATTTCGGGCGGAGCGTGAGAAGAACGCAAATATGATTACGCCTCAGATGATAGAAAATGTTGACCACCTTCTGGATGGAAATGCAGAACAAATCAAATTTATCCCGATGGCGCTGAATCGACTGCCGCAACAAAAGAAAGAGGACAAGCCTGATGACAGCAGTGACGGATAGGCAACAAAAAACGCGGCAGAGGCCGCGTTTTTAATGAGCTGCACGTTAGTGTCCGTCAGGTATTGTACTGAGGAACGAATTGCTGGAGATAATTATCAAGTGAGCCTTTTCGGCTTCGCCACTCTACGGACGAAAACCCGGAAAGACTTGATCGTGCAGTCTCACGCAGTTCAACCATACCGCTTTCACTCAATCCACTCAACGCACTAGCGGCGGCCTGTTTTTGTATTTTGGTTTGCTCTGCTATTTGACTGGTCGTTTGCCATTCCGATTGCGCCAGCGTCTGCAGCAGCTGTAGTTGTATGTTTATCATCCGTACTCTCCGATTCTCACTGGGTTTATCTTATAAAACAGGAGGATATGATTGCAAAACTTTCCGCCGATCGGTCAAAAACTGC
>JBCCGE010000047.1:0-23920 GCA_039029455.1 Pseudomonadota bacterium | reverse complement strand
CTGAGCTATATGGCCGACCGTCTCGGCGGTGTTATCCCGGGAGAGGCCGCATGACGCTTCCCCGTGCAATCCGGCCTCTGGTCGCGTTTCCCGCGCTTCTACGCGCGAACGCCTTTGCAGTCGCCCCGGATCAGACGAGGGCCTTTGTCGAGGGTCCCGCACTAACGACGACCCTGTTCACTGAAAACAGAATCAAACAGCTCTGTCACAAAATTATTCAACCGCACTATCAGTCGCGGTCCAGGGCCGTCCTTAAATACCTTGACGACGTCATGCAGGACATTCCCCTGCGCGTGCACCGATCTGAGGGTGCAATTTTTCTCTGGTTGTGGTTCGAGGATTTACCGATAACGTCCGCTGAACTCTACGAGCGCCTGAAAGCTCGAGGCGTCTTTGTCATTCCGGGACACAATTTCTTCCCTGGACTTGCCGGGGACTGGTCGCACAGACACGAATGCATCCGTGTTTCCTATGCTGCAGAGTGGTCCGAAGTCACCCGTGGAATCGACGTTATCCATGAAGAGATTAGTGGTCTCTATAGTTAGCATAGAACCCTCCGCACGATCGTAATATTCGAATCTGATACTATTGTGCGCCACAGGCGCCAAATCCGGCCAACCGGCAACCACAAAAATGTCCAAACTGCTCGTCTACGATCAGGAAACCGATCAGAAAGTTCCATTTTTACGAGGTATGCTGACACGTTCGCTGCAAAATGCCGGTCTTGATTTTGTGGACGCCTACCAGCTTGCGTCTGACATTCGGGATGATTTTGACGACAATGATGTAGTCTCGCTTGAAGAGCTCAGGGGACGAATCCTGGAGATTCTCGAAGACGACTTCCCCGGCACCATCCTGCAGCGTTATCAAAAAGAGAACACCCATCGTGAAAACCTGGTTGTGGTTGACGCGGACGGCGAGCAGGAACCTTTTTCAAGAGGTTTGCTCACGCAGCGACTGATGAACGCCTCCATTCCTGTAGACGAAGCGAATGCCGTTGCCAATCGCATTCACACCGCCCTGCTCCGTGAAAACTGCCAGCAGATTACGACAGATGATTTGATTCGACTCGCCTATCGGGATATTGCCCGGAACGTCTCCAAGGAACATGCAGAGTACTATCTGGTCTGGAATGAGTTTTTGCGCAGCAACACGCCTTTAATCATTATGGTCGGCGGTGTTCCCGGCAGCGGTAAAAGCACAATCGCAACCGAACTTGCCAATCAGCTCAATATCGTTCGCACCCAGTCGACAGATATGCTGCGAGAGGTCATGCGTGTGCTGATTCCGGAGCGGCTGTCGCCGGAACTGCATCGCTCATCGTTCGAAGCCGGTGAAAGTATGGACCGCAGCGGCCTGTTGCAACTGGACGACGAGATCGCCCTGCTGAACGGATACATCCGACAGGCGGAGATGGTCGAAGTTGCATGCCAGGCTGTAATCAAACGGGCGATCAGCGAACGGGTCTCTGTGATTATGGAAGGTGTGCATCTGCGACCGTCGCTGATGCAGCAGATTTCAAGCGACGATGCGATCGTGATCCCGGTCACTCTTGGTGTACTCGATAAAAAACGCCTCGAGCGGTACATCAAGGGACGATCCAGTCGCGCCAAAAAAAGACGCGCTGAACGCTATCTCGCCAGCCTCGACAAAATCTGGCAATTGCAGACCCTGCTGCTTTCCGATGCCGACAATGCAGACGTGGAGATAATCAACAATCTGCATCGTCAAGAGACCATCAGTGAAATGATCAAAACAATTGTGCTGACAGTGCACACCCAATATAAACCTGAACTCAAGAAGCTTAGACAAAACTACGCGCTGTAATGCATTTCAAAGGTCTCATCTTTGTACTGGACGGTCTAGGCGACCGACCCTCCCCTGTCCTCGACGGGCAAACGCCTCTTGAGGCCGCACATACGCCCAATTTAGACCGACTCGCAGCACACGGCCAGACCGGCCTTATGGACCCACTGGTTCCAGGCCTGCCTGTCGATACCCACACCGGCGTCGCTATGATCTTTGGCCTCTCGCCTAAAGATGCGGTTGTGCTCTCGCGGGGTCCGATTGAAGCCGCAGGTATTGATCTTGAATTGCAGCACGGCGACATATTGCTGCGCAGCAACCTCGCAACCGTCGAACGTCACAACAATGGATTCTCAATTATTGATCGCCGCGCCGGTCGAATTCAGGAGGGTGTCGAAGTTTTATGCCAGTCGTTGAGAGAGGTCAGCCTTGGCGGCAATGTTGTCGCCAGCCTGCATCCCGCCACACAGCATCGCACCGTTCTGCGTTTGCGCGGCTTCGGTCTGTCCGAAGCGATTACCGACACCGATCCAGGCAGCAAAAGCATCGATCGCGGTGTGCTGCAAAGCCATGCAAGGATATCCAATGACACCGCAGCACAATTGACAGCACAGGCGATCAATCAATTTGTAATTGAATCCCACAACATACTCGACAAACATCCCGTGAACCGGGATCGACGCAAACGCGGACTACCCCCCGCAAATGCGGTCATCTCTCGCGGGGCCGGCTCCTATCGACCGGCAAAAAATCTGCTCAACCAGCTGGAGCTGAAGGTATCCACAGTCGCTGGGGAAAGTACCATTCTCGGACTGGCAAAGCTGTTCGGATTTTCCGCAATATCCAGTGACCGTTTCACCTCGCTGCCGGATACCGACATCGAAGGAAAGGTTCAGGCCGCCAATGAATCCCTATCGAATCACGATCTCGCATTTGTACACCTGAAGGGCACTGACACTGCAGCCCACGATCTGAATCCGGAACTCAAACGCGATTTCATTGAACGATTTGATCGCAGTCTCGGCACAATAGATACCGACAATCTGGTGGTCGGCGTCTGTGCCGATCATTCGACGGACTCAATCCGAGGAGATCATAACGGTGATGCAGTTCCTGTGCTGCTCTATAACCCGGAAGGTCGGCGGGATACCGCGCAGGCTTACAGCGAAACCGCCTGCACCGTTGGAGCACTTACCCGAGTCACGGCGCAGGGCTTTCTGATGAATGCGCTTGATGCGATGGGCTCAATGAGCAACTACAGTTCGATGGATCTGGACTTTCTGGACTGACCGCGAGTCGTCAATCGGAATCGAAGGCATGCATTGTCCGGGCATCCGGGTCAGTGCCGGCTTACGCGTCAACAACGAGATGCAGTGACACCGGCGAATCCTGAAGATATCGTTGCTCTGACTCCAGATCGAGCAGCGACAGTGGATGTGATTCCGCCCAGCTACGAGCGATGCGGATCACCAGCGTATCGTCGGCGATGTGAACATCGAGATCATTATTCTGAGAATCGTTTCGGCTGCGGTTGAGCGCCACTGCGATACGCAGTATCGCCGCCAGTCGCGGCATCACACGGTGCCACGGCGACGGCAGTGGCTCAAACACGGCATAGGGGAATTTTTGTCGATGGGTTCGCACCATTAACGCCAGCAAGCGCTGCTGGAAACGCGAAAAGCCATCCAGATCGCTGTTTTCGATGATGTATGCGCCGTGCTTGTGATGCTGGTTGTAGGCAATTGCGAAGCCGACTTCATGCAGCGCACTCGCCCAGCGCAACAGCTTCTCATGTATTTGCCGATCCAGGTTCCAGTCAGCCCGAAGCTGTCTGTAGAGGTACAGCGCGGTATTCTCCACGCGGTTGATCTGATTGTTGTCCAGTCGGAACTGACTCATGAGACTGCGCACACCCTGCTCTCTCGAATCCTTATCGCGTAAACGGCCGTTGAGATCATACAGAACGCCCTCTCGCAATGCGCCGTCTGTCGCTTCCATACGTTCGATATCGAGAGCGTCGATGGTGGCCTGCAAAATGGCATAACCGCCAGCGATCACCTCCCGTCGGCGTTCCGAAAGCAAATCAAGTTTCTCAAACTGGCGCCCGTCAAGCAGATAGCGCCTGACTTCTGCCAGCGAATCACGACCAATCCAGTCAAATGTTCCACCCAGCGCTCTGCCCAGATTGTCAATCGCACGAATCGTGCCCGAAGTGCCCACAACCTGATCCCAGCCGCGTCGGCGGTAACGTGTCACGATCGGTTCCAGTTCCTGCTCAGCCGCACGCTGTGCGCGCAGCAATGAATGCCGCGTGATCTCACCGTCTGAAAAAAACCGGCGCGTAAAACTGACACAGCCCATGTAGAGACTGCTCAGATCAATCGGTTTGAAGCCCTCTCCAATGATCGCTTCAGTACTGCCGCCGCCAATGTCCACCACAAGTCGCCGGGTGTCCCGAACGGCGAGACTAAATGCCGCACCCAGATAAACCAGCCGCGCCTCTTCATGGCCCGAGATGATCGAAATATGATGCCCGAGGTGTTCTTCTGCGAGTCTCAGAAACTCCTCGCCATTGTGGGCCGCGCGCATTGTGTTGGTGCCGACCGCACGAATTTGTGGTGAGGGAATGTTATTTAGTCGTTGCCGGAATCGCTTCAGGCAGGACAAGGCACGCTCCTGCGCGGACTCTGACAGCACGCCGTCCGAGCCTAATCCGGCGCCCAGACGAACAGTCTCTTTAACCTTATCGATAAGACGGATACTGCCGTCCGCATCCTGACTGGCAATGACCATGTGAAAACTGTTCGAGCCAAGATCTATGGCCGCGAGTGCATTGGCATTGCGTTGAGGCAAAATCGAAAGTTGCTGGTAAGGACAGGCCTGATTTAACGATCAGATCAGGACACGGTCAAGGCCTCAAGAGCCACCGGTAAGCCAGCCGTATGGCTACAGAATCAGGGACGAATAGATATGTTTTGCGCCAGCATCTTCACGGTTTCTGCGGGAACCTCGCCCATAACCGTGATCCGGTGATCGCTGACCGTGTCCCGATACGTGTGCACCGAACCAAGTCGGGACAGTCCTTTCATTCCACTTTGACCCTGCCGCGCCGGTTTAATGAAGACAGAGACGGTAGAAAGACCGTCGGAGAACACCATGTGCTCCACCTCGTTCGATTCCATTGGCGACATACGTCTCATATGCCGACTCATGGAATATCCCGAAGGCAGGGATTCGAAGAACCACTGTGATTTGTCCGCCGGAGCAGACACATCAAGTCCACTGTTTCCATACAGTTCAAACTGGTCGCTTTGCGTCACCGCAGCCAGCTGCTCATCTTTGATTTCGCCGCCAATCTGCACCTTCACAAAGACATATTGCTCGATCAGATTGCCACTCTGGTCAAGAAGATCAGATCGCAACAGCAGTCCGGTTTGCGTATCCGCCCACAGCGAATACCCGTAACGGTAACTGTCTTTTGGAATCACATTGACCTGTTGGGCCTGACGATCAGCAATCCTCGACATCTTGCCCATTTCGAATCGGTAGTTTGTGGTCAACAGCGCCAGATCTTTTGGCAGAATGCGGGGAAAACCGCTTTCAGAGGCCTGCCGATAGTCGTGCACCGCGACATTCTGATCGGGGATATAGCACCACACCTGATTCATGTCGCGAACGATTTCCCGCGCTTCACCGTTGAGTGCGTAGAGTCGCTCCTGCATCACGCCGTTCTTGATACGGCGAACAACTTCCATGGCCTCAACCTTGTGGTCTCTGACATACACAAAGGTGCCTGCAAAACTCGTTGTAGCAGCCGCGTCATTGATTTTCATCAACCATGACGATGACTCGGCTCGCAAAGTCGGAGACTGCAGCACCATAATGATGCCCAGCAATACTGCCGGCGCCAGACTTTTGGCGGCAGCGAAAAGTTTGTTAGAAATCTTGCCAGTCATGTGGGTAACCAGAAGTCTTTGGGCTCAAGCTGTACGTCTCATTCGTCGATTTGCGCGGCGCTCACCAGCTTGGCATAGGCAATCAAACCGTTCAGGCCTGCGGACGAACTGAACTCACCGTGTTCGGCGAGCATCTCACCGAGTTCCTGCTCAAACAGCGCCCGCTCCCGGGCTTCATTGTCGGTCACTTCAACAGCAGCCACCGAGGACGGCTGTGTGACTTCAACCGTCGAAGGTTTAAGTACCGTCACCGCAACCAGGGCCACAGACGCCGCCAGTGCAAACAGTCCGGCCGACTTGATTACAGAGCCGCTGCCGGAAGATTTTTCCGGCGCGGCGTTCTGACCGGATTGAAACGACACTGGCGCGAGTACGGTTGGCTCAGCTTCAAGGGCGTCAGCAATCTGCGCAGACAGATCGTTGCCGGCCGAGGTAATCTCTCCACGAATCACTGAACCAATGAGATGATAGTGTTTCCAGCTGTTCAGGCTGGCCTCAGACGACGCGATTTCAGATATGACATCCGCACGTCCCGCCTGCTCTAGCTCGCGATCTACCAGTTGTGAAATTTTTTCGCTCATATTCAAACACTCCACTCCACTCGGAAGGAGTACAAAAAGTTAACTGTGTTCGCCCGCTTAGTCCGCGAAAATGACAGTAAGTTCATCTTTTAAGGTTGTTTTTTTGACATTTAAACGCTCTTCTATGGACCAGAGTCCGCCTAGCCCATTTTCGACATTGCAACTTCAATGGCTTCCCGAGCCCGAAATATTCTGGAACGCACTGTCCCAATCGGACACTCCATGACACTGGCGATATCTTCATAGCTAAGGCCGTCGAATTCGCGCAGTGTAATAGCCTGTTTCAGCTCGTCCGGCAGATTTTCAACGGCATCTCTGATCACCTCAACGAGTTCATCATTATGCAGAATATCCTCCGGTGAACTGGTGTCGGTAAGCAGTTCTATCGGGCGTACCTGCATACTTTCCTCCGCGTCCACATCCTGACCCGGCGGTCTGCGCCCGGCCGCAACCAGATAGTTTTTTGCGGTATTTACCGCGATACGGTAAAGCCAGGTGTAAAACGCGCTGTCGCCACGAAAGCGGTCGATCGCACGATAGGCCTTGATAAAAGCCTCCTGAGTGATGTCTTCCTGCTCAGTAACATCTTTGACAAATCTGCCGACAAGATTCTTGATTTTGAACTGGTATTTTGTGACCAGCAGATTGAACGCCTGCTTGTCCCCGTTCCGCACCCGCTCGACGATCTCATTGTCGTTTATGTCGATATCCATCGCGAATTTGAATGGCAGCAGTTGACGTCGGCTTGCAGGGAAAGCGTGTAATTGAAATTCTGTGTCTCAACGCAGTTGAGCATCGGGGTGGCCGGATTATCCCACAACACCACGCCTGATCCCAAGGGCACTCTCACCCAAGTGGATCGGACCCGTGTATTGCTGTAACTCGCGACAATCGTCATATCGGGGCCATGTGCTCGATCAGCAGCTGCAGGTTGCTAACCCCTCGAAATGTATTCACATCAATTCGAAAAGCTGCAGCAATCCGTTGCAGTCGCGGTGCGGTGTCTCCATATGAAAGGTATCTGAATTTGATCGCATCGACGGGTGCTGGCAGTTTGCCGTTGGATAAGGTCAGCTTTAAGTGTTGTTCTCCGACAATTCGGTAGTCAAGGACATCGAATTCATCATCAAAAACCGGCTCCGGAAAACGCTGCCCCCACGGCGCCGCGTCGGCAACCATTTCGGCAACTTCTTTCGTATACCAGTCTCCCTGCAGCTCACCGTCGCTCTCGATCTGTGCATCTGCAGGCAGTTCAGCCAGAACCTTCGCACTTGCAGCCACAAATGCCGTGTCAAACCGGTCCAGATTCGACGACTGGATGGTCAGACCAGCCGCCATAGCATGACCGCCAAATCGATCCATTAGTCCGGGAAACTCACGGTCTATTTCAGCCAGCAGATCGCGGATATGCAGACCGCTCACGGATCGTGCAGACCCGGTCAGCAAACCGTTTTCGGCCGGCGCCAGCGCAATCACCGGAGCATGGGTCTGTTCCTTGATTCGGGAGGCTACCAGACCGGTCACACCCTGATGCCAATCGGGATGGAACAGACAATAGCCCTGTCGACGATTCACTGCGCTGTCGATACTAAAAGACCCAACAATCTCGTTGGCCTGACGCTGCATACTGCTTTCAATTTCCTTGCGCTGTCGATTAATGGCATCGAGCTGTTCGGCCAGGTTTTGTGCAGCGTCTTTATCTGAGGTCAAAAGGCATTCGATGCCGTTGGAGATGTCGTCCAGACGACCGGCTGCGTTGAGTCGTGGTCCAATCTGAAAGCCAAAATCTCCCGTACGGCATTTGCTCAGATCCCGGTTGCATAGCGACATGATTGCCGCGATACCCGGTCGGCAGTTGCCTCGACGAATCCTGGCGATGCCCTGAGCAACCAGAATCCGGTTGTTGCGATCCAGTGGCACCATATCCGTCACGGTGCCCAGCGCCACAAGATCCAGATAATCTGCAAGCCTTGGCGGTTTCAGACCCTGACCGGCAAACCAGTGCTCACGCTCCAGCAGACTTCTCAGCTGCATCATCAAATAGAAAATAACGCCAACCCCTGCAATGGACTTACTGGCGAACTCACAGCCGGGCTGATTGGGATTCACAATCGCATAGGCCTGCGGCAACTCCTCCCCGGGCAGATGGTGATCCGTAACCACCACATCAATGCCGTGATCATTCAGCAGATCGACACCATCAATACTGGCAATTCCGTTGTCGACCGTGATCACCAGATCAGGTTGTTCTCCAAACGGCACGGTCAGCGCAACTTCAGCGATTCCTTTACTCAGGCCGTAGCCAAAATCGAATCGGTTCGGCACCAGATAGTCGACCGTTTGCAGGCCCATTGCACGCAGTGCGGTTATCGCCAGCGCTGTGGCCGTTGCTCCGTCGGTATCGTAATCCCCGATAACCAGTACACGTTGCTGTTTTGTTATTGCGTCGACCAATCGCTGTGCGGCCCGATCGATATCCTTAAGCTGCGTCGGCGCAATGAGAGAAGCCAGCGAATAGTCCATCTCAGTTCGGGGCTGAACTCCCCGGTTTGCAAATAACCGGCTAACCAGCGGATGCACGTCCACATCCGAATCATCCGGGTCGACCAACGCATGTCGCCGCTTAATTGTTTTCAAGGAAATCCGATACGACTTATTGTTTGACCGTGAGTCGGGCGGTTACAAAACCCGGGTCGGCGCGGGTGATTGTTGCCGCTTCGATGCTGATTCCATAGGATGTGAAAAAGTCCACCATTTTGAACCACTGGTCGGCATTCGCGTCCTGAAACCAGAGTTTGACTTCACCATTGGTGCCCGGTTGTACCCGTTCGAGCGCGTTCTTGATACCGGACTTGGTGGCAGAACGCTCAATCAGAGTCAGAATCGGACGCGAGTCTTTTTCCTTTGCAGGTTTGGTGAGATATGGCCCTGCCTGATTGATTTCATGCTCCATCCAGGCCAGTGTGGCGCGCTGCTGGGGCACGGCAAGTCGCAGGTTTTCCAGCTTCCTGAGATTCGGCTCCCAATAATAAAAATAGAATACCAGGGCCAGCACCAGCGGAAAACCCAGCTTGATAATCCACTTCTCCCGTGCACTCAGGGTTTGCCAGAACTTCACTGCGGGTTCCAGAAGAAAAACATCGCCCGTTGCCGGCATGTCGCAGTTGCTGAGACCATTACGCTTTTCTCAGTCGAAATCGACCGGTAATCTGATTGTCGCGGGCACCGGACGACAACAGTTCAGCGGTCACCCCATCGAGCTTGTCAAAAGCCTGGCGGATGCGGTCGAGGGTGGAAAGATCGGACACGGTGCACAGCACCACCATGGACTCATCACGAAAACCGATTTCATTTACGGTCGCGTTGAAAGCAGGCGTAACGCGGCGGACAGCTTCCATGAACAGCTGGAAGTCGGTGCCCGCGCTGCTGCCCGTACGGGCGCGATTTAACAGACCTTCAACCTGTCGGCGCGGTTGATACAGATACTCCTCTCCGGGAAATGTTTGTACAAAAAGCTGCGCCATCTCGCGTTCGAGCTGACGTTCTTCAAGTCTGAGCTTGTTGTACTCGTAGATCGAGTATCCCCAGTACCCAAGAAAAGCCACCAGTCCAATCACGGCGGCAGCCTTTATCGGTGAATTCCGCTGCCGGCGATGACGCGGCAGGAAGTTTCCGGTTAACAGGGACATCGAAGCGGCGTCGCCATACTCCGCAGAATTACCCAGCCATTTCGGGAATGAGTCGCCGATTTCCCAGTGTGAAACGTCTTCACCACCAGCGCCAATCAGGTTTCGTGCCAACGGCAGATTGTTACTGGCAATGGCCTGCTGTTGACGATTTTCGAGGCCATTCCACCAGACCTCAAACAAATCCGGTTCCATGGAATAACCGTCAAAGCGACTTTCACGCACCAGCACTCGATTGTCCGGCGTTAATGCCACCGTCAGCGCACCTTTCGGGTGCAGCGGCAACAAAAAGTAATCCGGAACAACATGGTCGAGGGTCATACCGTGTAGTCTGAAATGTTCAATCCAGGACTTGAGCTGCTGGCGAGAAACAATGGCTGCTTTAGCCGGCTTCTCCGGTTCCCAGTCGAGCAGCGCGAAATGCAGATCATCGACGTCCTCGGTCAGGCTCTCCTCCAGTGCGTAAGGCAGAGCAGACTGTACATTGTTGATTCGCTTTCCGGGCACTTCTGCGGAGCGAACGGTCACGAATTCTCCCGGAGCGACGCCCACGATCTCCTCGACTTTCGCCGGCGGCCGAAACTGATCCAGCTCAGCGGCCTCGCCCCGATCGACCAGACCGCTTTTGCGATCCACTGTCGCCCAGTGGTAAGGTTTTTCGAGTGAGATATAAAGTCGCATATAGAGGGAATCAGATCATCAGGTACTACGATTTGCTATGGTCAATCGTAACCGATTTGAACAACGGGTGAGAGCCTGGCGGGCGAATTTTGGCGATGTAACCACGTTAAAAGCCATCAGCTCTCACCGGACTCTGCCGCGTCGTTGCTATCTTCTTCATCGCTTTCAGCATCTGCTGTGCCAGCCTGTAGTCCGGGACAACCGAAATAGCGTTCGCGGCTCAGCACCTTGACGTTCTCCTGCGCTCTGTTTTTAAACATCAGACTGCGCTGACTGAGCTTGACCTTATCGGTTTCAGCACAGACGTAGGTGAAGTAGTAGTCGCTTCGGGTATCGAGCAACCTCACCAGCTGCGCCGGCAAAGAGGCGCCGAGCTGACTACCCAAAGCGTTGATAAAATTTGTAAGCACGGAATACGGCTGCACGGCGCGGCTCTCCAGTAGTGGATTCAGCACCTCGGCCAATCGTGGGTTTGCCGCCACCATTGCCGCCAGAACCTGCGCCGGCGCGGTATTGACGTTGAGTCGGGTCAGGTTTCGCGGACCCGAGACAGGGATCGCCGTCACGTATGGCGCCAGTGACTGAATCACTTCCGGCGTAAAGTCTTTCAGCAACGATAGCTCAGCGGTGCTTTGAAACTGCCGATTGGCCGCGCGGTAGGGTTCTTCCAGTCCCTGGTAGTAGAGATCTTCTGCCCCCGTCGTGCCTCTGGTGTTGCTGTCCGAATCCACCCAGTCAGCCACCACAT
The DNA here is from genome assembly GCA_039029455.1 of Pseudomonadota bacterium. Taxonomy (GTDB): domain Bacteria; phylum Pseudomonadota; class Gammaproteobacteria; order Arenicellales; family Poriferihabitantaceae; genus JBCCGE01. The sequence goes on along the minus strand of JBCCGE010000047.1, from coordinate 12,462 downwards.
CCGCCAGTTCCGGCTCAAGCTCGAGATTGACCAGCAGATTTCTGAACACGGTGTACCAGTAAATCTGCTGCAACTGATCCTCAAGATCGCTGACTGCAATTTCGTCAACTCCATCGGGATTGGCCCGCAATTCAGCCAATTGTTGCTCAACCTGACTGCGCTGGGATTCGGTCAGATACGGTTGGATCAAATTGTTGAGGTTGATGCGTCCCTGAGCATCTTCTACCGAGACCAGCATGACAGTTTCGGTGCCTTCAACGTCCACTGCGCCGCCGAGATTCCCCCAGTCTTCCGACGGATGGTCAAAGGCTTCGTTGCCGGCCTGAATATCGAGAACCAGATCCTTCTCCAGAATTTTGATGCCCCATTGCTCGCCACCCATAGTAACCTGAAATCCCTGTTCGGCCTGGCGAATATTGGACAGTCGACGGATATTCATATCCTCGATATCGGCGGTATAAATCAGCAGCGTAGCCAGAAGCGCCAGCATCAGCATTACGGAAAGCAGCGCAACCCCGCGCGCCTCGGCATCACCGGCTGACGGTCTAGCTGCCATTGGCAAGGTCGAACACCCGTCGAAATTCCTGGTCATTGTCGAGGGTGATGATCAGTTCAAGACCATAGGGCACATTTCCGCTGATGGCACTTCGGTCCATTCGGCGAACCCCCTGAATATCGTTCCATTCAAATGCATCGATAAGCACCGAATCCACCTGCTCCATCACAACGAGACTGGCCAGCTCAGCGTCCTGGTCCCGATCCAGGGCAGACCAGACCTCACGATAAAGGTCACCGTCTTCCAGACGCCACACCACGCGCCGCAATTTCGCCAAACCGGTGTTTTCAAAATCCGGCTCAGCCATAGTAAATCGAATCAACTCGCCATCCAGTCCAAACTCATTGTCCACTATGAATGGGCGTTCATTGTCTCCAAACTCATCGCGCACGCTTCGATTTGATAAATAGCGCAAATCCCGTTCCAGAATGGTCAGACTCTGCTGCAGTCCCTGAATCCGTTTGTAACTGTCCTGAAGTCTGTCACGCACGTTGATGTACTGACTGAGTGTTGCATAGCTAATGGCCGCGATCACCGCGAATATGGCCACAGAAACCAGTACTTCGATCAGAGTAAACCCGCGCGACTTCCGAGCTGTCCACGGTATGCCGGAGCGACAGGATATGGGACGGATGATCTGCACGAGCAGTCAGCTCCCGGTCTTTGCGGGCTTATAACGACCGAGAAACCCAATCTCAGTCGCGCTCGCGGAGTCGTCTGAGCGATTTGCAAATACCCGAACTTCGACCCGGGATATGTTGGGATCATTGGTTGAGAAAAACTCTTCTTCAATACGCCATTCCCGGCCTCCCATATCCTCTGTGCTGCGAGACGTGCCGCCTGAATTAAACTGTCGCAGCAGTCGCAATTCAGCCATCCGATTGCTCGCCACCCAACCGGCAAGGGTCCGCTCCTCAAGTTGCTGCACCACATCGACATTCTGGATCATTGCCTTGGACACGGCACCCAGTCCAACCGCGGCCACCGCAAGTGCGACCATAATTTCGAGCAGAGTAAAGCCTTGTTGCGCTGAGCCGACTGTCAAATCCTGTTCCCCTTGTTGTCTGACAACACCAGCTTTTGATCCGTATCAACCGTAATCGTATAGGTCGTGCTGTCACCGGTAAAATTTGCCACGAACTGAGTCGTCAGACCGGTCGGCTCAACAACAATCATGTTTTCAGTCGATACTGATGACGATTGCTTTTGATCTGAATCATCATCCTCCCCGTCGGAGCGCGCCTCATCGACTTTATCGTCTTTATTTTTTTTAGCCGCGACCGAGAGTGTCATGATCACTCCTTCCGGTATCGCGCGCGGCCGCAGAACTTCATCTCTGGTCAGCAGCTGCCACTGATCCTGCAACGCATAAAACCGGTACTGATTGTCGACGGCTTCGAGTCTCACACCCAATGGATACCCGACAATAATACTCTCGCCCTGTAGATGTCGAACCAGCGCGGTAAATCGTTCAGCTTCAAGTTGGGCTCGGTCGTCCTGATCGTATTCTGCGTTCACCACGACAAGAACCGCGGTCAATCCAATGAGAAACACCGCCAGAATCATCTCTATCAAGGTAAATCCTGATGGTCGTTTTCTCATGGCTTTACGTTACAACCTGATTGGCAGAAACCCTGTGATATGGATCGGTGTTAGCGAGGAGAGAATGGACGCTACTTTACTTCGTCCATGTTCCAGTTTCCGATATCCTGATTTACGCCCGATCCACCCGACTGGCCATCAGCGCCCATTGTCCAGATATCAAATTCAAGATTCTGACCCGGAGACTGATACTGATAGTCATTGCCCCACGGATCTTTAGGCAAACGGTCGATGTATCCCTTGTCGGTAGATACCAGCGAATTTAATCCTTCTGACCCGGCGGGATACTTAAATTTGTCGAGCTTGTAGAGCTTAACCGCACTGGACAGCGCGCGAATGTCGGCTTTTGCTTTCGCCTGAAACGCCTGATCCTGGCGCCCCAGAACCTTCGGCAATATGAGCGTTGCGAGCATTCCGATGATGACCACCACAACCATAATCTCAATCAGGGTAAAGCCCCGTTGCCTGGCGCCGGCGTTCGCACTCGGATACAGTCTGGTGGTGAGTCGCCTTGGTTTCCTTTTTATCTGTCTTTGGTTCATGGTTTACGATCAATTTGTAAAGCGAATAACGATATTACTTCCGGGCGGGCCCCAAGGGTACAACAGAATGTCTGTCTATAACGTTAACAAATATTCAAATCCCAAAGACTCAGGCGATCAGTTGATTGAGATCAAAAATCGGCATCAATATAGCCAGCACAATAACCAGCACAACGACCCCCATAATAAGAATCATCATCGGTTCGAACAGACTGACCACGACCGAGATTCGGGATTCGGCCTCGCGTTCCAATGCGCTGGCTGACTTTTCAAGCATCTCGTCAAGACGACCACTGGACTCACCGCTGGCTACCATCTGGGTAAAAAGGGCCGGAAAAACTTTTCGACGCACCAGCGCACGGCTCAGGCTGGCGACCTGCTCTACCTCTTCTGCAGCGACCTGCAGGTTGCGTCGAATGACCCGATTGACAACCACGTCCGCGCTGCTTCGCATCGCAGAGAGTAAGGGCACGCCGCTGCCAATCAAAATAGCCAACGTTCGCGCCATACGTGACGTGTTCATGCTTCGGGACAATCGCCTGACACCGGGGATCGACAGGATCAACTTGTGAAAAGCGTACTTCGGCCCCGGGTAACGCAACATAATCGAAAACAGAATCGCAGCAACTACGATCGCAAACAGGAGGTACAACCCCCAGGCCTGCAGAAATTCGGAGATCGTGATCAACACGCGTGTCAGCACCGGCAATGATTGTCCGGTATCTTCAAAAACCCTGACCACCTGAGGCACGACGTAGGTCATCAGGCCGACAATGATCGCCACCGAAACCAGCGTTAGCAGAACCGGATAAACCAGCGCATTTCCGATACGCTGCTGCAGTCCCTGTTTGGCCTCTGTATAGTCGGCCAGACGTTCGAGAACTTCTTCAAGATGGCCGGTCTGCTCACCCGCTGATACCGATGCGGTATACAGTTCCGGAAATGCACGTGGAAAAGTTCGCAAACTGTCGGCGAGTGACCGACCCTCAAGAACCTGAGCTCTGACTCCGCTCAGTACCGTTTTAATATTGTGACTGTCTGCCTGTTCGACCAGACCGGCGAGGCAGTCTTCGATTGTCAGTCCCGATCCGAGCAGCGTTGAAAACTGACGGGTGATAACGGCCAGTTCCATGCTGTTGAGCTTGCGTCGGGTTCCACCGGTTCGGGGTCTCGAGCTGGTCTCTGCAGGTTTTTGTTCTTCAACCGCATCGACGCGAATGGGGGCCAGGCCCTGTTCCCGAAGTTGCTGCCTGACCTGACGTGCGTTATCGCCGTTGGCAACGCCTTTTTTGCGTCGTCCGTCCTGGTCCAGAGCCTGATATTCGTAGGCGCCCATCTATGAAAGGCTGATTCGTGGTCTATTGAACGCGGGTGACGCGCAACACTTCGTCCAAAGTGGTAACGCCCTGGCAAACCTGCCGAACTCCATTGGCCTGCAGGCTCGGGGTTGATTGCCGGATGTATTCCAGCATTTCATCCTCAGATTTCCGCTCATGGATCATCGTTCTAAGCTCAGCGTCGACGTCAATCAATTCGTAAATCCCCTGACGACCGCGGTAACCGGTGAAGTCGCAGCGCTCACAGCCGGATGCGTGATAGAACGGATGACCGCTATAGATTGTTCCCATGACCCGGCGTTCGCCTTCATCGGGTTCAACCTGTTTTCGACAGTTCTGACACAACACACGCACCAGTCTTTGCGACATCATGCCCAGCAGACTTGAGGCAATCAGAAAATCCTCCACACCCATATCGACCAGTCGGGTGACGGCGCCAATCGCGGTGTTGGTATGCAACGTGGAGAGAACCAGATGCCCGGTCAGACTGGCCTGCACTGCAATCTCGGCGGTCTCGAGGTCACGAATCTCCCCCACCAGAACAATGTCCGGATCCTGTCTCAGAATAGAACGCAATCCGCTGGCAAAGGTCAGACCAATTTTGCTGTGCACCTGAATTTGTCCGACACCGTCGAGGTCGTATTCGACCGGATCTTCAATGGTGAGAATATTATTGCGCTTCCGATCCAGACTGCTGAGTCCGGCGTAAAGGGTGGTGGTTTTTCCTGAACCAGTAGGCCCGGTGACCAGCAGAATACCGTGCGGTGTGGTGATCATGCGTTCGTAGGACTCTAGCGTCACCGAATCCATACCAATATGCGCCAGTCCCATACCGGTGCCCTGCTTGTCCAGCAACCGCAGAACAATGCGTTCTCCGTACTGAGTAGGCAGGGAAGACACTCGAACGTCGACCGGTTTGTCACCCACCATGAGTGAAATACGGCCGTCCTGGGGCAGTCTCTTCTCCGCAATATCGAGTTTCGACATCACTTTGAGGCGAGAGATCAGTGCGCTGTGGATGGCACGCTGCGGCTCCACAATATCCCGCAGTATTCCGTCAATGCGAAAACGCACCAGCGAACGCTTTTCAAACACCTCCAGGTGAATATCCGAAGCGTTTTCCCGTATCGCCTGTGTCAGCAATGCATTAATCAGCCGCACCACCGGCGCGTCATCTGAAGCTTCCAGCAGATCCGTTGTTTCAGGCACCTCGCCGGCGAGCAGACTGAGATCAATTTCTCCGTCCAGATCATCAACCATCTGGGTCGCTTCTGACTGTCCCTTGTCGTACGCCTGTCGCAGCAAATGCTCGAAACTGGTTTTGCTCATCGCGTGCAGTTTCGATTTTTGTCCCAGGCGCCGACGAACCTCTGACAACACGTCGAGTGTGGGATTTTCAGCACAAACCGTTTGTACGGTGTCGTCTTCTACATACGCCGCCAGCACATTGTGCCGTTTGGCAAAGGAATACGGCAGCAGCGACACGACGTCTGCATCAATTTTGTCTATCCAGTCCATTGGATTGTCGGACATGCTTTCGCCGTGCTCAAGCACGCCCTCAAACAGGCCTTTGGGCGGGCTTTCCATAGGCTCAGGGATCGCGATGTCAGCTCCCCGGGGTGTCGATTCAGTGGCCGTCATTGTCCGTTTGGTCTCACCATAGTTAACGCGGTGACCGCGCTAGCGGTTGTCGATCTCTTTCCAGTTCTGCGGCAACAACTGTGGTGGGCTGTCCGGTAGAAGCCTTCGCGTCTCCGGCAGACTCTCGATTTCCTCCTGCCGGATAAATTCATATCGGTCCCGGGTCAGCAGCGCCAGATCCTCCGGCGTTCGGATAATTTTCGGGCGCAGAAAAACCATCAAATTTGTTTTTACCGCCGTTTTTCGTTTCTTCCTGAACAAGTTTCCTATCAGTGGAATCTTGCCGAGCACCGGCACCCATTGATGAGTGTCCACCGAATCGTCTCGAATAAGTCCGCCCAATACGATGATCTGTTCGTCGTCGACCTGCACCTTGGCGTTAATTGATCGAGTATCCGTGATCAGATCAGCGGCGCCCTGAACGGTGGTTGGACTCACGCTGGATACTTCCTGTTCGATTTCAAGGCGAATCGTATCGCCGTCGTTGATTTGAGGTGTGACTTTCAATGTTAGCCCAACATCACGGCGCTCAATCGTCTGAAACGGATTCACCACTCCGGTATTGGTGGTGGTATTTCCGTTGGCGTCTGTTGTTGTGCTGGTTCCGGCGCTGCTGGTGTTGGTCGTGAAGTTACCGGTAACAAAAGGAACTTCCTGACCGACAATTATTTCTGCCGCTTCATTGTCCAGCGTCAATAAATTCGGCGTCGAAATAATATTGGTATTGCTGTCGCCCCGCAGAGCGCTCAATATGACATTCAGGTTGGGGACAATATTTCCGCTAAGATTGCGAAAAAGCCGGTTGATGTAGCCAACCTGGAAACCGCCGGAAGTCTCACTGAAACCGCTGTTGGTGCTGATATCGCCACCGTCACGGGTGCGATAGTTACTGATCCAGTCGACACCAATTTCCGATTCTTTGTTGACTGACACCTCAGCAATAATGGTTTCAACAAAGACCTGAGACCGGCGTATGTCGAGCTGCTCTATGACCGACAGGATTCGCTCGTAGTCTTCCTGCTCCGCCCGAATGATCAGTGCATTGCTTTGCTCATCGGCCTGAACCGAGACTTCGCTGGTTGGTGCGGCGCCGGACTCATCCTGTTGATTGTTGTTCTCAAGTCCCGTGAGAAGTTGCACCAGCTCAGTAGCCTGCGCAAATTTAAGATACACCACGTGAGTATCGGCTGTCTCGGGGCGAGGAATATCCAGCTGATCGATCAGTGCCTGAATCACCGGAAATTCGGTTTCACGTGCCTGAATAATCAGTGCATTCAGACCTTCGTCAACCTGCACGCTGACATTCGCCGGTGCCTGCCCGGTTTTTGCCGCCTCGGCATTGAGTGCGCTGACGGTCTGGCTGACGATCTGGGACAGCGCAGTTGCGTCGGCGTGCTTGAGATAGATCACCCGAATATCAATGCCCCGTTGTTCCTTGTCCATGCGATCAATCAGGCTAAGTGCGCGATTAATGTTGGACGCGGTGCCGGTGAGGATCATGGTATTGCTGCCGGTGTGCGGTGCAATGTGTGCGGTCGGCGGCAAAATGGGGCGCAGAATTGGCAGGATCTCAGCAACAGACGCGTGTTGCAGGGTCACGATGTGGGTAATGTGTTCGTCGCTGGGTTCCGGAACACCGGTCGTACTGGTCGGAGTGGGATGCTGCTTGACCAGGTTGCGGGGCAGAATCTTGACCACGGACCCGGAGGGCACAGCCGCAAAATTGCTGACTTCCAGCACCGAAAGGAAAATTTCGTACAGTTGATCGGCCGGGAGTCCGGTACCGGAGACCAGGGTGACTTTTCCCTTGACCCGGGGATCAACGATGAAACTCTTGCTGGTAACCTGAGATACCAGACTGATCAGTGCATTGATGTCAGCACCCTGAAAATTCAGCGTGATCAGGTTTTCATTCGCTCCCGTTTGGGAAGGTTCGCGAATTTCAAACTCCGCGGTGGCCGATTCACCCGAGGTGCTGCCATCGTTTTGCGCCAGCAAACGATTTCCGCTCGACGGTGCGGTATTGACAATATCCGCAACGGCCTCATCGCTTAGTGACGGGAACAGTGAGTTGGATGCCTGCTCCAGACCCTGGGTAATGACGCGCGCGGAGTAGTACAGATCAGACTGAAAATCGAGATCAATAACACCGCCGTCTTTGGGTTGATCAGCAGACGCAGCGCTGAGAACCAGACCCGAAACCAATGCAGTGACTATTTTACAAGTGCAGCAGGCCCAGTGACCGGTGTGCGGTACCGGCCCCGAAGATCTGAAAATCCGGCGGATCCGCGTTAGTGTTTCACTCGCTCGCAAAATGATGCTCTTGTCAGGCAGATGGCTCTGATCGGAATACGGACACCCCGATCTCCTCGCATTGTAGTGATTTCAGGACAATTTCTCCATACGAATCGATACGATGTCTCCGCGCATCGAATCCAGCTGTGCGATCGCTGATTTGGCCGCGTTAAGTTGTCCCTCGGTGGTCTGATGGGTCAGCATGATGATTTTTACGGACTGGTTTTGATCTTTGTCTTCCCCTTTCTGGATCATGCTGTCAATACTGATATCCTGGTCGGCAAACACCCGGGTTATTGCAGCCAATACACCCGGTCGATCGACAACGGACACCTTCAGATAGTACGACGACACAACATCGTCCATCGAAATGACGGGTAAATCCGACAGTGCATCCGGCTGGAATGCCAGATGCGGAACCCGATTTTCAGGGTCAGTCGTCAGGGCCCGCACCACATCAACAAGATCGGCAACGACCGCGGAGGCGGTAGGCTCAGCGCCTGCACCCGCGCCGTAGTAGAGCGTGGGCCCGACCGCATCAGACTGGATCAGCGCGGCATTCATTACGCCATCCACATTCGCCAGCATCTGCTCTTTGGGGATGAGTGTCGGATGGACCCGAAGTTCAACGCCTTCCTCTCTTTGCCTGGCAATACCGAGATGCTTGATGCGATACCCGAGTTCTTCACAGTACCGGATGTCCTCCAGTGCGATACCGGTGATGCCCTCAATATAGACTTTGTCAAACTGCAGTGGAACCCCGAATGCTATCGACGCGAGAATGGTTAATTTGTGAGCAGCGTCAATACCGTCTATGTCAAAAGATGGATCCGCTTCTGCGTATCCCAATGCCTGCGCTTCGGCCAGCACATCCGCGAAGTCTTCTCCTCCGCGTTCCATCTTCGTCAAAATGTAGTTGCAGGTACCATTAATGATGCCAGCCAGCCATTCGATTCGATTTGCGGACAAACCTTCGCGAATGGATTTGATAATCGGAATCCCCCCGGCAACTGCGGATTCGAACGCAACAGTGGTTCCTTTCTCCTGCGCATTCGCAAAAATCGTATTTCCATGCAATGCAATCAGTGCCTTATTCGCGGTAACAACGTGCTTGCCGTTTTCGATCGCGCGCAACACGCAGTCTCTGGCAATGTCCTCGCCGCCAATGACTTCGACAACAATATCCACATCGTTGTTGTTGACCACAGACATCGGATCATCGGTGAGTTCAATCCCGGTAAGATCGACACCACGGTCCTTGTTCAGATCGCGAACAGCGGCATGAGTAACGCGGATATCGCGACCGGCGCGCCGACTGATTTCCGCGGAATTTCTGGCGAGAACCTGTAGTGTCCCGCTTCCAACGGTACCAAGACCAATCAGTCCAATATTTACTGCTTTCAAAATCGTGTGCTTTCGGTTGATGAGGGTTAATGATCACCTCGCTGATGCCCCTTGTTCGGGTGTTATCTGCGCAGGTTACGGACAGCGCGGATTATCCTCTATACTTGCCTGCCCTGTCAGCGTAAATTTCTTTCCAGAAACCTGAACGATCGGTCACATTATGCAGCTGCAAGAGTCGAAAAACAGGGAGACCATTAATATTCAATCCGTCCAGAACCGTGATGGAGGCATCGTACTGACCATCGATCAGGAGGTGTTCACAGAAGCCGTCATCATCGACAGACATTCTGTAGATATCTGGAATCCTGACAATTCAGATGCCTTGTCAGATGCCGATTTCAGCTGGTGTGCAGACAAAGACTACGAAGTGGTATTGCTCGGCACCGGCAATCGTCTGCGATTTCCAGACCCGTCGATCAGAGTCCTTCTCGCGCAGCTGGGCACCGGGCTTGAAGTGATGGACACTTCGGCGGCATGCCGAACGTTTAACCTGCTGGTGTCTGATGATCGGCGAGTTGCTGCGGCCCTGTTACCGTGACACCAGGGGCTTTTCGGAACTGCAGTTTTTATCCGGTTACAAATTGGTAATACCGTTTGCGCATCTGGAACTCTTCGCGCGATATCGGTTCTTAACAAAAAATTGAAATCTGGAGAATCTGATTCCGTGAAACACTGGTATTTGAAGTCATTTGTCATCGTCATCGGCTTTCTGGCCGCAAGCGGCGTTGCATTTAAGTACCTGCAGACATCGCAGCCGGGCAGTGCAGCTGACGCCGCAGACATCACATCCGCAATCAAACCCGAAGGGCTCGCCGTCGCGACCTTTGCCGGAGGGTGTTTCTGGTGCGTAGAGTCTGCTTTTGAAAAACTGGATGGAGTATACGAAGTCGTCTCAGGGTACAGCGGTGGTCATACCATCAATCCAACCTATCACGATGTTGGACAGGGAAACACCGGGCACACAGAAGCCGTACAAATTCACTACGATCCCGCACAGGTCAGCTACAGCGCCCTGCTGCACTATCTGTGGAGAGAAATAGATCCCACAGACGGCGGTGGGCAATTTGTTGACCGTGGCAGTATGTACCGACCCGCTGTGTTCTACCGCAGCGACGAGGAACTGAATCTGATTGAATCGTCGCTGATGGATCTGGCCCAGACCGGACGTTTTGACAAACCTTTTGCGGTCGAGATTAAACCCTTTGAGATGTTCTACGAAGCGGAGTCGTATCATCAGGATTACTATAAGAAAAGTCCTTTGCGTTACAAGGTGTATCGTCGGGGCTCGGGCCGCGATCAGTACCTTAAGAAAACCTGGGGCGACGATCTGAAGGCAAGCTTCCCCGGTCACGCGGGTACCAAGCAGGCCAATGCCAACTCACATCCTGTGTATCGGAAACCTGAACGTGATGAAATAAAACAGCGTCTGACATCCGTGCAGTTTCATATCACGCAGGAGGACGGTACGGAACCGCCTTTTCGCAATGAATATTGGGATCACAAAGCCGAGGGTATTTATGTTGACATCGTATCCGGTGAACCCCTGTTCTCTTCTACGGACAAATACAAATCCGGCACGGGCTGGCCGAGCTTCACCAAACCGATAGATGAATCATTTGTTGTTGAGGATGTTGACTTTAAGCTGGTGTATCCACGCACTGAGGTGCGCAGCCGTTTCGGTGATTCCCATCTCGGCCACGTTTTCAAGGACGGTCCCGCCCCAACCGGCCTTAGATACTGCATTAATTCTGCCGCACTGCGGTTTGTTCCGGCCGAATCGCTGGATTCCGAGGGATACAGCGAGTATAAAAAGCTTTTCACCCTGTAAATCCCGGTAAGGTTCACATGGACAACATGATCGAGACAGCCATTCCATGGCTGTCCCTGCTTTCTGACGCCTTTCTGTTTCTGATTGGCCTGGTGTTTTTATTTCTGGTCGTCGTCTTTATCCGAGACATCAACCAGACTCGCGACGCGGTGCTGCGAAATTACCCCGTGATTGGTCACTTTCGCTACATTCTGAGTACTCTTGGTGAATTCTTCAGGCAGTACTTTTTTGCCATGGACCGCGAGGAGATGCCGTTCAATCGAGCCGAGCGCGAATGGATACATCGAGCGACAAAAAACAAGGGCAATACCATTGCCTTTGGCTCGACCAAGAGTCTGCTGCCGGTCGGCACGATGATTTTTGAAAACGGGGCTTTTCCGATTCTGGATGAAGAATCGAGTCCCCCTGCAACCGTCGTTTACGGCGAGGGATACTGTAAAACACCCTATCATTCAAATTCGATCATCAATATATCCGCGATGAGCTTCGGCGCGATTTCCCGGCCAGCCGTTCGAGCGCTGTCAGCCGGTGCAAAAAAAGCCAGGGCCTGGTACAACACAGGCGAAGGCGGCCTGTCACCCTATCACCTAGAGGGCGGAGCCGACCTCGTCTTTCAGATTGGAACCGCCAAGTACGGGGTGCGCGATGAAGCGGGTAATCTCAGTGATCAGAAGCTGGCCGAGATTGCCGCCCACGATCAGGTCCGCATGTTTGAGATCAAGCTGGCGCAAGGGGCGAAGCCGGGCAAAGGCGGCATTTTGCCGGCAGCAAAAGTAACGCCCGAGGTTTCGCGCATCCGGGGTATTCCCGAAGGCAAAGACTCTATTTCCCCAAACCGACACCTCGATATTAACAATACCTGTGAACTGCTGGATTTCGTTACCCATGTCAGATCAGTCACCGGTAAACCCACCGGGTTTAAAACCGTTATTGGCAGCGGTGACTGGATTGACGAGCTGTGTACCGAAATCGCTCGCAGAGGGCCGAGCAGCGCGCCGGATTTTATTACCATCGACAGTGGAGACGGCGGCACCGGCGCAGCCCCGATGACGCTGATGGATCACGTCGGTTTGACGATCCGCGAAGCGTTACCGTTGGTCATCGACACGCTCAATCGGCATGGCCTCAAAAACCGGATCAAAGTAGTTACCTCAGGTAAGCTGATCACGCCTGTCGGGGTCTGCTGGGCGCTGTGCACGGGCGCTGATGCCATCGCTTCAGCTCGAGGATTCATGTTCGCGCTGGGCTGTATCCAGT
>JBCCGE010000046.1:0-24653 GCA_039029455.1 Pseudomonadota bacterium | reverse complement strand
TTGGCCTTTATCCGCAAAATTCCGAGTTCCGGCAACGCAACCCATTCACGCCATCCCACCGTAATCATCGCAATGCAGGGCCCCTCAGGCAGACTTTGCGCAGAGAAGTTAACCATACAAAATGGTAATAATTGCTCGGAAAGTTAATGAACATTTTCAAAGATAGAGTTATCAAGCTGATTTCATGACACTTTTTCGAAAATTAAATATCAAAAGAATGTGATGAGCGGTATCTAAATATAGATGAACGGTGTTTTTTTACCGATTATCGGTTGACTTCGTCGCAAGACCGGTTAAACTGTAGCAACGTTTGGGGGATGTCAAACGATTCGACTGGTCCCATTCGCGTTGTTCCGCTACCACCTCCTTCACCTCCGATTTATGTAGCGGAACTTTGAAGAACCCAAGGATGGGAATTTTTTTTCAAGCCTGCCGTTATTCTACGCCAACTTCAGATTAGCACCTATCGGTCCAATATCGTATTGGCCTGACCAGTTGCTGGCGCCTATTCATTACCACATATAAAAGGCTCCGCAATGAAGGTCATTGTAATTCTGTGTTGTTAGGCCGGTGTCAAAAACCCGGCCATTCAACCTCAGAGTAAAGCGCCGCGTTTGATCTGCACCAAATCACGGCAGCTCCAGCATTAATTTGCGGTGGTGACCCTACCCGGCTTTCAGATAGTTCTCCATCGAATCGTCCAGTTCCTCCAGCCAGGATGTATGATGAGGCGGCTGCTTGTTCCCCGTCATCAGTGAGGTGTACGAATTATTTCGAAACCCCATGATGTCGTGGTGCTTATCGTGTTCCCACTGATAAAACGTCTCGTTAACACCTTTGATGTTAAACGACGGATAGTCGGTTTCATCAATCAGCATTTGTACGTAGTCACCCTGATAAGGAATCATGTCTTCCCAGCCGGTCAGAGTGCCCTCACGGGCATCCCACTCTTTGGTATGAGCCTCCATGGCTGCTTTTTCCGGCAGCTCAATTCGTTCCATGATCACATCTCTCGCGTACCAGGCCTGAGCATCAAACATGTTAAATGTGTACCACTGATCCTGCATACCGATGTACATCATTTTGGGATTATCCTGCCAGACGACGCCCTTATAGAGGCCATCGGGGTAAAGACGGTTGGTCGTTACCAGTCTCAGATCATCTTCCATAAATGGGAAATGATGCAGGTAGCCCGTGCAAAGGATCACGGCGTCAATTTCCTTACTGGTTCCGTCCTTAAAGTAAGCGGTTTTATTTTCGACCTTCTGTAACAGCGGAACTTCCTGCCAGTTGTCCGGCCAGTGAAAGCCAATGGGTGCGGTGCGATGACTGACCGTAATGGACCTGGCACCGTATTTATAGCACTGAGATCCAATGTCTTCCGCCGAATAGCTGGTTCCAATAATCAGTATGTCCTTGTCTTTGAACTCCATTGCATCGCGAAAATCGTGTGCATGTAAAACCCGGCCGTTGAACGTATCGAAGCCTTCAAAATAGGGCACATTCGGTGTGGAGAAATGTCCGGTACAGCAAATGACGTAGTCAAACTCCTCGCTGCTTTGAGTGTTGTTTACCAGATCCTTAACCGTTACGGTGAACATGTCCGTTTTGTCGTCATAACTGACATGACGCACAGCATGATTGAACTTGCAGTATTCACGGACACCCGCTTTTTCCACTCGACCCTTGATGTAATCCGCGAGGACAGCACGCGGCGGATAGGATGGAATGGCCCGGCCAAAATGCTCTTCGAAGCTGTAGTCTGCAAATTCGAGGCACTCTTTGGGACCATTGGACCACAGGTAACGGTACATACTGCCGTGCACTGGCTCTCCGTTTTCGTCCAGTCCGGTTCGCCACGTATAGTTCCAGAGGCCGCCCCAGTCAGACTGCTTCTCGTAACACACTATTTCCGGGATATCAGCGCCTTTGGCTTTGGCTGAAGCGAAGGCTCTTAACTGTGCGGTACCGGAAGGGCCCGCGCCCAATATCGCAACTCGGGTCATATTTATTTACTCCAATTGGAAATTAACGTTCTGTTTTTTAGGAAACTATACTGAAAAATATTTTTCTTTGGAATAGTGGATGCCCATCACGGGCTGTCGACCGACCTATTGCAGCAGAAAGAATCCACGAAATCACCTCACAAAGACCACTTACTTTCTGTGGATGGTACTGTTTTGGATCAACCTGACATATGCTCCACTACCGCGATTTCGTAAGAATGCCCAGTGAAATGGCGCCGGCAATCAATCCCCAGAATGCCGATCCCACTCCAAAAAGCGTCACTCCTGAGAGGGTGACAAGAAAGGTAATCAGTGCCGGTTCGCGGCGATGTTTATCCTGCATGGCGTGTTGCAGACTGCCAGCAATGGTTGAAAACAACGCCAGTCCTGCGAGCGCCAGCACCATTGATTCCGGAAACGCGACAAACAAAGACACTACGCTGACGGCAAATATTCCGGTCAGCAAATAAAACAGGCCTGCACTAATTGTCGACCAGTAGCGCCGATTCGGATCAGGATGACTGTTGTCACTGGCACAAATTGCAGCCGTAATTGCCGCAAGATTGATTGCGAAACAGCCAAACGGTGCCAGTAAAAGCGTGCTTAACCCCGTCGAGGTCATGATGGGTGACAGCGGCGGTCGATAGCCGTGGGTGTGAAGCACCGCCACACCCGGGGCGTTCTGCGACGCCATAGTAACGATATACAGCGGTACACCAACACTCAGCATCACGCCCAAATCAAAGCTTGGCGTGGTCCACACCGGTTGAGTAATCTGCCAGATCACCTGCTCGGGATGGAACCCTCTGAACAGGCCGGCGATCAGAATGACCGCGGCAAACACCGCGATCATCACAAAACGAGGAAAGGCTCGTTTCCCGATCAGGTAGAGCACAAACAGTGTCAGCACAATGACAAAGTCCTTTTCCATCTGCACGAAAACGTCCATACCAAAGCGTGCCAATACCCCCGCCAGAAGTGCGGTGGCCAGAGAGGTCGGTAACCGGTCCATCACATTCTGAAAAATTCCTGTGATCCCGGTGAGTGCAATAAGTGCACCGCAGAAAACGAACGCACCAATCGCATCGGACATCGCCACCCCGGACAGTGCAGTAACGAGAATTGCGGCACCCGGCGTTGACCAGGCGGTGAGGATGGGCATCTTGTATTTCAGCGACAGACCGATGGTGGTCAGTCCCATGGCTACGCCCAAAGCTCCCATCCATGAAGCAATCTGCGCCTCATTCGCACCGGCACTGGATGCTGCCTGAAAAATAATGGCAGCGGACCCGGTGTAACCCACCAGAACTGCAACAAACCCGGCAACAAATGCTGTAACTGTCAAGAATTCCGGCCGATATGATTGAGCGTTGACTATAACAACGTGAAACCTTACCGCATAGTCATACACAGATGCCGAGTCAATCCTATAAGATTGTGTTGCAGTCAAACGAAATGGGGTAAATCGTTATGAATCAACCTGAGCGAAATTCGCTGACTCGGACTATAGATGGATACACTCTTGATGTGTTCGCTGATGCACCGGATTTTCGAGACTACGAATACCGCCCGCCACTGATTAAGATTCCGTCCAGCTATCCGGTGAACAGAAAACTGCTCACCATCATGAATCAGGGAGAGGATGGGTCATGCACCGGGTTCGCACTTGGCGCCTGTATTAATCACCTCAACCGACAGCGAAAAAAATCCTACCGCGTCAGCAATCGCATGCTTTACAACATGGCCAGACGGTTTGACGAATGGCCGGGCAATGACTATGCCGGTTCCAGCTGCCGCGGTGTCATCAAAGGCTGGTACGCCATGGGCGCATGTCGCGAAAATTTATGGTCAGATGACGACACTGCACAAACTCATCTCACTGTAAACGCGGCAAAAGCAGCGCGGGAGAATCGGGTTGGTGCCTATTATCGACTGAAGCACCAGCTGTCCGACTTTCACGCTGCGGTTAATGAAACCGGCGCGGTGCTGGTATCTGCAAACGTCCATACCGGTTGGGAATCGGACGCAGTTTCCGAAAACCAGAATGCGATCCGCTTTCGCGAAGAACCCGGCCTGCTGCCCGGACACGCATTCGCCATTGTCGGTTACAACGACAATGGATTTGTCGTCCAAAACTCCTGGGGACAGGAATGGGGAGATCGTGGACTGGCAGTGTGGTCTTACGAGGATTGGTATCACAATCTGCGTGATGCCTGGGCGTTCCGGTTAAGCCTGTCATCAAAGGCAATATGGCAGATTTCAACCCTGAATCGAAACAGTCGCTCCGAGGTCGCCAACCCGTCAGGTACCAGTCGGGTGATTCGAAGCGAGATCGCCGGACATTTTGTGCATATTGATGACGGTCGGTTCCACGACCACGGCAGCTACTGGAGCAACCTGCCGGATGTAGAGGAGACGGCGGCTCTGATCGCGGACAAACGTGAAAAATACAGGCATCTGATGCTGTTTGCCCACGGTGGACTGGTGAATCCCGCCGCCGAGGCCGCCAGAATAAGAGCATACAAGCCTGTATTAAAAGCCAATGGTATCTATCCCTATCACTTCATGTACGACACGGGTTTGTTCGAGGAGATCAAAGACCTTATTTTGCGTGGTGGTGAACAATCCAAAGACAGAGTGGGTGGACTGGCTGAGTTTACGGATGTACTGATCGAGAAGCTGGTTCGCAGACCGGGGCGATCAATCTGGCGCGAGATGAAGTCGGGTGCATGCGCACCGTTCGACCCCGGTAGTGCCGGCTGGCAGACTCTGGCCGCATTCGCGGAACAGCTGATGCTGGTCGACAAACCGATCAAACTACACTGCGTTGCGCACAGCACCGGCGGCATTTTAGTTGCGTATTTGCTTCAGGCACTTGAGTCAATCGCACCGTCCGTTCGCATTCATTCGGTTTCGCTGATGGCTCCAGCCTGCACAGAAACATTGTTCCGCAGTCACTACCTGCCTCTGTTGAAGGAAAAAAAGTTTTTCGGAATTCGAAAAATGCACGTGTACAACCTGAACCGGGAACTGGAGCTTGATGACAACGTCGCTGCCGTATATCGAAAATCCCTGCTCTACCTGGTTTCGCGGGCTTTTGAAGAAGACACGCCGGCGGCACTACTGGGGCTGCAGGATTTCAGCTCTCCACTGGATCGCAGTGTGGGCAAACTGGTGGATTTTCACTACAGCGATGGCCAAACGCGTCGAGGCCAGAAGACCACAGCTCGCAGTCACGGCGGATTCGACAATGACCCGGTCACGATGAATCACATCGTTCGCACCATCCTTGGCAATGCACCCTCAAGACCGTTTACAGCATCAGATCTGGGAGTTCACTAATATGGCAGACTTTGAAACAGCATTTGAACATTTGATTCAGGTGGAAGGCGGCTATGTCGACGATCCACAGGACAGCGGAGGCGAAACCTACAAAGGCGTGGCTCGCAGACATCATCCAGGCTGGAACGGCTGGCAGGATATCGATGCCGCGAAAGATTCGGATGACTTTCCTGACAATCTTGATTCGATCAGTCGACTGCAACAACGAGTGAAGCAATTCTACAAATCCCAGTACTGGGATCGTATTGCTGGCGACAGAATCCCCGATCAGACTATTGCAGAAGAAGTCTTTGATACCGGCGTTAACATGGGCATGCGTCGCGCGGCCCGGTTTTTGCAGGAATCGATTAATCTTCTGGATCGAAATCAGACCCCCGGCCTGGTGGTCGACGGCGATATCGGCACCAAAACCCTGCGCGCTTTGAAATCCAGCATCGCAGCAGATCGGTCGAACCGCTGGGTGGTACTGTTTTTAAATCTGTTTCAGGGGCAGCGATATATCGAGGTACTGAAGTTGAATCCAGTCAATGAAAAGTTCGCGCGTGGATGGCTGAAGCGGGTACAGATAAATTCCGGTTGAATGGCAGAGCGAAAACATGAAAAAAAATGTGCTGAAATATTTACGTTTAATAACCCTGATACCCGTGAGCTTCGTTGCTATGGCTGATTCAAACATCCGCGTTCCGGCTGAATGGGAACCTCAGGCAGCAACCTGGCTGCAGTGGCCCGGGCCCTATGAGCGACAGCTCGAGCCGGCTTTTGCGGAGATGGCCGCGGTGATTGTGCAGTATCAGTCTCTGCACATTCTGTATTCAAATTCACAGATTAAACGCCGTGCACAGAACGCGGTAGCTTCTGTGGGCGGTGATCCGAACCACGCCAATCTAATCTGGCACGAGGTCAGGAACGACAGCGCATGGATGCGAGATAACGGGCCGGTCTACGTGATTCGTGATGGTGAATTGCGTGTGCAGAACTGGGAGTTCGACGCCTGGGGCGGAGCATTCGGCAGCGATGTCCCTTACGATGCTGACAACCGGATTCCGGATTATGTTGGCGACTATCTCAGGCTACCGGTCGACGATGTACCGATCGTGCACGAACGCGGAAATCTCGAATTCAATGGAACCGGAACAGTCATCCTGAACTGGAGCACGCTGGGTGATCCGCGACGCAATCCTGATTATTCAAAAGCCAAGGCTACCGCCGATCTGAAACGACATTTTGGCGTGCACACCGTTGTCTTCATCGAGGGCGTGCCGGATGGCGACCTCACCAACGGTCATGTCGACGGAATTGCCCGGTTTATCAGCGAGGACACCGTCGTCGTTCCTGAATGCATGCCCGATACAGCGTGCGGTCGCGGTAACAACAACCATGCGAAGGTTTTTGACGACGCAGCCAGAGCTATCACAGACGCGGGACTCTCGGTAATTCGTGATCCGGTTGAAGGATTTGTGCGTCACAACGGTCTGACGTTTGACACCGACTATATGAACTGGATTGTAGGCAACGGGTTTGTCATCGTTGTCGGCTTTGGCGATCCCTACCTCGATTCCCGAGCTCAGGAGCGTATTCAGGGCTACTTCCCTGACCGAGACATTCATCTCATAACCATGCTGGATTCATGGGCAAGCGGTGGTGGAGCCCACTGTCATACAAACGACCAGCCACTGTTCCCAGTGGGGTCATAGCAGGCACACGAAACCACGCGCCTCCACCAACCAACGATTTGGATTGGATATCCTCGCGAGGGGCTTACTGTCTTTTTTCTACAGGAACTTTATAAACTGGTGTCGTGTTATTTGCGATCGCTGCCTTTAATATTTCCTGATTGCGTCGTTCACGTCGCTTGATCGACAGGTAGTCTTCACGCTCCAGTTCAAAAAGCTGCTTTCGGTAACGCTCTGTCGAATCAAACCAGTTCATTATCCGCGCCTCAAACTGGTTTTCGGCGGGTAACTCCAGAGTGTCAAAATAGGTTTCGATGGCCAGCAGGTAGCGCACAATATTACGCTCGGCCGCTCCCCTCTGACCGCCGACATACTTTGGTTTGCCCCTCCAATTTGTGCCATCAGAGGAAAAACCGATTTTATTGCGCCCGACCGTTGCCAGGTAAACTTTAGCCAGCTGTGCAGCCACGCCGGGCACGCTGGACAAATCGAATTCGAAGTAGATGCCTTCTTCCACCGGAATTGCCCGGATATCGAAGTTGACGTCGGTGGTGCGATACGGTCCGGTCGGCGCGTACATGTCCACCAGGAATAGCTCCGACTCCCATTTGGTTGAATACTCAAGCTCGAGCAGTGATGCTTCTTTAGGCGTCAGATAGCCTTTCACCCCCGCATAAAACTGCAGGTATTGTTGGTCTCCCCGGGTGATTGCCGCACACGCCTTGATGTTTAAGTGCAACGGAATAAATTCACACCACTCGGAAATTGTCGATAACTGTAGGGCAAACACCTCGAATGGAATACCTTTCAGCAGATACCGAACCCGGGCAACGGATTCACCACCAATCCGCTTTTCTTCTGAACTCAGATCGAATGGCAGCACATCGGGATCTGCCTGACGTTTTGCAACGTATTCCCGATAATTGGACTGCATGAGCGTGCTGATATCAGCGCCCAGACTCGGAACCGATATCAACGCAGCCGAGATCAACAGACTGTTTAAAAAACGAACTACCATTTGGTGTGAGTCAGCGGATTTACGAGTTTGACCCTGGAATAATTAAAACGATCTCGAAGTGTAACTGATGCATGTGAAATTACATCCTTGGTATCGCTGACATTGCGTCGACCCTGGACACTTGTAGGCACTGTGACGGGATACTGTCAGACTGCCCACCGCAAAAACATATTGTGAAAAAAGAGAGACTCACTTCCCATTCTGGGCTGCCGAAATTCACTGAGTCATACCCGGACCTGTCACCGGACTTTTGGATGTATTGCCTTCAAGTCAGTACACCGTGACGGCAGCCGCAATAAATTCGATTTCGGTGCATAAGAAAATCGGATTTCAGACACAGACGTTGTTGCCTGTTTTGCGAGCACAACCGAAATTGGATTCGCTTTTTCCATGAGTCAGATCTACCCGAATTTCTCGCCTGAACCGTAACCTGCGACCTTCAGCCCATGGCGATTGCGATGGCGACATGGAATTTCCGCATCACCACCAGATAAAAACGATACAGGCCGCAGTTAGCGCACACATTGTTAAATTGAACCCAAACAAAAAACCCGCGCCCTGCAGCAAATTCCGGATACTGTGTCCGAATGCGGTCCACGGCATTATCGACATGTATCCGACGACAATGAAGATCAATACGATTGCCGCCACTGAAACGAAGTAGCTGGAGCCGGGCTGCCCAAAGCTGGCATTTGCCGAAAGCACCATGACCCATGCTTTAGGGTTTACCAACTGAAACAGTGCACCCTGCACAATTGACAGTGGACGCCCCCGGGTAGTCGTGTCTGATCCGTTGCGGGTTTGGAAATTCAGCAATGTCATTGCCAGCCACAGCATGTAGGCGCTGCCCAACCATTTCAGCATCAGTTGCAGCACCGGCCATGTTTCGAATACCACTCCCAATCCCAGCCCCACCGCTATGTTCATGCAGGCCACACCAAGCACAATACCCAACATGTGGGGCATTGAAGCCATGAACCCAAAATTGGCCCCGGATGCTGTCAGCATAATGTTGTTTGGCCCGGGGGTAATTGAAGTGACCAGAGCGAACAGTGAAATGGCAATCACCAGGTCGTTCGAAAGTCCGGTTAGATTCATATATTGTATGGGTACAATTGTTTACTAATTTGGGCTTTGCCGATATTATTGTCACTACAATTATTGGTCAATACTTTTATTGTCATCATGACATTCTGGCAACCCGTCCTCGAAGAGCGAAATTTACCCCGGTACATTGCGCTGGCAGATGCAATCGAGGCCGCAATTCACAGTGGCGAGCTAAGCCACGGTGAACGACTGCCCACACACAGAAAGCTGGCGGATCTTCTGGGGGTAACCGTTGGCACTGTGACGCGCGGTTATGCCGAAGCGGAGCGTCGCGGTATGGTGCATGCGGTGGTTGGAAGCGGAACCTATGCAGGTCCTGCCGAAACGCAAAGTGTCACATTTGCACACCTGGCTCCCCAACCGGCTGGTGACGATGAAATTGATTTCAGTCTCAATCTGCCGGTCGGAAATCGACCCAGTCCTGTGCTGGAAAAAGTCTTACCCGGTTTCGAGTTAAAGCATCATGTTCACAGAGAATTGCTGGAGTATCACGCCGAACAAGGTCTGCCGCGTCATCGTCAGTGGGCGCTCAAATGGCTGAATCAATTCGGCGTACGCGCCGAAATGGAAAACCTGACCATTACCTGTGGCGCTCAGCATGGAATTTATCTGGCTATGCAGGCCGCAGCTCGCGCCGGAGAAACAGTTGCGGCTGAGGGCCTCAGTTACCCCGGGATCAACGCAGTCGCCTCACAGCTTGGCGTTAAGGCCGTAGGTGTTCCGCTTGATGATGAAGGGGTTGTACCGGAGGCATTCGATAGCCTGTGCCGTCAGAACAATCTGCGTGCCCTGTACTGCTGTCCGACAATACACAATCCAACCAATGCGAGTATGTCGCTGCAGCGCAGACAACACATTGTTGAACTGGCACGTGAACACAATGTTTGGATTATTGAAGACGAAGTACCGTCGGTATTTCACACTCAGCCCATCGCACCACTTCATCAGCTTGACCCTGAGATCACTCTTTACATCAATAGCCATTCGAAGCTGGTCGCACCCGGACTTCGGGTCGGTTATCTGGTGAGTCCGCCCAGGCTGACAGAATCTGTTGCTGACGCGTTACGCGCTCAATGCTGGTTTGGCCCCACCCTGCCGACCGAAATTGCGCAGCGCTGGCTTGATACGGAAGCTGCGGCTCAATGGCATGAATGGCAGAAGAACGAACTCTCCACTCGAGTTGATCTGGCACAGCAGTCACTGGGAAAATTTGGTCTGCGCAGCAGGCAAAACAGTTTCCATTGCTGGTTGCCACTTCCCGAGCCGTGGAGAGCTTCAGACTTTAAAGACCGATTGCACCACAAAAAAGTCAACGTGCTGACCGCAGAATCATTTGCAACCGGACATTTTTCAGCACCACAGGGCATTCGCATTTGCATCAGTGCGCCATCTTCGGTTGATGAGGTTGCATCCGGCCTTGCGATTATCCGCACAGAGCTGGAGCGACACTACGAAGCAAAGCTGTCGGTATTTTGAAGCCACGCAACAACATCGAACTCGGACCGCTGCGGATTGAAGATCCGGTCAAACTCACGCAACTCAGTCTGAGGGCAAAACAATCGTGGGGCTACTCCGGACAGTTTATGTCCAATTGCGAGGAACTACTCGGTTTTGATGCGTCTCCGTTCGAGCACCCTGAAAACTTATGTATTGTCGCTCGCAATCCATCCAGAATCGCAGGATTTGCAACGCTAATCAAAACCTCCCTGCGAGTCACTGAGCTTGACGATTTTTTTGTCGATCCGGTTTTCCAGGGTTTCGGAGTCGGCAAACAGTTGTTCCATGCCGTTGCAGATGCAGCGCGGACACAGGGTATGTCCCTAATTGAAATCACCAGCGATCCATTCGCAGAAGGGTTCTACGCATCCATGGGCTGCTATCGAGTAGGGTATTCAAAAGCCTCGGCCGTGGAGAACCGATTACTTCCGGTGCTGAATCTGCTGCTCTGATCCGCTGGAAGCGCGGAGGCGCGGGCTGGTTTACAATCGCGCCTGCGAAACCCTGGCAGCAGTTACCACGTATCTGCTGCGACTTCTGAATCTAATCGAAACAACACGTGGCACCGGCTAATCCATTATCAACCGCAGTGATCGTCAGCTTCTGGCTGGCCGTCATGCTGGCGGCGATTTACAAACTGTGGATGACCTCTGGGCTGCCAATGGTGTTCAGTCAGCTGTCGCCCCATGACATCACCTGGTTCTTTGAGAAAGCGACCTCAATCGCCCAGGGCAACTGGTTTGGCGACTACGATCATTTTACGCTGATCAAAGGCCCCATGTTTCCGCTGTTTTTAGTCGGTATGGCTGAAATGGGGCTTCACCCCAGACTTGCATTCGATTTGATTTATGTCGTCGCGTGTATTGTTTTCGCACTCGCCCTGACCACCTGCATCAAAAGTCGAATCGCAATTTTTCTCGCATTCATGCTGTTGCTGATGAATCCCGTAACGTATTCGATGTACTGGGGTCATCCCCTGCGGCAGGCTCTGTTTATGCCCACGATTCTGGTCTTTCTGTCGGCGACCATGGCCATGCTGTCAATTGCCGTTAGTCAACAGCGACTGTCTCTGCGCTGGAGTCTTGTCTGCGGCATCAGTCTCGCAATTGCATGGAATACACGAGAAGAATCGATATGGATGCTGGGGATTCTCTTTCCCGCACTGTGTGTCACCGCAATATATTGTGTGCGTCACTCGCCGCTTCGCTATCTGGCAGGATGGTTGTTGGTATTAGCGCCCGCCCTGCTCGTTTTCCATTCGATAGCCAGTATTAATCTTGAAAAGTATGGCTACTACGGCACTGTGGATATCAAGGCACCCGGACACTCTGCAGCCATGCGTGCGATTCTCTCACTGAATACGAAGCCCGGCGGGAATATTGACCATCTAACGGTCGAAGTACGCGAAAAAATGCTCACAATCAGTAATCACACCAACGAGCTGTTCGACAAAATGATCGATGAAGATTTAAGGTTCGGTGGCATTGTTGGCGAGGTCAATGGCACTTATGCACTCTGGATGGTCCGAGACGGGATGGCTGATCTCGGATACTACGAATCATTTGCAACCGCAGAATCTGCTTATTATCGTATCGCCGCAGACATTCGGAGTTTTTGTGACAACAATCCGGATGAGTGTCGATGGCACCCTCCCGGAACCATCTGGAAAAACGCATTTTTTAAGGATGTTTATCCTGCTGCTCTACTTCGATTGAAAGAGCTTGTGTCTTTCAACCGGTTTCAACCCAACCCTGACAAAGCTCAGGCGCACAATAGAAGCCCGGGTGACAATCGTTTCGTCTATGCGGTGGGTCGATTCTTCAATCAACAGGCCGCATTTGCTGCACACGCAGAGCGTTACGTGCCTGAAACTGTCAAAATAGAACGCGACAAGCACCGCGCTATGCAGCGACACTACGGAAATTACAGTAAATATTTTGTTTATGTTGTCGTTGCTTCTATTGTGCTTTCACTGTGGTTGTTTTTTGTTAGTGCCGCCACACACCGATGGAATCTCGTTTTATTTGGTGGATGTTTTCTGCTGACCTTTGCCGTCCTGCTCGCGATCAACCTGACATCGGTCCGCGATATTCCGAGACTCACCATGTCGAGTGTCACACCAATGCTGTGTTTTTGCGCCTACGCGATGGCCGCCGCAATCGACGGAACCCTGAACTATGTGAAGCGATCACTGGGAATTTACTGAACAATGAAGAAAGACACTGCGCTGACTGTTGGAGAGTCTCTGGTTCACCTCCTTGAGCAATACGGCATCGAGACAGTTTTTGGAATACCCGGCACACACAGTATCGAACTCTACAGAGGTCTGGCCTCCAGCCGAATTCGACACGTTAACCCACGCCATGAACAAGGTGCCGGATTCATGGCTGACGGTTACGCACGAACAGTGGGAAAACCCGCTGCCTGCTTCGTCATTACCGGACCGGGAGTCACAAACCTTTCGACCGCAATTGGCGAAGCCTATATGGATTCAGCACCAATGCTTATTGTTTCGCCTGTCAATGAACCCGTAAATGACGGGATCAATCACGGCCGCCTGCATGAAATAACCAACCAGGAAGCAGTAACCCGGCCTTTGTGCGCTCTATCAATGACGGCCACCAAGCAAAGTGATATCCCGGATTTTGTTCACCAGGCATTCGAACTTTTCGCGACCCAAAATCCTCGCCCCGTACATCTTCATATTCCGCTTGGTCTGATTCGGCAAACAGCCACAGACCAGTGGAAAGCAAAACCGGTACCGCAGGCAGCCGAAGCGACTGAATCTCAACTTAACCAGACTGCGGCACTCATCGACGAAGCTGATCGGCCGGTTCTGATAGTAGGCGGCGGAGCAAGCCACGCATCGACGGAGGTCCAGGCACTGGCAGACAGAGCGGGGATAATTGTTCTAACTACTGTAGCTGGACGAGGCATAGTCACTGGTGAAAACCGTCTCGGCGTCGGGGCTCAACTCCGTGCGCCCTACGTTCAGGATATTTTGACATCAGCCGATCTGATTGTCTTTGCCGGCACCGAGTTTGGACAAACCGATCACTGGAACGATGATCTGGCTTTGACCCATAACCAGGTGTGGATTAATCTTGACGCCGATTGCCCTGCGCGCTCAGACAGATCGATACTGCTGCAGGCAGACGCACGTAAAGTGCTCGCGGGATTAATCGGGAAGGCCGGTCAAAACCCGACGCGTAAGGCAGAACTCGAGGCGCTGTGCGAATCTGCTCGCAAGCACCACGCCAAAGACATGTCACGCAAAGAGAGACGCCACTGGGACGCTCTGGTTAGCATTCAAAACGCGCTGCCTGCGAACGTGATCGTTACCAGCGATATGACCCAGATCGCGTATACAGCTGTTGACTATCTGCCGCTGTCATCGCCGCGCTCATGGCATCACCCAACAGGCTATGGAACACTGGGTTACGGGTTGCCTGCTGCAATCGGCGCGGCACTGTCGTCTCCTGACCGGCCGGTGGTCTGTATCGTTGGCGATGCCGGATTGCAGTATACCCTCCCGGAAATGGGGCTTGCCACCGAACTCAATCTGAATATCACTATCCTGCTCTGGAACAATGACGCTCTGCAGCAGATCCGTGATGATATGGACAATGCACAGATTGACCCCATCGGAGTGTCGCAAAAAAATCCTGATTTCTCAGCACTCGCCATGGCGTATCACTGGGACTACCGAAACATCTCAGACAGCAGTCAAATCACACCGGAAATAGCCGCCGCGATCCAGTCAGACGGTCCGACACTGGTCGAGTTGCATGAAACTGTAGTGAGCAATTGATATTGACGCGGAAAGAGTATCCGCCCAGAAAGTGGCGCACGGTCGCGTGTTCTTTAGTCCAGGCTGCGAATGATGTCGAATAAATCCCTCATATCGTAAATCACGCCCACGACGCCCGCAGGCACCTCCCTTTTGACCGACGAAAAACAGACCACGCTCATACCAGCAGCGATGGCAGCATCGATGCCAACGGCACTGTCCTCGACAACCAGACACTGATCGACCCCGAAACCCTCTTCTCGTGCCACATGAAGAAACAGAGCCGGATCAGGCTTCCAGGCATCGACGTCATAGGCACTGTAAACCCGTTCACCAAAATGATCGGCGATCTTGCATATCTGCAGCGAACGATGGGTTTTTTCTCTTGGAGCGTTTGATGCGATGCAGCATCTAACTGTATTGGATGCGAGGAACTCTGCAACGCCGGCATTTAACGAGATCAGAGTGGGTGCAAGGGCCCGTTCACGCTGGCGAAAAAGTTCTGCTCGGCCAGCGTCTATCGGAACACCAAATTCCGAAGACAGATCACGAATAATCCAGTCCAGGCGAGTACCGCGGTATTTGTCCAGCAAATCGTTGGCGTTCAACGAAAACTCGGGCAGTACATCAATCATCGCCTGAGCGGAGCAGAACTCACTGTCGACCAGAGTTCCGTCCATATCAAAAATTATATTTTCAATGCCCATAGCTTAAGTCACCCTGGAGAGCCAGAGATCGAACTAGGTTCTATTTGGGGAAAAAATTTCCAGATTCAGGGTCGCTCCATCACCCAACCAGTAGGCGTTATCTGTGTGATCCGCGTAGTCATCTCCTGTAAGCCCGTGAATCAGCACCGTCAACTCACCACGATGACGTTGGAGCCATCCGATAAACTCATCGAAATCACGCATTCCGAAGATTATCTGACAACTGCCCGTTGGATGAGGTCCGATGGGTCGCTCGTGAAACCGACCGACCTGCAATTCAAATTCATCCCGGATGCGATCGCAAAGACTGCGTGCGAACTCGCGACTGGTTTCATCAAAGTACACGTGGGCATGATAAGCCTTGTGAATATTGACGGGTCTTTTGGGTTCGTTCATTAGCGATTTCTGACTTCGTTCATCGTTCTGATCCACACTTTAAGTTCCACTGCTGCAGAGTGAGTTGGTATACAACCCGCCCTTGCCGATCCGGCTGCAGTTCTTTCAAGGCACCAATCTTTTCCACAGAGCGCTGGGATCTCGTGTTGGACGGATCGATATAGAAAAGTATCGTGTGCACAAACCTGAATGCGTGCGACAGCATCAGTTCTTTGAGTTCGCGGTTGTACAGACCGCCCCAGACGGAGCGCGCAAGAAAAGTCCAGCCTGTTTCCACGCTATCCTGATCCGGATCGAAACCGTGATATCTCGATGAACCAATAACTTCACCCGTTGCCGACTCAATGACCGTCAGCGCCGATCCCGATTGCAATGCGTCGCTAAAGTACTGTTCAAATCCGTGACGGGTATAGCGCTCAGTATCCGGATGCTGTCTCCAGATTTCGGGGTCACTGGCTGCCCGAAATAATGCCAAATAGTCTTCATGGGTCAGTGGGCGAACCACTATACGTTCGCCTTTGAGCATTGGTTGTGGATCAAAAAAGCAGGTCATTTATCAATTCCGGATAAGTGCCGGCGTTTCAGACCGCTTTAACCATAAGCACTGCTCCCAGCACCAGCAATGCGAGAAAAAACACACGCTTGAATTGTGCCTCAGTCATACGTTCCCGGATAGTCTTTCCACCCAGCATGCCGATCAGCGCCGGCAGCACACCGACGGAGGAGATCAGCATCTGCTGCGGTGATAGCAGGTTGTATCGCTGCAAAGCAATCGCCAATCCTACTGTAGATAATGTAAACAAAATACCCATTGCCTGAATCAACATCCGGCTGTCCAGGCCAATCGCATTCAGATAAATCACTCCGGGGACCGTAAAAGATCCCGTCATACCCGTGAGTACACCATTGGCAATCCCAAATACGACGCCAGCAGATGCTCTGTGTTGCGCTTGAATGGAAAGCTTCAGACCCGCCAGACCGATGCCGGCGTAAAACATAAGCAGCACAGCCAGCAATGCGAGCAACAGTGACGGATTTCCGTTCACCAGTGCGATAGCGCCAACAAAGATTGAAGCCGTTGCAGCCAGCAAAAACGGCCAGATTCGGGAAAGGATGACTACTGCAAATCCACCACTTGTTGCCTGCCAGATATTGGTTACCAGCGACGGAACCAGCATCAACGCCATTGCAGTCGGCAAATCAATGAACAGTGCGAGCAACCCTAGACTGACTGTGGGCAATCCTAACCCGACGATCCCTTTGACCACGCCAGCGAGAAAAAACGTCAGTCCAATCAGGAGAAGATCAGACTGCTCATTCAACGGTGTTATCCATCAGGCGTGCTTCCGAGGGGTACTGCGAAAGGTCTCTTCAGCTATTGTGACCAAACTTCAGGATAAAGGTCCGTGCCGGGTCGGTCTCCCGGCTTTAGACCATGCTGAGTCATGATCTCGCTGTGATCGGGATCCATTCCGCAGGTCCGAAATTTGATGCGAACATCATCCCCAAGCCATTTCGACGTAAACACGCTCAATCCGCGATCGACCGGCAGCTTTCCCGATCCGCCGTGAAGAATGCGACTGTTAAAGACTACACAGTCTCCGGGCTCCATGTCCCAACTTATCACTCCATAGCGTTCCGGGTCTGCATCAATATCGGGAACTGTTGAATCCGCAATCGCATTAAAATTCACCTGATCAACATCAGTCTTCCCATCCGGATTTAGCGCCCCAAAGTTGTATTGATCAAACACAAAACCCGCACGATGCGAACCTGGCACGAATGCAAGAGCGTTTTCACGCCGAACGCTGACCAATGGCATCCAGATGGTGCAGGTATCGAACCCTTCTATTGACCAGTACGGTTCATCCTGGTGCCACGGTGTTGAAAACTGGCTGCCGGGTGAGCGCACAAATACGGCATCAAAATAAAAATTGATTGTTGACGCACCCATGAGACGGCCTGCTATTTCGGCCGCTGGGGAATGGTAAACAAATCGTTCATAGTCGGTATTGCCCTGCCAGGCCTGACTGTCCCAGAACATTGTCCGACCCTCTTCGTCCCGATCCCAGACTCGCGCACGTTTTGAGGGGGCATCGAGATTTCGCTTCAGACCCCGAGACAACGTATCGATCCATTCGGGATCAAATAAACCGGACAGCATTAAAACGCCGTCTTTCTGATAGGACGCGACCTGATCAGCTGATATCGGCAACAGTGGTTTTTGATTCATGATGCGCACAGAAATTTCGAACCATTACTGATCATCTCCGATTTTTAGCGCCGACGCCAGTCACAAGGTCTTTACGAAAGCAGAGTTGTGCGCCTCATGCCACAGCGGGCGGTCTGGAAACACCTTCCAGAAACTCATCAATTCGTTTCGCCGCACGCGCTCCCTCCTGAAGAGCTCCCGGGACACAGGACGGATTGCGGTGACTGGTACCCTCTCCGGCAAAAAACACGCGATCTCTCACCGGTTCAGCAAGACGCTGTCTCAGACTCTTCGAACCGGCATACGTGTCCAGCATAGGATACGAATAGCTGCCCTGAATATACGGGGCTGATGTCCAGTCCTGAACGATACCGTCGATGTATGTCCGGCCGGCCTGTCCATCAAATAACAAGTCGAGATCACTCAGCATCTCCTTGATGATGCGTTCGTCACCGTCCGCCGCAGATGACGCCATGTCTGTCATCACCTGCGCGTTGTTGCCCATTGGGTAACACATGATGATGTGGTCATTGCTGCCTTCCTTGTAGCTGCTGGGTACCCATCCACTAGAGGAGAGGCCTTCAGTGATGAAATACGTCATCTTTGAATCCCAAAACTGCTCATTAAATCTCAATGCAACCTTCATGCCTCGCCCCATCCCTATGTTGCGATAGGCGTGACGGGTAGACTCCGGGAGCGCCGGTCTGAATGCAATTGATTCACTTTGCAGCACACCGATGGATGCGGTCACAACAACTTTGTGTGCTCTGAAGGTGTCACCCAGCGTATCCCGAACCGTTACCACATCACTGCTAAAATCAATTTCAGCCACAGGGCGATTCAACAGCACACTACCCAAAATATCGTTCCACCAAACCTGATCCAGAATATCCGAGTACCCCAGATCTCTTGTTTTCATTACCCGAATACTTTCAGAGAGCGTCCACTTCCAGTCCTGGGCCGCCAGACTGGCCGCACCAATTCGATCCAGTGATGCGCCGTATATCGACCCGGCGATGCCGCTGTCGTAGAGGTGATAAGCCCGATGATCGGCCGTTACGCCATATCGCCGCTCTACTTCCTCGGCCATGGTCGTACTGAAATCCTTTTGTTTCGCCGGGTTGCCGTAGTGCGCCCAGTATTTCTGATAATTCCGAAAATCAGCATCCGCAGAGCAGTCACCCTTTTCTTCCCAGCAGGTCTTGCCGCCATCCATAGAGATCAGCGTGTCCCCGGTGTACGTGCGGACGTATACCTCCTTGCCAAGAGCGCCGGTTACCGCGTCGTATACAGGGTTATTTCGTCTGAGGTAGTGCTCCTCAGCCCCCATCTCGATGCGGGTCTGCCCGAGGGTCTGGCTGAATACCCGGCCACCATGGCGACCTGTCGCCTCCAGCACCACCACCTGGTACCCCTTTTCAATAAGCTGCTTTGCGCAATACATCCCGGCCACTCCAGCACCTACGATGATCACATCGAAATCGCCTTTTGAAGCAGCGGTCTGAGTGTCAGCCAGTCCGGCATGAGTCTGCAAACCAGCGATTAAACCTGCGCCGGCTTTAAGCAACCGCCGTCGACCTGTATCTGTAACGGGACGTTTATAGATTTTTTCCATACTGCAACACCTACTATTTCTACACTGTAGAATACATGTTACTCTACGGTGTAGAGGAAAACAACTGCTGGCGAGAAAGTGGGGAAAAGAAACAATTTAAGCGCAGAACGTATCGTCGAGCGATCGATCAAAATGCTGGATCTTGAGGGGCACAAGAAATTTAGTATGAGAAAGCTGGCTGCCAGTTTCGGTGTCGATCCAATGGCGATTTACTACCACATCCCCAGCCGAGCCGCTTTGATGTACAAAGTGGTTGAACATGTCGTAAACCAATGTGAACTGCCGCAATCTCATACCTTGTGGCAGGACGACGTAAAGCTGATTTGTGCCGGATTTCGTCAGCTTGCACATCAGCATCCGGGGGTCATCCAGGTCTTTGACACATTTGAAGAGTGGGTTGCCGGGGAACACCGAATTTTTGAAGCACTCTACGGCGCGCTAATGCACGGTGGATTCGACAGGAAAGAAACCGCTCGCGCGGCAAGGTTGCTTATGGCTTTTACGGAAAATTTTTGCGACTGGGAACTCACCGACTGGATTTCGCCATTTACGCCGGAGATGCGAACGGAACTTGACGATAGTCTCAGTCGGGGGCACTTCCCCAACACTCTTACATTAATTGAAGAAATTACTAACGTTGACCCGGATCAGGAATTTGACTACGGACTGGACGTAATTATTCGGGGGCTGGAATCACGCAGGAATTATGTAAAAAGATAAGACCTGTTGCGACCAGTTTCAGTGATTGAGATCGATGCCCAGCCTGCTAAGACGATTGCGAAATTCCGGTGCCACTGTTCGAACGAACGTATCAGTCAGATGCTGGCTGTCGCGAAACACGACGACGGTGTCAGGGTCACCCGCATAGCAACGTTGGTTTGGGCACACCAGATCACTTAAGTCAACCAGGTGCACGTTATGGTAGCGGTCCGCAGCATTCGTTAGCAGTCCTGCAACTTTAGATGCATGCGCTATATCTGAATCGGACATACAACTTTCTACCGAATAGTTATCCAGTCCATTCAAATTAACATGCAGATTTATACAGGCTGGTCCGTCGAAATTAAGTCTCGGGGTTGCTGCCAACACAATAACGAAATCAGCTGCTCGACTCAAACGTTCAAAAATCCTGCTACTTCCCTCAGTCCATTGTAGCTCGCCAAACTCGTAGCTAGAGGAGCTACCTAAAACAATAACATCAGGCTTGATTACCTCCAGCTCTTGAATGACCTTGCTTCTCCATTCTTCACATATTCTGAAAACGCCCCCGACGCGTTGATAATAAATTTGCTCATCAACAATCGGGCATGCAGATTTTGTAAGAACCGTGGTCAGCCACTCTGGACTTGGAAACGCTTTTAGCACCATGGAAAACCATTGGGCGCCGATGCTATCCCCAAGCAAAACTACCGTTTTTTCCGCATCCTCAGTACCGAAATTACACTTATCAACCTTTGCGTGATAGTACCAGCCGTCGCAAGGAATTTTATAGATATAGGCTGAATCTCTGCGCCAGTAATCTACAAAATCATCAGCGATTATCGCTCTATCCAAATCGTGTCGCGCATGAAAAAAGATAGCGCACAAAGCCAGCATACTGCACATCGAATACAGCAGTACCCGTCGGGGTATCAAGCCTCTGCATCGACCTTTTGTAAATGGCGTTTCAACAAAACGATAACTCAGCATGGCCAGCAACAACGATATTGCTATCAGTCCAGCTGTTGCTAAAACTTGACCGCTCAAGCCAAACATTAAACCAATCGTGAGTACAGGCCAGTGCCACAGATACCATGAATACGATCGATCACCAATCCAAACCAAAAGCGGATGGACCAAAGGATTGTTATCGCGCAAAAGCTTACCGGAAAATATAATGCATGCAGCACCTACCGATGGAACTGTAGCCCAAACGCCCGGATAGTGTGTTGTTGGCGTCAAAAGCAATGCGCTGCCAACAACAAGAGTCAATCCTAAAGACCAAATAACCCAGTACCAATTTCTGGATTGCAGCAAATTGTACCGATCCAAAAACCGAAGGGATTGGTTATCCGACAATAAAAACACCAATGCCCCCAGTGAAAATTGCCAAACTCTTGAAGGCATCAGGTAAAAAGCTGCTCGAATATTTGTCTCGCTGAGATACAACGAGAAACCATACGCAAATATGAGCGCAAGACCAGTCAGCAAAACAGATCGGTTTATCAAATTGTGATTGGAATTCTTTTTTCCAAAATACACTAGAAAAAGCAACGCAAACGGCCAAACCAGGTAGAACTGCTCCTCCACCCCAAGCGACCAGGTGTGCAGAAACAGATCATGTTTCGAATACTCGTCAAAATAATCAACTTCCCTGAAATAAAAGAATACGTTGCTCAACCATATTGAAGAAAATAACCCGGTGAGCAGTTGTGAGTGGAGCTGCTTGGGTGAGAAAAGCACGTACACAACAATTAGTGTGACAACCAGCATCACACCGAGAGCAGGTAACAGCCGACTCAGGCGACGAGAATAGAACCGAGCAATATTAAGCTTTCCGGTTTTCTTGATTTCGCTGCAGATAAGGCCGGTAATCAAAAACCCGGACAGAACGAAAAAAACGTCAACTCCGACAAACCCACCTGAAAAATATCCCAAACCTGAATGAGCCAGTACGACCAGAATAATTGCAATTGCACGCAAGCCTTGCAAATCGTTTCGGTATTCCATGGTCACTTTTCCATCATCAAATCAATGCAGGTAAATGCAGATAAATCCATCTCGATCCTGAATCTGAAAATACGAAATGCATAAGCCCGACAACATGATTCTCAGGACACTAACTGATTAGGCTGAACAGCTTTTTTCAATCGACAAAGAATTTTTAGCGGAGATGATTCCAAAACTTTCTGATTCTCTCTGCTCCAAAGCTAGACGTCAAAATTTTCGATCACAACGGAATAATTTCGATGTCAACGCTCACCTGGTTACCCTTTATCGGAATACATAGAAGATTCGCTCTGCCACCCAATGCTTTTGAATCTATTGGCTGTTGTCATATTCGGGATTGTCAGGTGTATGCAGTAACGTACTGTCGTATTTTGGAAGGTCGTCGCGAATTTCCAACCACGGCAACTTACTGTGGTAATTAACGTGGAATTCAGGTAAAAAATTTTCCGGGTCAGCCAGCGAGGCTGCATAAACATGCATACCGCCCGGGTAGTGATCTGCCTCAAAGCCCATTGGAGAACCGCAGTCCCTGCAAAAATGACGGTGCACACCTTTGGACGTTTCGATTGTTTTCGGAGTGTCACCAATCCACTTAAATCTGTTTATTGGCACACCCAGCCAGGCCACTACCGGCGCTGCACAATTACGTCGACAGTCATCACAGTGGCAATAGCAGGACCATGAAATTGCTCCCTCGAATTCCCAGGCTGTGTTACGGCACAGGCAGTATCCTCGTCTATTCATTTTTCCAGTCATTCGTTTGCATCGCAGTTTTACAGTAGAGCGCGTTCAATCGCCGCAGACAGACGACCATCGATTTCAATATGTCTGACAGAACATCGTTCAATCAACGCCTCGTATCCCGGCGGCAGGAACGATAGCTTCCAGCCGGAACCAAAGTGAGCTTTAACCGCCTCCATGCTATTCCAAACGGACACGAAAACAAGATCATTACCGTCAGAGGACATATCCGAACCGAAAAAATAACCCATGTTTCCTGGTTTGTCTGCGACGACAGCGACAGATGTAGCTGCCAGCTTTTCCTTCAGAGCCGCCGACTTTCCGGGTTTTGATCGGACCTCAAATACACGCATAATGAGTTTTTCCAGTTTCATATCAGCCCCTCTCGAAAAAAATCAGGTTCAAACAGGTTCTCTGTTTATAAGTCTTCTTCACATCTCAAACCAACATCAGCAACGTATGTAGAGATACCGGTATCTCCCAGCGAGTTGCGGCTGGTTAAAACGCAACTTAGATTGGTAGCGGGTTAGCTTTCACAGATTGTCAGGAGTTACTGAACAAAATTACCAACACGAACAATCTGCTTCTTCATCCGTTCCTGAACATCCCACACGCCCTTCCACCCCTTGGGTATGACAAAAGTATCACCAGCAGAAAACTGATAGGATGTGCCGTCTGTCTCCGTAACCTTGACACGACCGCTAATCATCAGCACATACTCGGTAAAAGGAAAGTTGTCGATTGAAAGCTCGCCGGGCCCGGCTTCCCAGACACCGACACGCGCCATCACATTACCGGCGTGCATCTCATCGAACAGAAATCTTTCTCCGAGATAGGTTCCAGGCCTATCCAGCAACGCCTCAGTGGGTGTCGAACTATCAATAACAACAATACGCAATGATTTATCCGACCATATTGGAAAGGACAAAACAAACATTGCAAGAAATGCTGCCGCACGCATAGTCATAATCGCTCTTATTCCGCAGAAGTACTCGCTAGCCAGAGCAGAAACCGGACGGTCGATTCAACCAAAAAGCACTTTGTACCCGTCGTGAACAGCATGGTTTGACTTTGTGGTCTCTGAGCTTCGGCCCATATATATTGTTTCGCACCAGTATATTGCCGGACCTGCAAGTCGTTTTCAGATTTCCCTGACGGTTCCTGAAACTCGAATACTCGATCCCACAGCGTCACTCAACTGGACATTAATCAGGGAGCGCATACCCATATCCTCACCCTGTACAATATTGATCTCACCGCCATGAGGCCACCCGAGATCTCTCAGGTATCCTGCAAATGCTGCCGATGCAGCACCGGTTGCCGGGTCTTCATACACCCCACCGGAAGCAAATGGATTTCTGCTGTGAAACAGATCTGACGACTCCGCATACACGAACATGACGGTGACAAGATCTGAGCGTCTCATGAGTTCTCGCCCTATGTCCAAATCGTACTGCATTGACGAGAGTGCTACTCGAGAATTCAATCCAACAATGAAATGGTTCGCACCGGCATTCGCAAAAGCCGGCGGCAGTTTTTCGTCGAGATCATCGTGTGTGTAACCAAAAAGTGACAATACGTTATTGGTTGTTTCACGGTCTGCGGTTTGAGAGCGCGTTTCTGGTGACTGCAATGCAGCTGAATCAATACCCCCTGACGTCATGCCTTCAACAGTGATTCTGGCGTCATTGAGCTGCAATGCAAAAACACCTGCGCCCTGCTGCCGGGCAAGTGCAGCGCCAAGAGCAATGGTCGCGTGCCCACAAAATGGAACTTCAGATTCCGGTGAAAAGTAACGAACACGCCACCCGGCATCTGCTGGCTCTGCAAAAACCGTCTC
>JBCCGE010000045.1:0-25075 GCA_039029455.1 Pseudomonadota bacterium | reverse complement strand
GAGACCGTGATTGGCTTCATGGCCGCGCTTCAGGACTTTGAGCGAGAGAGCGAGCCTAACCGGCGGCCGGGCGCCGAGATGGCGTCGCGGCATTATGCAGGACTAGAGAAATGGATTGCCGGGCATCCTGCCAGTGGCAACCTCGTCGCGGAGATCGACGGCGCGATTGCGGGTTGGTTGCTGTTCGGCGTCGAAGAAGAACAGGGATTCATGGTTCCCGAATTTGCACGCCTGACCGGATGGATCAGTGATATCTGGGTCGAGCCGCCTCAACGCGGGTCCGGGATTGCCGGGGCACTGATCGCCGAAGCCGAGCGGCGGTTTGCGGCCCATGGGATCCGGCGGGTTCACATTGCCGCCGTCGTTGCCAATCACCGCGCGATCGCGTTCTATGAGCGTCTCGGCTATGCGCCTTATGAACTGTCACTTGGGAAGACGTTGTGAGCTTTGATCTGGTTACCGTCCTCTTTATCCTTGCCGGATCCGGTCTCGCCGCATTTGTTGCTGGTTTCGCGGGATTTGGGACAGCACTCATGGCGTCGGGTCTCTACTTTCATGTCCTCCCGGCCATCATGGTCCCGCCGCTGATCGTCGTTGGCTCGGCGGTTTCTCATCTGACCACGATTGCCGTTTCGCGCTCGTGGGGCGATTGGCGTCCTGCACTTCCGTTTCTGGTGAGCGGTGTGGTCGGTGTGCCGATCGGTGTATCGGCGCTGGCGATCATCTCGCCCGACGCATTGCGCGCCGTCGTGGGGACAGTGCTGGTGCTCTATGGCGTTGCAAGCTTTTCGGGTCTTCTCAGGCCGATCGGGTCCTGGTTGCGTACGCGGTGGCGCGATGCCGGGATCGGTTGGATCGGAGGGATCCTCGGCGGTCTTGCGGGTCTGTCGGGCGCGCTTCCGATGGTCTGGCTTCAGCTTTCCGACGCCTCGCCGCGAGAGAGCCGCGCGATCCTGCAGGCCTACAACCTGCTGCTCCTCGGCCTCGCCGGTGCGGTGATGGCCTTGAGCGGACTGGTGACGCAGGATGTGCTGAAGGCAATCGGCATCGCAACGCCGGCAGCGATCGTGGGCGCGATTGCGGGGAACCGGGCATTCGGGATGGTGAATCCCGCGACGTTTCGCAAGATCGTTTTGGGGCTTCTGCTTGCATCGGGCGTCGTGCTGGTCTGGCGCGTGCTCGCCTAGGAGGGACGATCACGCCTCACCCGTCACTGCCGGTCGCGTCGACTGCGGCCATCGTCGCTCAGAAGCGTCCATGGTCATCGGCTGACACCGCGCGTCACCAATGCCAGATGTCTCACAGATCGCCGGTACTGCACGATGCAGTTCCGGGAAACGGCGATTGAAGTTACCGGTTTGCGTTCCTGTCGCGCGGGCCTGGATTTCGGGGATCGGATGGTCAAGGTCTCCTCTCGCCGCGCGATAGATCGCGGCCGAATGCGCAAGTATTGGATGGATCGAGGCCGGATTGGCCGCACGCCAGGCAGCGACCCTTCGATCAGCCACCGGCGAGGCGGCGCAGATGGCAGAGCAGGTGTTGCGTCACTTGTTCCAAGAGACCAGAGCCCGGGCGTTCTCAACGTTCAGGTCCCAGAAGACATGCCCCCGTGCCTGGATGTCTTCGGCCCGGGCGACATCGCGGATCTCCTGGACGGTCGAGGCCATCTCTGCATGTGGACATGTGCCGTCCACGCGGAGGAATAGTGAGCAAATCGCACTTCGATTGAGTCCGCGAGATCCCTCGGTGAGTTCAACCCGACCCGGGCGTGAACGTTGAGGCCGGGTCCGGCAATCAGGCCCGCAGCCCGAGTGACCGATCGCCTCACTGGGATGCAGGCGCCGCGCCCCACACCTCCCTGTCGATGGCCGATCGTCTGGAAAATCGCTTGCCTCTCCCCGCCCCGGCGATAGAACCCCGGGGTGAAAGGAGGCTGATATGGCCCGCATTCTCGTCACCTCGGCCCTGCCGTACATCAATGGCGTCAAGCATCTGGGGAATCTGATCGGCAGCCAGCTGCCGTCGGATGCCTATGCTCGCTATATGCGTGCGCGCGGACACGAGGTGATGCTGATCTGCGCGACTGACGAACATGGAACCCCGGCAGAGCTTGCCGCGGCGGCTGCGCAGAAACCGATTGCGGAGTATTGCGCGGAGCTTTGGCAGGTTCAGAAGGACCTGGCGGATGGCTTCCGCCTCAGCTTCGACTTCTTCGGCCGCTCGTCGTCAGACCGGAACCACGCCCTGACCCAGCATTTCGCGGGCCGGCTGGCGGAGGCCGGACTGATCCGCGAGGTCATGGAGAAGCAGGTCTATTCCAACGCCGACGGGCGCTATCTGCCCGACCGGTACATCCAGGGGACCTGCCCGAATTGCGGGTACGAGCGCGCCCGGGGTGACCAGTGCGAGAACTGCACCAAACAGCTCGACCCGACTGACCTGATCAACCCGACATCGGCAATTTCGGGCTCGAGCGATCTCGAGGTGCGCGAGACCAAGCACCTCTACCTGCGTCAGTCAGCGATGCGGAGCCAGATCACGAGCTGGATCGAGACCAAGACCGACTGGCCCGTGCTCACGACCTCGATTGCCAAGAAATGGCTGAACGACGGCGACGGGTTGCAGGACCGCGGGATTACCCGCGACCTGGACTGGGGCATCCCGGTCAAGCGGGGAGAGGACGACTGGCCCGGCATGGAAAGCAAAGTCTTCTATGTGTGGTTCGACGCGCCCATCGAATATATCGCGGCAACCGCAGAATGGGCCGATGCGGAACAGCGCGACGACAGTGACTGGGAGCGATGGTGGCGCGAGGACAAGGGTGCCGCCGACGTCCGGTACGTCCAGTTCATGGGCAAGGACAATGTGCCCTTCCACACGCTCAGTTTCCCGTCGACAATCATGGGAAGCGGCGAACCATGGAAGCTTGTCGACTATATCAAGGGAACGAACTGGCTGACCTATGAGGGTGGCAAATTCTCGACCAGTCAGGGCCGCGGGATATTCATGGATCAGGCACTCGAGATTCTGCCACCCGATTACTGGCGCTGGTGGCTTCTCTCGAACATGCCCGAAAGCTCGGACAGCGACTTCACGTGGGAGGCGTTCCAGTCCGGCGTGAACAAGGACCTCGCCGACGTGCTCGGCAACTTCGTCAGCAGGGTGACCAAGTTCTGCCGCTCGAAGTTCGGTGAGAGAGTTCCCGAGGGCGGTTATTATGAAGTGCCGGAACAGAAGGTCGTCGCCGACATTGCGCGGCGGATTGATGCGCTTGAGGCCCACTGGGAAGCGATCGAGATCCGCAAGGCCGCGGCCGAGCTGCGTGGCATCTGGGCGGTCGGCAACGAATATCTGCAGGAATCCGCGCCCTGGACTGTGATCAAGACCGACGAGGCCCGTGCCGCAACAATCATCCGTTTCGCGCTGAACCTGATGCGGATCTACGGCATTCTGTCCCGGCCGTTCATCCCCGATGCGTCGGACCGAATTCTCGAGACGCTTCGCGTCCTCGATGACGGCAACGACTGGCCGGAAGACCGGATCCGGAGTTTCAACATGCTGGATGTCGGGCACGAATTCTCGGTGCCGGAGAACCTGTTCGACAAGATCACCGACGAGGCGCGCGAGGAGATGGCCGGACCAACAGGCATTATGAGGTCGCCTATCGTATGAACCGTGGTCCGCTGTCAGGTAGCTTTTCCGTCTACTACGACGACTTCGATGACTTCATCTTTCAGGCGGGGACAGGGCTCGAGGAAGACGGACTGCCGCTTCGCCTGTGGGCTCAGCAGGATGCTGAATTCAAAGGAGGTGAAATCGAATTTCGTTTGGATCTTGGCAAAAACGCTCTGGGAAGCTGGCAACTGTTCGGTTTTTATGACCAGGTGCAGGCGGAGTTGAGCGACGGCAGCAATGTGCCACTGATTCCACCACAGCGTCTGGGAGTGGGTGTCGATTGGGCCAAAGACGGCTGGCGAGGTAATGTGACATGGATAAATGCCGATGATCACACCGACACGGCCGCTTTTGAAACTCGCACGCCAGGCTACGATTTATTGAACGCGGAGCTGTCATACAAGGTCAAGAAGGCCAAGTCCGATCTGATCCTTTTCTTCAAAGGACAAAATCTGCTCGATGAAGATATTCGGTACAGCACCTCAACACTGAAAGACGATGCGCCTCAAATCGGACGCAATTTGGTTTTTGGTGTCCGAATTAACTTCCCCTGATCGACGAAAAACTCCGTAAACAAGTAACGATGGCGACTGAATTTATTTCTATTCAGTCGCCATAAACTCGATTGTTAGCGAGAGCCTCTCACAGTTGAGTCTGCGTTTAGCGTGCTTCGAGTTCTTGTGATCTGGCTCCGTATTGAGAAGCGCTGCACAAGGCGTTTGTGACAGCCTGTTTTCTATCCCCCCAAAGTGTGGCATCGTAACCAGGTCAATGTGATTTCGGAGGAAAGTGTTCGTGCTTGATATCGCAGAAGTCGTGAATGCGGCGATGAACGATATGGAGACAGGATGGACTATGGGCAGTTTTGGTGCGATAGCAGAATTCCATCATGTTGCTGGAGACCCTCCCTTGCAGGATCAATCAGGACTGTTTCAGATCAGTAGCCGCGGCGGTGTAAAGATTTCAAGTCTGCAGGGTGTGCGTCCAGTAGCGTATGAAACACTGAGTGCCAGTTCTCATCGTTGGTCGCATGGGGTCTCACTGTGTTTAAAGGCCGATGCTGCGAGGATGGGGCAGCGAGATTGTCTGACTGAATTGGGTCCTGATCCGGATGCCTTGCGCAATGAAGATAAGGGTTCGGTACTGTTTGACTTGGGACTCAATCAACCGCAGGTGGATTTTTGCATCAGAACCTCTGATGTCTCATTGCAGTCAATCCTGCGTCAGGCTGAAGGTCGTTCTCTGTTTGAGGATGAAAATCCGGCAATGCATTCGATTCTTGCGGCACATCCCCATCGGATTGCGCTTACCGTTTTAGGTCGCGTTGAGGTGTTCCAAAAGATTGGAGGACCCGAAACGGGTGGAGGTTCACCGGAAGGACCACACACACATGTCTTGCCTAAACTCCTGAAAACCGGGCGAACTCACTCTGCAAACACTCCAATTCCCGAGGGCTGGATTCCCTGCGCTTCTTTTCATCCGGAGAATCCCGTCCTGGACCGACTGGGCAGGGATAAGGATTACAGTCACCGCGCGTTCACGGAGTTTCAGAGTTTGCTCGAAGTCTGGGGAGTAGAGGACTACATTCAGGAAAAGCACGCGGCGTGGGACGCGCTGGCATCAGGTTTGGCGGCTACGAAACATCCGGACCCGCAAAACCGTCTCGGACGAGTTGGACTGCGCAATGCGATCCGGCAGTGGCGCAGACAGAGTGGCGACGAACCGATAGTTGTATCCTGGGCTGAAGAATTTGATCGGTGAACCAATAAAGGTTGATCATACTGGCTTCTCGATAGCCTGTCGGCACAGGTTATCGCATGATTTTCAGATGAAAATACTGATTGCGCCGGATTAGCGTATCAGCAGGTGATTAAGCGTCACAGAAGTTAGTATTTCCTGCGTCCGCGTAAGCAAACTGTAATCAACAGCAACAATGCTCTTTGCAGCACTCGCACGTTTTATTGCGACAGCATTCTTTTGATTTGCATTCGCATTTGCATTTTTTTTCAGTCATGGTCATGTACCTTGTGGTTGATGAACTATCCTTCAATTTGATCTGCTAGAGACCTTAGTTTTCTGGCAATCTCACTGCGGTTGAGTGAATAAACTCTCTCTCGACCTTTTCTTTCCATTCGTACCACGCCTTCCTGCGTCAGAACTTTCAGATGGCGTGAGACCACCGATGAATCCACACTGCAACAATCGCATAGACACATTGCATTCTGGGGTGCATTGCACTGACACAGTTCATTGACCAGTGACAGTCGATTGTATTCACCCAATGCCTTCAAAAAGTCGGCGGTTTCTTGTCGCTTTGTTGAATTCATGGCTAATTATTGC
Organism: Pseudomonadota bacterium; assembly: GCA_039029455.1. Taxonomy (GTDB): domain Bacteria; phylum Pseudomonadota; class Gammaproteobacteria; order Arenicellales; family Poriferihabitantaceae; genus JBCCGE01. The sequence continues at coordinate 19,060 of JBCCGE010000045.1, read as the reverse complement.
ACATTTGTGCAAATATACCAATATGGCGTTGAGTTGATGTTGATTCAGTGCGTATTTGGCTTTGTATTACAACGCGTATCAGCGTCGCGTCATTTCACAGTCGCACTCTGAAACAATGAAGCGACCGATTGGACCGGCTAATTTGATCGTAGCCACTACCCAAGTGTGGAGTTCAATGAAAATGAGATGCTCAAAAGCCAGATTCCTAAAAATAACAAAAGGCCACCCCCGAGTATGCCCACTCCAATGCCTGCCAGTGACCACAATGGAGATCTGTCGGCGACAAACGAACTCGCCAGCTCACGTGCTTTTGTGGCGACTACAGCCAGTGCGACAATGGTTATCGCCGTGCCGAGGGACATCGCAAGAACAGCGAGTGCACCGTGCCAGACCAGATTCAGGGTGACTGAGAGGATCAAGACCAATAGTGCGCCGCTGCATGGTCGCAGCCCAATGGATAACACCACACCAATAAAAACCTTTGCAGACCCGCCTGCGTCTATCTCCTGAGTATTTGGCAGGTGCCGACATCCGCAGTCGTCACCATGAATGTGTGCGTCGTGTTTGGCGTGAACAGGAAACCGTGCCCGCTGAATTAAGCCGCGTAACGATACAAACACCCGGAACAGCAAATACAGACCGAGAATCGCAACCATAGCGAAACTCAGGCGGGTTACCCAAAGGGATGCCGATTCGGTTTCCTCGGGCAACCAACCGGCAATTCCAACCAAACCGTATACAACCAGCAAAGCGGTGAGACCCTGCATAAATGCGGCTGCGACACCCATTGCAACGCCACGAGTAAGGTGATCTTTGTGTGTGATCAGATAGGTTGTCAGCACGGCTTTTCCGTGGCCAGGGCCGGCGGCGTGCAACATACCGTACAAAAAGCTGGCCAGTACCAGCGCCCAGCCAATACCGTCCTGCCCTTTAATATTACGCAACTCGCGGGTCAGCGCGTGCTGATACTGATGATGTTTTGCCCATATCCACGCTGCAGCCTGATCCCAGACACGAGTCATGCGGCTGCTGCTGTTGATATTCACATCCGTTGCTTCCTGAGCGATCGCCGGGTTGCCAAACAGTGGCATCGCTAAATTCGATCCCGGTAACAGATCGGGCGCAAACGCTAACGCAAAAAGTACTGTCAGGCCACGAATCATTCGCATCAGTCAATTATCCTCATCGCTTGACGACCGACGCTGGATTCAAAAACAATTGGCTTGTCACGATTCGTTTGCGGCGTACCGAAACCAACTGAGCACCTGGTTGCGATAAGTTTCTCCATATAGTTCGGAGAACCGGCGAGATTCCTGATGGTTCGGATCACTGAGAACTGAAACCCGCTCCTGAATGAACTCTGGAGTCAGAGGTACTCCGCATTTAACTTCGATACAGTATCTCCAGCTTTTATAACTGCCTGGGAAAAGTTCATCGGCAAAAAGGTCGGTTTCTGCGGTCATCTATAAGGTCCAGACTTTGCGACTGCCATGCGACAGTGAGTGCATCTGAATATCCTGGTGTCTAAGATTCATTTCCTTTTTCGACAATAAGCAGCTTTGATCGAGTATCTGGCTGCTCTAATCGTTCCATAGAGGATCGAGCGTAACGACAGTTCGAGGTGGAGCACCGGGTTCGAGTTCCGGGGAGCGATGTATAGCACCGAAGCCTTTGTTTCCCTGCCAAAGTGATCCTTTAAGCAGAACCACATCTCCGCGATCGGCCTGAACCAACGAACCATGTTCAATGTTTTGTAAATAAAGTGTTTCTCTTTCCGTACTTTGATCGTCAAGCCACTGAGTACCCGGACCCTGATAGGTGCAGATCAGCCGAATGCCAACGCGATCAAAATGCCAACCCGGACACATTGCGTCATTCACGCGTGCGAACCGCATCCCTACCTCATCACATCCCAGCAGCTCTTGCAGAATCTCCCGTAAGTTAGCGAGATCTTCGATCAAACTCTTACACTCATTTATTCCTGGCAAATGAGAAAGCTGAGGATCATTCCCCGGGGACAAGATTTCCATACCTTGAACGGAGGGCGAAGCAGGTAAAGCTGCGAGATACTCATCAATGTCTCGATCAACGCTTCGTTGCCACGAGCATATTTGAATTCCGGGTTCAAATATTTCAACCAAATCATGCAACTCAGTGATGCATCGCCACGTGGGTAGCACCAGGTCTGAATAGGACGCAGCAGAGGCGGTGGTCATACCTAACAGTCCAGGCAAAACAAAACGCGTATTTTCCCGGACCGGGAGATAGTCGGCGAGCGATGGACCAGACCATGCCCACGATTACCCGGATACTCCTCTCCTTTCAGAATGCCTGCCCACGCGGGCCTGAATTCGTGAGGCTTGCCGTAGCGAATGATTTTGCCGTTGACTGCACCACCAAGCAATGCAGCGCGGTCCACCTGATCGTCCACTAACCATTCGGTTCCCGGGCCTCGATAAGTACAAAGCAGGCGGAGATTTGTGCGGTCGGCATGAAATCGTCGACAACCATTTTGGTTTGTGGTTACGAGTCGCATTGTGACACTTCGGTGATTCGATGCAGCAAAGAAACAGTCGGCCAACTGCCGCAAATCCGTTCGCCAGTTGTCAAAACTTGAAGGGTCAAGACTTCGTTGCTGCAATAGCTCACAGACATCATGGTCGAAAGAAGACTGAGTTGTTTGACACCGCATATCGGGAAGTGCTGACGCATCAAGTGTCAACAGCTCCTTTGCGATAAGCGTTTGGACGGGCCGAGACCAAAGACTCAAATTAACGTCAGGTGACAGTATCTCCTTTAGCACTTCGGGGCGGTGACCGACTACGTGTGATGAAGAGACCGTTTGGGCTTCAGTGAGTGGCACTTGCGTTCTCTCCTCAGCTAATTTGGTGATAACGCTTCCGAGAGTGTTGTTGCGTTGTGCCTCATCATATCGACGTAGGTAGACGCTGGTTCTTCTGGTCCCGAGAGTGCATCTGAGTACAGCGTCCCACCGATTCGCGCACCGGTTTCACGAGCTATTTGCTCCAGCAGACGATTGTCAGTAATTGTTTCAACGAAAACTGCCGTAACGCTCTCTGCCCGGATTTGCTTGATCAAACTGGCAACGTCCTGAGCTGAAGCTTCCGACTCTGTGCTCATGCCTTGTGGCGCCTCAAAGTTCAAATTATGGCTGGCAGCAAAATAGCCAAATGCATCATGAGAGGTTACAACGGTGCGCTTTTCTTCAGGAATAGCTGCCATAAGAGCGCTTATTTCTGCTTTCAGTGATTCAAGCTCGGCAACGTATTTGGCACGATTCTGATAAAAGTGGCTCGCATTTTCGGGATCAGATTTTGCCAGCGCTGCGGTTATGTTATCGATATAGATAATGGCGTTCTCCAGACTCTGCCAGGCGTGAGGATCAAAAGTCCCATGGTGATGGCCATGTTCGTCCTCTTCGTCTTCGTGTCCTTGCTCTGCGTGCTCTTCATCACCGTGATCATCGTCATCGTGTTCCTTCTCGTCGTGACCGTCTTCGTCCTCGTGGTGCTCGTCGTCGTGGTGTTCATCATCATCGTGGTGATCGTCCTCGCTAAACTTGATTGCTGTGACGCCTGCAGTCGTAACAACTTTGGAGCCATTAAAATCCGAAGCGTCAATCAATCGATCCAGCCAGCCTTCAAACTCCAGTCCGTTGACGAAGAGTACCTGAGCCTGACTTACAGCCCGGGCATCTGCAGGAGTAGGTTTGTAAACATGAGCATCGCCGTTGGGCCCAACGAGTGTGGTCAGGCTGATGTGTTCACCTCCGACGCGTGCCACCATATCGCCAAGGATGGAGAATGTTGCGACAACCGAAGTGGGTTGGTCTGACTGTGATTGGACGGGCCCGCTGAATGCTAATGCAATCAGGCCAACAGAGAATTTAAGGATACTATTACGAAGGTTCATTAGTCGCGTTCAGTAAGTCGATTGATATGCTGATAAGCGAATGATCGATAGCCGTCTCGTCGATATATTCGCTTCAGCAATGATTTAAAGTTGATTCCGCAGACTACTCAATTGAAAGTCCGGGAAGCAGGTTAGCTACGGTAATCCAAACTCAAAAACACCGAAGCGTGAGCATTGGATTATATGTTATGTTATAACATAACATAATGTATTTTTGTATTTCTCGATACGAAAAGTTCCGGTCTAGCAGAGAGGCTTTGTTCGTATCCCTGAAGAGTGTAGTTTGGTCGGGTTATGTGAAGTTGCTCAGTAAAAAAGAACTCCATTCATGATTGTATGAATGTTTACCGCTCTAGCATAAACCGGGTTTTTCGAAATTCGACCTACTTATCGTGGCGCCTTGATATGCGAAAAACTACTAACGCGTGCTCAACGTATCTGACTGATGTTCAACCCGAAGCACCGGACACAGCGGGGTTTCCGGATTTTCGTTTCGTTCTATAGCAGCGTATAAAGGACAGGACTTGCTTTCGCACCCCATGCGCTCACGGGCCAGATCCACTGCGTTGCGGCGCAAACGGGCAAAGTGCTCTTCGCCCAAAAGTTCGACAAACCGGGTGCGATGCAGGATGTCCTGAACCTGTTTCTTAGTGCGGGCAAACAGCAACTCAACCCCGGCCGATTTTAACCGGCTTGCCAAACCGTGAAGCATCTCCTCTCCCGTTGCATCAATCTCGTTGATGCCTTCGGCGTCGATAATGATGTATTGGAGATTAGGTTTGCTGGCGGCACTTTCGAGCACTTTTTCTTCGAAGTAACCGGTGTTGGCGAAGTACAAATTGCCGTCGAAGCGGATCAGGGAAATACTGTCGCATGTTCTCAGGCCATACAGCTCTGCATCGCGAAGCGAACCATCGAAGTGTCGGGACAGCTGTACGACCCGTGGTTTCATAGTCCGGTACAAGTACAGGCTCAATGACAACATCATCCCGGTTACGATGCCCCACTCAAGATGAGGGGCCAGTATCAGGGTAAGGCCAAAAACCACAAATGCCACAATGCCGTCGTGTCGCTGGACCCTCCACGCGTAAAGCATCGGTGCAACTCGCACCAGATTGATCACCGCCATAATAATCACGGCGGCCAGTGTGGCCTGAGGCAGATGGTACAAAGCGGGTGTGAGCACTAACAGCGTCAAACCCACTACCAGACCAGTAACGACAGCGGAAAACCCGGTTAAAGCGCCAGCATTCATGTTAACCGCGGATCTTGAAAATGAACCGGATACCGGATAACCCTGAAAAAAGCTGCTGGCGAAATTCGATAGACCTTGTCCGATCAATTCGCGATTTGGGTCCAGTTTCTGTCGCGTTCGTGCCGCGATGGCCTTGGATATGGAAATAGCTTCCATGAACCCGACTAGGGAGATTATTACTGCAGCGCTCATCAGGTTTAACATCGTCGAAACATCGAATGCAGGCGCCTTCAGATTTGGCAAACCCTCCGGGATCCGACCCACCACAGCTCCCCCGGCGTTCTCAAATCCAAGCGACCATGACGCGAGAGTTGCGGAGAATACGGCGATAAGCACATTTGGCCAGGCGGGTTTCCACTGACGAATCACCACCATTACAGCCAGTGACGTGATACCCATGACCAGAGTGTAAAAATGTGTGCCGCTAAGGGCAGCGAGAACGATATGCCATACAGTTTCGTAGTGCTGGTCGAAATGACCGACGGAAACTCCGAACAACTTGCCCAGCTGGGAGGTGGCGATGATGATTGCTGCCGCGTTGGTAAATCCGATCACCACGGGATGCGAAAGGAAATTTACCAGTACTCCCATTCGCAGAAGTCCCAGCGTAAGCTGGAAAAGACCGACCAGAAAGGCCAGTAAAACAGCCCAGGCGATATAGGTTTCCGGGTCTGAAGCAATGGGTCCCAGAGTGGATGCCGTCATCAGCGATACCACTGCAACCGGGCCCGTAGACAGTTGTCGGGAGGACCCAAAGAGCGCCGCGATGATGCCGGGGATAAACGACGCGTAAAGACCGTAGTGATAATCGAGGCCCGCCAATTGAGCATAGGCCATTGACTGAGGTACCAGGACAAGCGCAACGGTAATGCCGGAAAGTACGTCACCTCGCAAAACACGATTATCTTTAAGTTCGCCAACCCAGTCCAAGAATGGAAATAGCTCATCTCGCGATGGGAAACGCTTTGTTATTTGATTCAGGATTGAACCAAGGTCGATCATTTATTGCGCCGGCAAGTTGGAACCAAACGATTCAGTTTATTAGGGTTAGCGTTGACCGTCAGTCATCTGGCTGACAATAGACCAGTGCTGTAAGCATGAACCTGCAAACAAATTTCTCCTCTGTTTAGGTTTACGGGTTCGATCTCAGGAGGCGGGTGATCACCAAAGCTTTCTGGTCTGTGCACTCAGAACGGTGATCTCTTTTTGAGCGGAGCTAATGGAGCGCGGACAAACCGTGATATTCGTAAATTTCAGTGGCGACCGAATGTTGCATGAATTCGTAGAACGCTTCACTCCATGAGCTTTTCTGGTTCACAATGCCGATGTGATACTGGGTGATCGGACCGGCTTCAGGTCTGTTGTTTGCCAGATTGTCCTGCACGTCAACAAGGTCGAAAATGTCGGGGAATATTCTCGTGTATCGCAATGCGAGATGGTAATAAATAATCGCAGCGTCCGCTTTGTCATCGGCAATAATCTGGGGTACTTCGCGATGATGAATCACCTGGGAGTGAACCGTGCTTTCGCTGGAACCAGACAGTTTCTCAACCAAATCTTCCGTGGCGGCATCGGCCTGATTTGCCATATTTATCGCGGCCTCCCGATACACCTCAAAACTGGCTTTTTCGGTTTGTGGGTTCGAGCAGGTGAGCCGCACACTGTCTGACAGCAGATCGGAAACCGAGTGAATATTTTTCGGGTTGTGTTTCCGCACCAGAAGGACGTTGCCACGACTTTGTACAAACGGAGCGTGTCGGGACACAAGACCGTCAGTGGCGAGATTTGAAATAATGTTTTCCGGTCCTATGAAAATGTCCGGTTGCACATTGAGATGCAGATTCCCAACCATGAGTCCGTGACCTTTTGCCGCTGCAACCAGAGGAGCCGGAGGGGTGGTTGTGTAAAACACATCGCCAACCTTTGGGTTGATTGTTGCAAACTCTCTGATCGCGGCTTCCAGTGCCATGTGGTGATTGCCGTCAGAAAACACCGTCAGCCCTGAATGGGCGGGATCCCCGTGAAAATCCAGCACAAGATTGCTCTCCGGCGCGGAGAAAAACCGAATGCGCGGATCCGGATCGTGGGCGTTTTCCTGAGGCCATTGCAGCAGTGCCATCAATCGATTCCTGCCAAAACCATTAAGCCACGTAACCGTTCAGTAGACAACGCAAACGATCAGGCTGGGTTATGTGGAAGTGCTGGGATACGGTTCGGATGGCTCCCGAGTTGCGAAGGCTGGCTAGGGTAGAGGTAACGGTCTGGCGACTGGATCCCACCATGTTGGCAATGTCCTGGTGGGTCAGTCGGAGGTTTACGCACATTTCATCGGCTCCACTGGCTGCAGCGCATTTGTTGCCCGAGGAAATGGCAGCCAGCCGCATCAGCAGCTTGGCGATACGCGCCTCAACAGAATCCGAGGCCAGACCAACCAACATCTGACCCAATGCCCGGACTCGCGCTGAAAGAATTCCTATCGCTTTCATTGCCGCTTCCGGATGAGCGCCAAGAAAGCTTGCAAAATCTCGTTGCCGTATGGAATACACCCGCGAGGGTTCATTGGCGACGGCGTAAATCTGTCGGTCGTTGCCGCTGACCAGTTCCGCGATACCAAAAATTTCGCCGGGAAAATTAAACCACAGAATGGTCTCTCGACCGTTAGACGCCACCTGAAAAAGCCGGATACAGCCGTCAGCCACCACGTAGACACTGTCCGAACTGTCGCCTGCCCTGAACAGCTGATCCCGCGATTTCAGGTCCAGACACTGGGAGCAGGCCAGCAAGTCACGGGTTTCCGCTGGCAGGAGGCTCGAGAGGAAATTTGCATGAGCATTGGACCAGTCACTGTCTCCCTCATCCAGTCCGAAAAATCCCGGTTCGATCACGGTCTGATCCATCGGTGTTGCTCTGGCTGAGTAGTTCATCGCGTACGAATCTGGTGAACTTCAGTTTTATTCAAATAAAACAACAAGATAATGTCATTTTTGTCGTGCATCAAATAACCTGTATTTTGGTTTGTCACCTTTAAATCAGCGATCCCGAACAAAAACTCTGCGCCAATAAAACCCGTTTCACCCGCCGCGATCGTTCAGAGATGTCATCTGGATGACAATTTTATTTTGACACTTTGGTTATTATAAATTTTTTTGAGCCTGGCATAAACCCAATTCGGGCAAAGTTGGCACTTATAAAACATGACTAAACCACACACAGGGTAACTGAAAATGAAGAGATTAATGAGAATCTGTACTGGGGTTCTGACCGCCGCACTGGTGGTCAGCGCCAATGCCGATGACTATCCCAGCCGGCCGATCACATTCCTCACTATGACTCAGCCCGGAGCCCAGATTGACAGGCTTACTCGAGGCATCGGTCAGCAAATGAGTGAGATACTCGGTCAGCCAATCAACGTTAAGAACGTCACCGGTTCGCATGGAACAGTGATGGCCACAGAACTGAGTCGAGCCAAGGCTGATGGTTACTCCATTGGTGTGACATCGCTGACGGCCTACACTTACGCACCGCATCACGCTAAGTTGACTTACAAGCCTGAGGATTTTGACTTTCTTACTTTGGTAGCACTGAACTCAAGTGGATTTATTTCAAAAGCCGATTCGCCGTGGAATACACTGAAAGAGGCATTCGATTATCACAAGGAAAACAACAAGGCGATGGTTGCCATGTTTCACGGTGCTGATGATCGGGATGCCATCACTCGTATCGCGGCTCAGGAAGGCGTTAAGCTCTCCCTGATTCCATCCAAAGGCGGTCCGTCAGTCATTAAGGCAGTAACCGGAGGGCATGCCGCCGTGGGTTATGTCGGTGCGATACTGTACAAACATGTCGAAGCGGGAGCGATCAAACTGATTGCCGCAGCTCTCGGTGATCGGTTGCCGCCGCTGCCCGATGTGCCGACCCTCAAGGAGCAGGGTTATGATGAACAGGTGGAAATGATTGTCGCTCTTGTTGCGCCGAAAGGTCTGGATGAAGGCGCTAAATCCACCCTTCTCGCAGCGGCTGACAAACTTGCAAACAGTGACGCCACGAGCCAGTTGATTACTGAGAATCTGCTGATGATTCCTGTCCAGTGGGGGGAGGCTCATGCCGATGAAACCGCTGCCGTTTTGTACAAGCAGTTCGGGGAGCAGGCGTCACAGTAGTTACTCCAGCCCCGGGCCGGCTCAGCCGGCCCGAAGCTATCTGAAACAGTACATTCTGTATCTGCAGAGGGGACCCTTTTGAACAGGATTAAACGTGACAGCATCGGATATGTGGTGCTGATTGGTTTTTGCATTGTCATGCTGACCTGGGCAATTCCAAACTACACACCGGAATATCCCGGATACGGTGCTCCTCCGGCGATGGTGCCTATTGTGGCCGTGTGCGTCATGCTGATCATGGCCTGTATTTCCCTGTTAAAGAATATCTTTGCCGTAAAGCTGGAGAAGCCGATTCCGCCGGCGGAGTCGGAATTTCCCGAAGACCAGGAGGACGGGGGCGGCTTCACTCAGGTCGGTCGTGTAAACCTGTTTCATCTGTTTAGCATTATGGTGCCCAGCGTTCTGTTTTTGATTGCTGTGGAATACGTGGGTTATGCCATCGCGTCCTTTGTTTATCTCATGATTATTCAATACGTGATCGGCAGTCGACGCTGGCTGCAGTCTGCGGTTATCGCTTTGTCGGCCGTAGCGGTTCTGTACATCATCATGCGCTATGGATTCGGTGTTCCTGTGCCCGGCCCCCAGATCTTCTAACTGCTGACCTCGAGATATTAGCCCTATGGAACTCATTATTGCCGGACTGTTGGATTCAGTGACACCAGTCAGTCTCATGTTCCTGTTTTTTGGCGTGTCTGTTGGCATGCTTGTGGGTGCCATACCCGGTATCAATGGGCCGATGGCCATCGCGTTGTTTATTCCGATTACCTATTACATGACGCCGCTGACCGCCATCGGATTCTTGGTGGGTTTGAACAAGGGAGCATTTTACGGTGGTGCCGTTTCCGCTGTCCTGCTGCGGACGCCCGGAACCCCGGAAGCGGCGGCCACAGCCTGGGACGGCTATCCGCTGACGCAGCAGGGAAAGGGCAAGAAGGCTTTGCGTATGGCGCTGTACAGTTCGGTTGCCGGCGACTTCCTTTCCACCATTGTTCTTATCGCCATCGCGGCCCCGCTCGCAGCCATTGCGTTGTTCATGGGGCCGTCGGAGATCTTTGCACTGATAACCTTGGCGCTGACTGTGATCGCCGGAATCGGCACCAGTTCCATCGGACGAGGTCTGATCGCTGCTGCATGCGGGATCATGGTGGGACTGGTTGGAACCGAACCAGTTACGGCACTGCCCCGGCTCACGTTTGATATCTACCAGCTTGGCAGTGGTTTGTCTCTGATCCCTGTTGCGATCGGTCTTCTGGCTTTTTCAGAAATTCTCATGCAGTTGGAGCGCTTTTTGAAAAAAGGCGGTGCTGAACAATCTGCGTATGAATTCTCGACAAAGCCCGAGGATCGGTTCGTTACCGTCAGGGAGTTTTTTGGCAGCTTTAAAACGCTTTTGCGAGGCAGTTTGATCGGAATTGGGGTTGGGGCGATGCCGGGACTTGGTGCTCCGGTCGCATCATTCATGTCGTACGACCAGGCCATGAAACGTTCCAAAGATTCCTCGGAGTTTGGCAAAGGGAAGCTTGAAGGAATTGCTGCATCTGAATCCGCAAACAGTTCGGTGGTTGCATCCAGTCTGATACCGCTTTTCGTCCTGGGTATTCCCGGGAATCTCGCGGCCGCCATGTTAATGGGTGCGTTCATGATTCACGGCATGCAGCCCGGACCGCTGCTGTTTCAGGAAAACGCACAGCTGATGTATGGAATTTACGGCAGTCTGGTTCTCGCCAGTCTGTTTCTTCTCGTCATCGGCCGATTTGGTCTGAGACTTTTTTGCAAGGCGGTGGATATACCCGCCATGATTTTGTACCCCATTGTCATCTTTACCTGCGTTATGGGCGCCTATCTGGGCAAGTCCTCTATGTTCGACGTTGGGGTCATGCTGTTCTTCGGAACAGTGGGTTATTTCATGCGCAAATTCGACTATTCCTATGTGGCTTTTCTGATTGGCTTCATCCTGGCGCCAGAATGGGAACGCGCGCTTCAGCAAGTAGTGATCATTTCGCAAAACAATACATTTATGTTCTTTGGCCGGCCTGTGGCAATGGTATTGATGGCCCTGGCGCTGTTTGTGATTGTGCGTACATTCTGGACCAGCATGAAAGGTTCAAAGAAAACCGTTGCTGACGGTCAGTAGCGGAGGGTTGTTTGCAGGTCAGCAGATTTCAAAATTTTTAAAAGAGGTACGAAACAATGGAAAAAATGACTGATAAAGAGCTCAAGCAACGGTTGGGCGATACCTATTTCGCCCCGTCGGGACTCTATAAAAAAACAAAAGATATGCCGTTTTTGGGTTCAGTCAGCTGCAGTGTCAATGAGATCGAGGCCGGTTCCTGGCAGGAAATTGTCATTGACTACGAACTGGGGCAGTCCGGTATGGCTGACGGTTCGTGGTTTAAGGCAACTTTCAGATTCTATTCGGACTGGGAGCTGTTCCAGACCACTGATCCCAGTGCCGCTAACTACGTTTCTGCGGAGTACCATGCCGGACCGACTGTGGATGGTCAGAGTCCCGCTTCTGTTCAAAAGCTATCAGTTCGATTTGACCAAAAAGGGCACGAGCGCCCGTTTCAAAAAGCCATTATTGTGGACACCTACGACGGGTATCTAAAGGCTGGAGATCACATTGTTGTCCGTATGGGAGATCGCCGATTTGGTGGTCCGGGAACACGCGTGCAGACTTTCACTGAGCGAGATTTCAAATTCCGCTGCTACGTGGATCCGCTGGGCACATCCCGCTTCGCGGCAGTGGAGCCTGACCTGGTCGTCGATATCAAACCCGGTCCGCCCGCAATTCTCCAGTGGGCCGGTTCCAGAATTGTAAAAACAGGAGAAAAACTGCCGCTTCGAATCCGGTCGGAGGACCAGTGGGGAAATACCTGCTGGAATCGGGGGGATCGTGTGGATATTCAGGCCACTCTCGACGGCAAACCCTGTTATGAAAAAGTGATTACTTTGCCCACTGAAGGCTGGAGCGTTGCGCTGCTTGATAATGTGCCAACGGACAAATCGGGTGAGTTGGCCATCCGGGCTATCATGCCGGACCACAGCGCGGTGAGAGAACAGGTGTTCTACGTGACCATCGAAGAGGGTCTGGAATTTCCCAGAATTTTTTATACCGACCTGCATGTTCACTCCAATGACACTATCGGTACGAATTCCACTGAGTACAACCTAACCTACGGAAGAGACGTTACCGGGCTGGACGTGCTCGCATTCGCGCACAATGACTTCAACATTACGACTGAACGCTGGAAGAAAACGGTAGAGCTGATTCGGGAAATCTGTAAAGACGGTGAGTTCATTGCCTACCCGGGAACGGAGTGGTGCGGAAGTTCCTGTGCCGGTGGCGATCACAACGTAATTTTCCTGCACGACCGTGAGCCGGAATTTCCCTATCTTAAAGACGGCACTCACGTTCGTTCCGTCGACTGGAACGAAGACTCAGGCACTACCGAGGCGGTTCCGGGAGCGTGGCCTGTGGAAGAATTGTGGGCGGCCTACATCGATGATCCGGAAGGTCACCTGCTTACCCCCCACGTCGGTGGTCGTCGCTGCATTCTTGACTGGCACCATCCGGAACTTGAAAAGTTAATTGAAATCGGTTCGGCCTGGGGACACTTCGGCTGGCTGTACCAGGAAGCCATGGAGCGCGGTTATAAGATCGGCGCAAGCATGGCGGGTGATGAACACAGAGGTCGCTGCGGCGGTGGTGTTCCCGGCACTGCGGTGTTTGGAACGAAAGGTGGTATTTCCGGAGTTATTGCATCCGAGTTAACCCGAAAAACCATTGGCGCCGCATTGCGTGATCGCCACACATTCGCATCAACCGGTGAACGGACTTTTGGCGTTGTCTCTTGTAACGACCATATTATGGGCGATGATTTCGAACACACAGGGGCCGCTCGCATCGACTATCGTTTCCTCGGGGATCGAGGCTGGGATAAACTGATCGCTTATGATCACACCGGGGAAATATGGCGGCGGAATCTGCAGCAGGAGATGGGGTATTCGGATCGAATGGTGCGGTTCCGCTGGGGCGGTGCCCGCATAAAGGATCGTTATCGATGGGCTGTTTGGAAAGGGAAAATCACCATAGTCGATGCAACCATCAACGAATTTGTCGGTTTGGGATTTGAGCATCTGGAAGAAACCTGTTGGCGGGAAAACGGAACCACGGTGGGTTTCAAAAGCGATACCTATGGCGATGTGGATGCAATTGAACTCGACGTGACTGGATTGGAGAACGCCAGGTTCAGGATTGAAGGCACTATCGACGGATACGTCAAAGTCGGCGATCCGCTTAAGGGCAATCCGTTCATCCACTGCCCGACTTTCGAATGGGAATTCACCGGAAAGGAACTTATGGAAGCGGAAAGCCTTAACAAGGACTTGCCCGGTGTCGACATGTTCCTTGCCATGGATCGACTGTCGGATACACTGCCACCCCGGGATATCTCGGGCAGCTTTGAAGTCAATCCGGAGAATGGCCCTCATGGCCATCGGCCGGTTTACATGGTCGCGCATCAGGGCGACGACGCGAAAGTCTGGACATCGGCATTGTTCATAAATTTCAAATAGCTTATCGCGTTGACCCGTGACAACTGGCAAGACGATGATTTCGCCGCACAGTGGAATCAATCCGACTGTCTCTACACTAATCCGGATCGGCTAAACCAGCTGTCGCTTCTTGCCCGCATGGTTGCTGAGGAGCAACCGGGCACCTTAGTGGATCTGGGAATCGGGTCCGCGCAGGTCGAGTTGGCGTTTAAAAAGTATTGTCCTGAACTTTTTAGTGACTGCCATATCACAGGGGTGGATGGGTCCGCGGCTATGCTGAATCTCGCGTCGGAGGTTATCGCAAAGTACAAGATCCCGGGAATTCAGCTTGTGCAGGAAAACTTCGCGCACCTGGAATCGATCAAACTCGGTAAGCCGATAGACACTGTCATTTGTGTCCAGGCACTCCACGAGGTTGATCACGATACAAAAAGAGCTGCGTTTTCGTGGGTCTATGACAACCTCGCTGAAGGCAGTCCGTTTTACATTCTCGATCGCTTCACCTATAAATTTGATCGCTGGAAAACCGACTGGAAGGCGGCGTGGGAGTGGATGCGTGAAGGTGCCGAATTTCCGACTCTGGGCTTTGATGAGTACCATCATCGCTATCAGGGCAAAACCGATGCTGTGACATCACTATCCAACTACATCATGTGGCTGCAACAAACGGGTTTTCATTGCGTCTGTCCTTATCGTTGCTTCAATCGCGCGCTGATCGTCGCAAGAAAGTAATTATTTAATTCACAGATCTCGGTGGAATATTTCCATTCACTAAAAACTTTGTAGCTGGCAGCAGTACGAGTTGCCTGGAGGGTTATCCAGGTAGCGATGAAACGACAGCACCCTGAGAGCGAGTTGGCCAGAAAGGCCTGTCTGAATCGACCGAAAACCGTCCGCTAAAAGACAATTGAATGATCACACAGACGCCGGTTGCAAATTCACCCTCCTGACCGAAGAGAGATGTATGCGTAGTTGATCGCTATTCCCGCACAGTATTGAATAGAACATTCCGACTCATACCTCTCGGCCAAGCGCTCTGGACAGTTCCATAATGTGTTCTGGACCGATGCCGCAGCAGCCTCCGATAGCCTTGACTCCTCTGTGTGCCCATTGCGCTGCGTCACTGGCGAAGTTTTCCGGGGTGATTATGGAATCAAAAAACCAATGTGGACGTTTATAGTGACCACTGTTCGGATAAACCGCGACCGGACCTGACCAATACTGCTCGAGCAGGTCGAGCGCTGGCAGGGTTGTTTCAACCTCACTGTGCATAATTCCGGCGACGTCGACACCTTCTGCCAGCAGTGCCTCGATACCGCTTCGCAGAGCCTCACCGGTATTTTCGGCGCCATCCTGAAGATGCAGCTCTCCGCTCTCAGACATCTTTAGAGCAATACCTGCCCATACAGGCAAACCGGTGCGCTTTGCGATGGCAGCGATTTCGGCCTGAAATTCCAGATCGATTGCGAATTCATGGGTAAGCATCATCTCGAGCATTATCAAGTCGCAACCCTGTTCCGCAAGATTTTCAGCATGTTCGGTGTAACTATCGCGCAGCGTTGAAACATCCAGCATTTCCTTACGACGCGATTCGACAGTTGTAGAAATCGACCCTGCAATCCAAACCGGATGTTCGGGTTCAGTATTTTCGATACTCTCGCGCAATAACCCAAAAGCAGCGGCCGTAAACTCACGGCTGGAAGTTTCGAAACTTGAAGGGTTTATGACATGGGGGGCTGTATTGTAGGTTGCTGCAATTTGAACCTCTGCTCCGGCACGAATGTAGTCACTGTGAATATCACGGATCACATTTGGGTGAGAGAACAATGCTGCTGCACTCCATACTTCAAAATTCATCGGCACGTCACGGCGTTGCAATTCGGTGCCCATTGCACCGTCAATGATGATGACATCGGTATTTGTCAATCTGGTGGCAATGTTCATATCGGAAAATTTGGGTTATTTGTCAGAGTTTTTCGCAATAGTGTAGTCAACTGCTGCAAACCTGTCATCATTACACGGATATCAGGCTCAAGTCATTGGCTCTGCGGTTAGACTACTGGACAATCATGCCTGCATAATTCCTGTTGTCCTGATGCTACATAATTCCTCAAAACGCACAACAAAATGAATAAGCAGACAACGCCCACTTTGCTGGATGAGGTCGTGAATCGTCGCGAGGCACCGGCGCTAAAAGTACACCCAAGCGTGTTGGGTGAGCAGAATGAAGATTTGTTTGCAGCGGGTGTTGCAGATATGGATTTTAAGATTCCATCTGTCATTCTCGACCATCTGGGAAAACGACTCGCACACGGAATATTTGGATATGAAGCCGTTCCTGACGACTTGTTTCCAGTCTTGACTCGATGGTTGGCAGAGCGTCATGGGTGGGTCGTAAACGAACGTGACATACTGCGCGCGCCAAATATTCTGAATGCGCTGGCAATTGCCGCAAATTTATTTTCAGAAGAGGGAGACGGCGTCGTCGTTCAACCGCCTGTGTTTTTCGATTTTTTTGACATTATTCGGGAGAACAATCGTGAGTTGATTACCAATCCACTTAGTCTGGAGAATGGACATTACCGCATGGATTTTGCTGATCTTGAAAACAAGACGTCTGATCCCCGGGTGAAAATAATCTATCTGTGCAATCCACATAACCCGGTGGGTCGGGTCTGGGGTTTTGATGAACTGAAAACTCTGGGAGATATTTGCCAGCGTAACGGTGTGCTGGTGGTTTCTGACGAGATGCACGGAGATCTGGTTTATTCCGGACACAAGTACATTCCATTTGCATCACTTGGCACCGACTATTCCAGAAATTGTATTACCTGCCTCTCTCCCGCAAAGACGTTTAACATCGCCTCATGTTGCTGTGCATTTACCGTGGTAGCTGACGATGCGATGCGGCAAGCGTTTCAGACTGAAAACAGTCGTCTGACGGTGAACAAGAACAACGCATTTTCCAGCGTGGCCATGCAGGCGGCGTATTCCTATGGCAGTGACTGGTTAGACAATGTGATGAACTACCTCGAGAATAACGTTGCTCTGGTGAAGCGGTATTTGCATGACATATCCGAGGTGCGATTGATTGAGCCTGAAGGAACGTTCCTGCTTTGGCTGGATTTCAGAGAGCTCAATTTGCCACCCGATGACCTGATAGAGTTTTTGCGTGAGAAGGCCAAGTGGGCGATTACGCGCGGGCACGCGTTCGGCGAAGAAGGCAATGGATTTGTGCGTTTAAATATAGCCTGCACATCAAAAAAACTCGAAGATGCTTTGCAGAACCTCGAGCTCGCGGTAAAACATCTCGGGGAATGATTTAGTCTGTTCTATCCATTTTTAGATGATCATGCGGAGATACGGTTTATTTTTAAAAAAACTGACTTGGCTGGGCTTCAATAGATACTCCGTCTGGAGTCATCCTGATCCGATTCAGCGGGTTACGTACTATCAAATTGGCGAATACTAAATGTTCATCGAGAATCTCTGATTTCCCGTGCCTGAAATACCCCGCTTGCCGGTACTTTCGAGCACCTGGCCTGTTACGCCGTCAGAGACAGGAGGACCTGGATGGTGAGCAACCCCGTTCTAACTATTTCGGTCTTACTTTATACTGTGGCCAATCTCCATGCTGATTGATTATTAGAAATGAATAAACCGGCAGCAGCGATCGAAATTCGTGAAGTTTCAAAAATCTACAATCCCGGTTCGAAGCGGCCGGTGACGGCTCTCGAAAACGTTTCCCTGACGATAAACGACAATGAATTTTTCACTCTGCTGGGGCCTTCCGGGTGCGGTAAGACCACTCTGTTGCGATTGATCGCTGGTTTTGAGGAGGTGTCCGGAGGCGAAATCCAGCTGTTCGGGCAGGAAATCGAGCACCTCCAACCCAGCGAGCGATCGGTCAATACTGTCTTCCAGCACTATGCATTGTTCCCGCATATGTCGGTCTCGGAAAACGTAGGCTTCGGACTTGAACGGCAGAAAAAGCCGAAGGATGAAATCGCCGAAACCGTTAAAAGAATGCTGGCGCTGGTGAAAATGGATCATCTTGCGGATCGCCGACCCAGTCAGTTGTCGGGCGGTCAGCAGCAGCGTGTGGCGCTGGCGCGAGCCCTGGCTCCCAGCCCAAAGGTGCTGTTGCTGGATGAACCGTTGTCAGCACTGGATCTGAAACTGCGCCAGGCGATGCGCGATGAGCTTAAGCAGTTGCAGATCGACACTGGAATTACATTCGTCTTTGTGACTCATGACCAGGGCGAAGCATTGGCCATGAGTGATCGGATCGCCGTCATGTCCGAAGGCCATGTTCAGCAGATCGGGTCACCATCAGAAATCTATGAGCATCCGGTTAATCGATTTGTGGCGGACTTTATCGGTGACTCGAACTTTCTTGATGGTGAAATTGTTTCGATAAATGAAGACATCGTAACCTGCAAGATCGGTTCAGAAAGTCTGTTTGAAGCTGAGAACAGTGGCAATCATGCCGTCGGTGACAAGGTGACACTGTTCCTGCGTCCTGAAAAAATTAGCCTGAGTCCGGTATCTGATGACACAGCATCCGGTAAACGGCAGGGACGGGTCAAAAATATTGTCTATCTTGGGAATGAGGCGGCCTTCTCAATAGACATGGGTGAGGGTATCTCCATTGTTGCCCAGGCCCGACCCAAAGAGGATGGCAACTTGCCGTTTTCGATAGGAGACGCGATCTCTGTGGGCTACTCCAACCGTGCGTTGAGAGTGTTGGCGAAATGAACAAATGGCTGCCTAAAAGCGTATCCGCGCGAAGGTGGGTAGGCCTGACGCCCGCTTACATCATGATTGGCATCTTCATGCTGGTGCCCATATCAATTATGGCGGTGTTCTCGTTCCTGGAGCCGAACCCGTACGGCGGAGTGTACCCCGAGCCATCGTCCGCAGCCTACGTCAAACTGTTCTTTGAATATGATCTGGAAGATAACCTGGTGTTTAATCCGGGATATCTGAACATCATCATCAGATCATTCCAGCTCTCCGTTATGGCAACCGTGATCTGTCTGATCATGGGTTTCCCGGTCGCATACTACATAACATTACAACCGGAAAATCGCCGGAATATATACATCTATCTGATCACCATTCCGTTTTGGACCAATCTGCTGGTGCGGACCTT
>JBCCGE010000044.1:0-25925 GCA_039029455.1 Pseudomonadota bacterium | reverse complement strand
GGTGCTCGAGCTGACCCACAATCGGCGCGTTGAGTAACGCGCGAATGCCCTTGGGCGTGAGGTAGCTTCGGTCGAGATTGAGCACCTTCAACTTTGTGAGATTGAAGCTTTTTTGGGTCGTGGATATACGATCACCGACAAAAACCGTTTGACCTTTCGCCAGCAGTCGATTTTTGCCTTCGGTATCGGTCGCCGACACAATGCCCTTGACGAGCAGGACCTTGCCGTTCAGAACTTTTGCAATAGCCTCACCCTGAAAAAGAGCGAGAGCCAGTGCCAAAAGAATCGTCGAAAATTTCATCACTTACCTCCCCATCGTTTGCCGACACTGATGTGGAACTTGCTGTCACCGTCCCGGGTAATACCCGTCTCAGTATCGTTGCCGTCGATTGCGTAACCGGCGCTCGCACGAACAAACAGTTGCCCGTCGCCCTGCCAGACCATATTCAGTCCGACACTGGCAATAGACTCATTGTCCAGTTCCGATTCAACCGGATCGTTATTTTTCAGTCGGGCGTAGTCGAGAAAAAATCCCGGGCGCAGATTAAATTCTGTTTGTGGCGCCCACACCTGCAGACTCGCCGTGACCATCTGGTCACCGCGCACTTCACGTTCTTCAAAGCCGCGCACTGAAACCGCACCACCGGCGCCAAACTGCTCGCCGGTAATCAGTCGATCGCTGCTGCCATGAAGCCCAACCTTGCCATTTAACACCCACTTACCCAGATGGCGGCTGAACGAACCGCCCAGTTGCCACGACTGCCAGTCCGGAGTAGCGCCGGTACGCGTCGCTTCATAGGCTTCGTCCGTGTTTTCGGATCCACCGGAAATGTTGTTGATGACTTCTGCAAAACCGGTTGCCCGCCAGTCGTCGAAGTTCTTCTCAATCTGGTAGCGAAGAGACAGCGGTCGACTGCGCACGTCCTGTCCAATCGATTCGCCGAGAAAATCGATATCGTTGTCGAACAGCTTGTCCATCAACTGCAGACTGAGCTGCTGTTTGGCCTGCTTCCATTTAGGCAGGTAGTGGGTATAGCGAACGCCGTAGATTTTCCCCTTGCCGCTGACATCAAAAAATTCACCAACACGTCCGGAGTCAATGTTGCTGTCCACGCCAAAGAAACTTACCGCACCGCTCGTGCTGTAAATCGGAATGTGATAGGTCAGGCCAATTTGCCGCACCGTATCGAATCCATCGGGGGACGTGGTAACCGTTGCGGAGCCAACATGATCACGGTCAAACAGATTGTTGTGCTGAAAGCCCACGCCGATGCGGTAGTCGCTCGTGCTGCCACCACCGGTATTGTTCAGATACGCGGTAACGCTTCGCGGGCTGTAATCAACTACCTTAATCGCGAGGTCGATTAGATTTTCCTGATCGCCTTTTGAAACGGTGATGCGCGTGTTCTTCGACGGGTTGCTGTTGGCGACTGCTAGATAGCGCGCCAGTTTTTTTGTATTGGGGGAATTGCCTGCCCTGAGAGAAGGCAGACTGCGACGAATGTTTTCGTCGGAAAAATGCAGGTTGCCCTGAACGACAATGCGGTCTATTTCAAAACGTTCCACTTCGATTTTGACCACGGCATCGCTGAGATCCTGTGGTGGAGCGGAAACTCGATAGAAACTGAAACCGTCCTGTCTCAGTCTGGATTCGAGCCGCTCGGTTGCGACCTGAATATTTCCAAGAGATTGCTGGTCACCGATAAGGTCAGTGAACAATGACTGGGTTACCTTTTCGGGCAACGGGTTCTCGCCGGTGACGACGAAATCCCGGATATCAAATTTGATTTCGCCGACCAGCGCGGGATCGAATTCTTCCTGCTGCGCAGCGACCGTGCCCGACATCAGGAACACAGTAAATGCTACAAGCAGTTTGCGCGGGCGCAATAGGGCACTAAAGGGCCGCATATGGGTTCTCCCATTTTGGTTTATCGGCGGAAACACAGGTCATCCGACCATTCCGCGTTGCGACCGATACCTCCGTTAATCGTTGTGCTTCGTATTATCTCTGATAACCAACAGCTTCACTGTGATTTGCATCACATCCGGACTGTTAAAACTGCACAAAATCGGTAGTTTGGGAATATTTATCCCGTGAATATTACCGTTTGTCGACTTGGTCTAGATTTGGTTCAAATCAGCGACCAGCGAACGATGAAAATCGAGATAACCGTTGGAGGTCTCTTTGAGGTGGATTCTGGTGTGCTTGTGAAGGTTGGGCAGACGGTGAAACGGCACTGACGGCCAGGCATGGTGCTCAACGTGATACGGCATGTTCCACGCCAGTTTTCTGATTAGCCCGTGGGTATAGGTTGTGCGTGTATTCTCGAACATATTGCGGGTGTGCGGACAGCGTCGATGCTCAGCCAGAAGGTAGACCCGCAAAAACGGCTGGCCTAACAGGATGGGCAGCAGCCAGATTTCAATCAACACCGTGCTGCCGGTGCCGATAGTGATGGCGAATAACGTCAGATAGATCAAAAGCATGACTCGGGCCTCCCTCACCACCTTTGGTCTGCCGCCTTTGGGCACGAATGTATATTCAGCTTTTCCACTCGCGTTCCGCACAAGAGTCGACAGTTGCGACCACCACACGGACAGCCCGGTCAAATACCACAGGTAGCTGGTCAGTGAATCCGGGAGCGGTGTTTCCAGCTCGGGATCCTTATCCGGCTGATGGGTGTAACGATGATGGGCAAAATGGAAGAACCGAAACCACTCGCTCGGTAAGAACAGTACAAGACTAATGAAATTTGCCAGCCAGTCGCTGTAGCGGTCTGTTGCAAAGGGTGTTCGATGCATGCATTCATGCAGCGCCGTAAATAAGAAAACCAGTGCGATCCCCAGCGGAACCTGAAGAATCCAGCCGGCCGGTAATTTCACCACTCCAATCGCCAGAAAAACGATCACGCTCCCATGCCACAGCAATTGCCGGCCGCCAGCCTGATTGGACCGCTGCGTCAGATAGGCTTTTTCGTCATCCGATAGCGACGCCAACAGCTCGGAGTGTGTAGTCACAGTTGCACTCATTCGTGCATTGTAACGGGCTATAAAAACGAGAGTACCGCTGATGACAAGAATCAACGCGGAACGATCGCAGCGAAGTCATAAAATGCCGCGGGCGCCTGGCCGAACTAATCCGCTATCGGAATAATTTTCAGTATGGCACCGCCGAAAAAGTTCATAATGTACAACTCGCCCTGATTGTCCTCAGCGAAGGAAGAGATAAAAAACTCGTAGTCCTCAAGCACTCTCTCGTTCGACCCGATCGCGGCGTCAAATTCCACGGTTCTCACTATTCCGGAACAGTAGTCCGCAAACAGATAATAACCCTGCAATTCCGGAATATCTGAACCTCTGTAGACATAACCGCCGGTCACTGAACAGTCCGGATTTCCTCCACCAGACGAAGAGTATTGTGCGACCGGATCAACAAATGTCTCACCGCTGCACCCGGTCGATTCAAAGGGTTCATTGCCCTCGCGACAATCCCAACCCATATTATCGCCATCGCCGACCCGACTGACCTCCTCCCACTGGCCCTGACCGACGTCCCCGAGCCACAACTCTCCGGTCATACGATCGAAACTCCACCGCCAGGGGTTTCTCAATCCCCAGGCGTATATTTCCGCGCAATTTCCGGTTCCACCGCCGAGGCAGTTTTCGCCGCTGAATTCATTGCCACCTGGAATATCGTAGGTGCCGGAAGTCGGATCGGTGACATCGATTCTCAACATCGACCCAAGCAGTTCAGTTGTGTCCTGAGCGGTTTCATCGGGATCGTTGAAGGAACCGCCGTCTCCCAGCCCGATATACAGATAACCGTCCTGACCAAACTCGATGTTGCCGCCATTGTGATTGGAATACGGCTGAGGTATTTCGAGAATGACGAGCTCAGAACTTTCGTCGACCACATTGGAATTTGCCGCACCGTCTCGGGTAAATCGGGAAACGATGCTGGTGTGAGCGCCTGAGGAACCTGAACAATTTGTGATTTCAGTCTCGGAACTGCTGTAGTACACGTAGAGGTAACCGTTGGTGGTGTAATTCGGGTCAAACGCCAGCCCGAGAAAACCCATTTCGTTGCATTCGTCTTCAAAATCCGTCCCATCCGCGGCCAGATCGAGGAACGGAGTCCCCTGAACAACGTCGTTCTCTATGACTTTGAGCAGGCCACCCTGCTCAACGACGTAGTGCCTGCTGTCGTCGCCGGGCACCTGTTTCATTAGCAGCGGCCTGGAAAAACCGGTGGCAAAGGTCTGCACATCAAACTGCGGAAGCACGCTGCCTCCGTCAAGAAGGAGCAGGGAAAGTACGGCGGTGAGCCCGCTTTGCCTCAACACGTTGGACTTAATAGACGCGCGTGAACGAACCCAGGATACGATCTTTTCAAAGAGCATTTATCTGACCCCCATCAGTTTCAGCCGATAACTTACAGAAAGTCGGAACTAAAGTAAAATTCAATCCTGTTTTCACACCGGGGTTTTCAAATGGTTGACCCTACAACCGACGCCGAGACCTTCCTCGAAGAAGCGTACAAGCTCACTACGGATGCCGATCGCAATGCATTCTACGCGAAATGGGCGGAAGAGTATGATCGCCAGATGCTTGAAGGACTTGGCTACGTTTCGCCGCGAAATATCGCTGAAATACTGTACGCCCTTTGCGATAGCAAGCAGGACGAAGTGCTGGACATTGGATGCGGAACCGGACTCTGCGGTGACTGTCTTGTCGAGCGAAACTTCACCAAAATCTCCGGAATCGATTTATCTCAGAATATGCTGGACGTCGCGAAAACCCGAGGAATATATGACCGCCTGGTGGCCGCAGATCTAAACGAAACCTTGCCGTTTCCCGATAATGAATTCGGCAACGCCATCTGCGCCGGAACCTTCACTCACGGCCATGTGGATGCGGGTTGTCTCAGGGAGATCTTTCGCGTGATCAAACCAGAGGGCGTTCTGGCCTGTACCGTTCATTTTGAACTTTGGGACGGCGCTGGATTTGGGCCGACATTTTCCACACTGATGGACGAACTGGTTATTGATGAAGTTGTGCGCCGACCGGGTCAGTATTTTGAGGGCAGCCAAAACGAGGGCTGGTTTTGCTGCTACCGGAAGCGCTCCAAAAAACAATCAGACAACGTCATTTCGCTCGAACGCCGCAAACGCACTCAGGACAACATCTGATCCAGATCGGCGATCAGATCATCGACGCGCTCAATCCCTGTGGACATGCGAATCAGGTTGTCTGGTGTGCGGGTCACGTCAGATTCACTGGATTTTCTGTGCTCCATCAGGCTCTCTACGCCACCTAGTGAAGTTGCTCGTTTGAACACCTTCGCTTTCGACAGGCACTGAATCACCTCGGTCTTACTGCCAGGTATCAGAAACGACAGCATCCCGCCGAACCCATCCTGCATTTGACGCACCGCAATGTCATGTCCGGGGTGGGACTGCAGTCCGGGATAGAGAACGGTCTCCACTGCGTTATGCGCCTGCAGAAACTCCGCAATCTGCAGAGCACTTTGAGACTGCTGACGCACCCGCAGGTACAGTGTTCGCATCCCCCGAATCAACAGATGTGCATCCATGGATGACAGCACGGCTCCACCGAGGAGTCTGTGTTTACGAATCCGCTGCCAGTATGCACTGTCATTCGCGGTCACCAGCACCCCGGCGACCACATCGGTGTGACCGTTGAGAAACTTGGTTGCCGAATGGCAAACAATGTCTGCGCCCAATGCAATCGGTTGCGTGTGCACCGGTGTTGCAGCGGTGGAATCGACTGCCACCAGCGCACCGTACTGGTGTGCCAGGTCACAGCAGGCGCGGATATCGGTCACGGCCCAGCTCGGATTCGCAGGCGTTTCCAGCCACACCAGTGCGGCATCCCGGGATTCCAGTCCGTTTTTCAATGCATCGAGGTCACCGGCGGCAAACAGTTGATACGAAATTCCACGTGACTCGGCAAACTCATGAAGCCAGGATAAGACACCGTGGTAAATGGTGTCGGACACCAGAGCATGATCGCCCTTATTCAGGGCATGAAACGGCGCCGTGCACGCGGCCATACCCGATGAGAATGTCAGCGCGTCGACGCCACCTTCGAGCCGGCAGACAATGGACTCGGCATGGGCCTGAGTGGGTCCGTGGTCGCGCATGTAGGATCGCCCGTCCGGCAGTTCATAGTCAGGGTGACGTGCAAATGTGGTCGAAACGTGAACCGGTCGAATAATCGCGCCGGTGGCTTCGTCTTCAAGTCCCAGCGCCTGAGCGGCGATGGTTTCCGCAGCGATCAGTTTGTTCGAATCAGACATGGCCTGGCAAATACATTTCGTTACAGCCTGAGACGTTTCGAAACTACGCGAGACAGTCATGAAAGGCTTTTTGGAATGTCGTCACCCACAATAGCCGCTACTGAAAAAACCTTCTTAAGAGATCGAAAATGCAAAAACGAACGAAAGTACTGCTGGCGACTGTTTTGACGCTGGGCGTTGTGGGTTCTGTGACGG
Source organism: Pseudomonadota bacterium (assembly GCA_039029455.1). Lineage (GTDB taxonomy): Bacteria > Pseudomonadota > Gammaproteobacteria > Arenicellales > Poriferihabitantaceae > JBCCGE01. The sequence goes on along the minus strand of JBCCGE010000044.1, from coordinate 19,411 downwards.
CCTACATTGGCAATCACCGACACGCAATGATGGGCAATCATATCAAAAGCCATATCAGTCACAAGCTGGAATTGAACGAGGCACAAAACCAAATCCTCGACCAGGTCGCCGCTGAAATGATTCAGGCCGGTATCCTGATGCGATCGAAAAAGGATGACACCATGCGCCAGATTGTTCCGCTGCTTTCGGCCGATGAACTCGATCAGGAAGCAGCTCGTTCATTGCTGAGTGAGAACATTGACAGCATGGAGTCTTCGGGTCGCACGATGATTGCATCACTGGCGCAATTGACCGACAGTCTTGATTCGGCGCAGCGAGACAAGATGGTCGGTCTGTTGCAGAAACGAATCGAGCACCAACAGGATCATCACCGCAGATGGGGGCAGGATCACAATGGATAACACCAGCGCCTGGTTGCTGGATCCGGACGATACGTCTGATAGCGACTACGGTTTGTATGCCGGCAATCTGATGGGTACACTTGGATCGTTCCAAACTGCGGTGAATTCTGAGCACATGACGAGCATTCTGCTGATTGACGACGACGAGCGCCTGTCGGCACCACTGGCTGAATACTTCAAGCGTTTCAAGATGGATCTGACCAGTGCAACCCACCCCAAAGACGGGCTGGCGCTGCTAAAGGCCGAGGTTTTCGACCTGGTGATTCTGGACGTAATGTTGCCCGATCAGGACGGCTTTGATGTCTGTAAAACCATCCGTCGCAGCAGCGACATTCCGATTGTGATGCTAACGGCCCGCGGTGAGGTCATGGATCGCGTCGTGGGGCTCGAACTCGGTGCCGATGACTATCTGGCAAAACCCTTCGAGCCGCGTGAGCTGGTTGTTCGAATACAGAATATTCTTAAACGCAGTGAAGGCGTCAGTTCAAGCAAACAAACTCTTGAATTCGTCAATCTGGTTATCGACAAGCCGACTCAGGCGGTGAGCGTAGGCGGAGAGAACGTCAGTCTCACCAGCAACGAGTACGAACTGCTGCTGTTACTGGCCTCTTCCCCCGGCAAGAAATTCAGTCGGGACGACATACTTAATCATTTGAAAGGTCGGGATGTGGAGTTGTTCTCGCGTGCCGTCGACATTCAGATCAGCCGTCTTCGACAAAAACTGAAACCCACGGACTACATCAAAACCGTCTGGGGCGCGGGTTACAGTTTCAGCGCTGCGGAACAAAACTGAAAGACAATTGCTCACCCGTATCAGCCACTCGCTTTCCGCAAAACTGATTCTGCTGTTTATTTGCGCGGGCGCGGTGCTGTTACTGATGGCCGGCTCGATCATGGGCAAAGGCTTTACCCGCCATTTCCGTCAAAGCGTCCAGCCGTTCGTTGTGCACTATGTGGAACTGATGGAGGAAGAGCTGGGAATTCCACCTGATCGCGAAAGAGCCGAACAAATAACCCGGGAAATTCCGGTGGATATTCATGTCTTTGGACCCGAAGACTCGTGGACAACAGCCGCGAGAATTCTGGACCCCGAAGAGCTGAAAGGATTTCAGAAAAGTGCCGAGGTCAAACTGAAACGGTTTGGCGAGCTCAGTCAACGCTACAACATTCGGCGAATCGACGAGCAGCTCATTCTGGAAACCACAAGCGGGCCCTACAAAGTTTATTTCCAGATCTCGGACCAGAGCGGTTTGCGACGAGGTGGCCCTTACGGATTGATTTTGATCGGTCTGATCCTGGCCATTCTTTCCCTCATCTATCTCGCCACACGGGCACTGTTTCGACCCATCCAGGACATTCGCGATGGCGTGAAGCGAATCGGGGCCGGTGAGCTCGAACACCGCATAGTCAAACAAAGAGACGATCAACTCGGCGATCTGACGGACAGCGTCAACGCTATGGCCGACGACATCAGCGAAATGCTCGAAGCTAAAAGACAGATGCTGCTGGGTATCAGTCATGAACTGCGCTCACCTCTGACCCGAAGTCGGCTTAACCTTGAGCTGTTACCGGAATCCAGTTCAGCAGATGAAGTTAAAAAAGATATTGCCGCAATGGACGAGCTGATTACTGAACTTCTCGAGAGCGAAAAGCTCAACAGCCGCCACGCCACCTTGCAGCGAGAATTCATCTCCGTCGATCAGCTTGTTGAAGATCTTCTCAATCACGAGTTTGCGAACACAAAGATCGACTCTGAAATCGACACGGTGAATGCGGAAGTCGACCCAATGCGAATCAAACTGTTGTTGCGAAATCTCCTCACCAACGCGATCAAGTACAGTCCAGTAGACAGCTCACCGCCGCATGTGACGTTGTCAAAAACTGATGAAGATTTTTTTGTGTCGGTGCGAGATTATGGCAGCGGCATTGAAAAGGAACACATTCGGCATCTTACCGAGCCGTTTTATCGAGCCGACCCGTCAAGACAGAGAAAAACCGGAGGCTACGGACTGGGTCTGTATCTTTGCCGAATGATTGTCGAAGCGCATCAGGGTTCGTTGACCATCGACAGTCAACTGCAGGAAGGCACGACAATCTCCTGCCAGATTCCGCTTTAGGAATTGAGAGGAAACGACTCCATCGGATCAAAGTGACCTGGGAAAACCCGGTTGACCTGCAGCGCCGAGAGCCGCTCCATTGACAACTCGTAACCCTCCGCATCCCGAGGCAGAGCCTCGACGTTTCCGGGGCCTTTGAAATAACTGTCGCTGGTAAACAGTGACCCGGTGTTCTCCTCATACAGGCAGATGCTGCCCGGGGTCACTCCGGGAGTATGAATGACGCGAAATCGCCGGTCGTCAAGTTCTATCAAGTCATTGTGCTGCAACACGCGCGTCAGCGTTGTGGCTTTCAGGCAGTAATTTTCGAGGCTGAAATCCGCACGCGGCAGTTTTTCCATCATCGCCGGCGAGACATAATGTGCGGCCGCTGAGCTGTGAGGGTTCGGATTTTCGATACCGGGCTTGTCGTCTTCATGTGCGCAGCGCACGTCGAATTCGTGCAGGCCTCCGGCGTGATCGTAAAAACAGTTGAGGGCAACAGCGGTTATCGGTTTATCGGTAAAGCGTTCGATATAGCTTCGCAGACTGTCGAGCCCTGAACCGGTGTCGATCAACACACACTCACTCTCCCCTTCAATCAACCAGGAATTGCCGGTCAGGTAGCGGCTGCAGTGTGTCTCGAAAATCTGCCAGAACCCCTTCTCCAGAACACGATGGTCAAACCAGCTTTGTGCGATATCCATAGTTTCTCCTGCTACGACGAGACGAGGTCGGCGATGCGGGAAAGAATCTGCATCGACACCTCGTATTTATCACCGTCCTGCAACGGCTCGTCTCCGGATGGGGTCACCAGAGTAACCCGGTTACGATCACTTCCGAATGCGGATTCCTCACCGGAAACCGAATTGGCAACAATCATGTCAACATTTTTAGACTTCAGTTTCTTGCGGGCGTTCTGCAACAGGTTCTCCGTTTCCGCCGCAAAGCCCACCGTCACCGGACGCTCTGACTGTTCCCCGACTGAGGCCAGAATGTCAGGGTTTTTCACCATGGTGATACTCATCGTATCCGCACTGTCGCTCTTTTTTATCTTCTGCTCGGAGACGTCTGCCGGTCTGTAATCGGCGACAGCCGCAACGGCGATAAAAACATCGGTTTCTGTTACCCGTTTCATAACAGCGTCGAGCATATTCTGCGCAGACTGGACTGGAACCACATCAACGCCCTCAGGTGCGGATAGACTGACGGGACCGGATACGATGGTTACGATAGCGCCCATATCAGCCGCGGCCTGCGCCAGTGCGTACCCCATTTTTCCAGAGCTGTGATTGGTGATACCCCGCACCGGATCAAGGGCTTCCCAGGTCGGACCTGCGGTCAATAATACTTTTCTACCTGACAGCCGCTGCGGGATGCCGTCGCCGGCAATCCGCTGTGCGATGTCGTCGGGCTCGGTCATTCGACCTGGCCCGACCTCACCGCAGGCCTGATCGCCCTGACCCGGACCAATAATTTCAACCCCCAGATCCCGAACCGCCTGCAGATTCTTTTGTGTTGCGGGATGGCTCCACATTTGCTGATTCATTGCCGGTGCCACAGCAACGCGCGCCGTCGTTGCCAGTATCAGGGTGGACAACAGATCGTCCGCAGTTCCATGCGCAATCTTGGCCAGAAAGTTTGCTGTGGCCGGTGCCACCACAATGTCATCGGCCCAGCGAGCCAGCTCAATATGTCCCATGCCCGATTCGGCATCGGAATCCAGCAGGTGTTCGTGCACCGGATAACCGCTCACCGCCTGCAGCGTAAGGGCGGTAATAAAGTTCTTGCCACCCTCAGTCAGCACCACCCGCACTTCACAGCCCCGGTCTCGCAATCGCCTTACCAGTTCGGGGCTTTTGTACGCGGCAATGCCGCCGGTGACACCGACCAGCACGCGCTTGTTTTTTCTAAAGTTCATCGCTACAGTGTATCGAATTCACATCATAACCGCATATGGAGATGCATTATGGCTATTGCAAACTGGCCGTCGCAGGAGCGACCTCGGGAAAAACTACTTCAACACGGTGCACAGTCGCTCAGTGACGCTGAGCTCCTCGCGATTTTTATTCGCACCGGAACACACGGCAAAACTTCTCTGGACATTGCCAGAGGCCTGCTGGCACAGTTTGGCGGTGTGCGCCATGTGCTGTGTGCTGACAATGAATGTCTGCTGGAAGTTCCGGGGCTGGGCGAGTCAAAAATCGCTCAGTTGAGAGCCGCTGCCGAACTTGGCGTTCGCTGCAGTCGGGAAAAGCTTCTGCGCTCGGGCCCGTTGTCCAGTCCGAAACAGGCCGGTGAATTTCTGACTCAACGCCTCCGCGATCAGACCCGAGAAGTTTTTGCTGTGGTTTATCTGGACACCCGACATCAGGTTCTCGAGTATGAGGAACTGTTTTTTGGAACCATTAATGGCGCTTCAGTACATCCCCGGGAAGTCGTGAAAAACTGTCTCAGAAAGAATGCGGCGGCCTTAATTGTTGCCCACAATCATCCGTCGGGAATCGCCGAACCCAGCAATTCTGATGCGTTGCTGACTCGCCGCCTGAAAGATGCGCTCGACACCGTCGACATAAAACTTCTCGATCATCTGGTGATTGGTGATGGTGAGTACATATCCATGAGCGAACGGGGTTTATTCTGATCTGCAGTCGTCACTTTCCTATCACGGAATCGATCGTTAGACTCGACGTTCCCTAAATTTGCGTTACGTCAATGAAAAAAAGAGAACGTCGTCAAGGCATTACGCTGGTGCACACCGGCGAAGGTAAAGGTAAATCCTCGAGCGCTTTCGGGGTCGTTTTCAGGGCCGCCGGATGGGATATGCAGGTGTGTGTTATTCAGTACATCAAGGGCAAGTGGAAAACCGGCGAACAGCAGGCGGCAGAACGCTTCGACAATATCGAGTGGCACGCCATGGGTGACGGCTTTACATGGGATACAAAAAATCCGGAGCAGGATATCGCCACCAGTCGTTCGATCTGGGAATTCAGCAAGGAGAAAATCCGGTCAGAAAAATACGATCTGGTGCTGCTCGATGAAATCAACTACTGCAGCAGCTATGGCTGGATCAGTGGCGAGGAAATTGCGGAATTTGTCACCAACGAAAAGCCTGGTTGGATGCATCTGCTTATGACCGGGCGTGATGCGCCACAACCCGTTATTGATTGCGCCCATACCGTGACCGAAATGATGAAGCGAAAACATGCCTTCGACGAAGGCATCATGGCGGCCCAGGGCGTGGAGTATTAGGACGTAGAGTATTAGGACACGCAAAACGATCACCGCGTCGACGGCTTTAACGGAAACCACCGTGTTTGCAAGCCGAAGGCGCGGCAATCTCGACACGTATACCTGCTGAAAAACGATCCCCCCACCCGATTGCCGCGGTCGCTGACGCTCCTTCGCGATGACGGGTTAGACCGCCGCAATAACCGACTGTCACAGTGCCTGAACCGGCGCAAAGGCTGCACTATACTGCGCCGACAATGTCCGTCGTTGTCAGGCAAAACCCGTTGATATAATCTCATTAGACTCGAGCGCCGAAAAGCGCGGTCAGCGTACGGATTTCTAATGAAAAAATACTCTATTTTCAGTCTCTTACGTAATTCTGTGAATTACCATCAGGACTGGCAAAAAAACTGGCGAAGTCCTGATCCAAAGCCCCACTACGATGTGGTCATCGTCGGCGGTGGCGGGCACGGGCTTGCAACAGCGTATTACCTCGCGAAAGAGTGCGGTGTGACCAATGTCGCCGTAATCGAAAAAGGCTGGATTGGCGGCGGTAATACCGGGCGAAACACAACCATTGTGCGCTCCAATTATCTTTGGGATGAGTCCGCCGGTATTTACGAACACGCGATGAAACTTTGGGAGGGCCTGAGTCTCGACCTCAACTACAACGTGATGTTTTCGCAGCGCGGTCTGCTGCATCTGGCGCACAGTGTGCACGACATGCAGGAGATCGGTCGCAGAGGCAATGCGATTCACCTGAACGGAATTGACTCCGAGTTCGTCACACCGGCACAGGTCAAAGAAATGGTGCCGTTTATCAACCTGAATTGCCGCTACCCGATCATGGGCGCACTGCTGCAAAAACGTGGCGGCACTGCCCGGCATGATGCGGTGGCCTGGGGTTATGCGCGCAAAGCCGATGATATGGGTGTGGATATCATCCAGAACTGCGAAGTCACCGGTTTTCGAATCGAAAACAATACCGTAACCGGGGTCGATACCACTCGTGGCATGATCGGCGCAGGTAAGGTCGGTTGCGTCACCGCCGGACACAGTGGCGTGCTGGCCGATATGGCGGGTTTCCGACTCCCTATCGAGTCAATGCCGCTGCAGGCGCTGGTGTCAGAACCGATCAAACCCATTCTGGACTGCGTTGTGATGTCGGGCAGTGTGCACGCCTACATCAGCCAGTCCGATAAAGGTGAGCTGGTGATTGGTGCCGGAACCGACAACTACAATTCCTATTCCCAACGCGGCAGCTTCAATATCATCGAAGAAACTGTCGGCCCGGTGATTGAGCTCTATCCGATATTTTCACGAATGAAAATGTTGCGGCAATGGGGCGGTATTGTCGATGTCACCGTTGACCGTTCACCGATTCTGTCGAAAACACCCGTAAATAATATGTATTTCAATTGCGGATGGGGAACCGGTGGGTTCAAGGCCACGCCGGGTTCAGGCAATGTTTTCGCACACTCAATCGCGCGTGGTGAGATGCATCCAATCGCCGAACCCTTTTCCATCGACCGGTTTAATACCGGTGCCCTGATCGATGAAGGCGCCGCCGCTGCGGTTGCCCACTAGACGGTACTCAACATGTTATTGATCAATTGCCCCTGGTGCGGCGAACGAGACCAGACCGAATTCACACCTCACGGCGAGGCGCACATTGCCCGTCCGCTTGACCCCTATGCGCTCAGCGAACAGGAATGGGGCGACTATGTGTTTTTTCGAAGTAACACAAAAGGCATTCATTACGAGCGATGGGTGCACTCGCACGGCTGCCGCCGATGGTTTAATGCGGTCAGAAATACCGCCACGGATGTCATTCACGCGACCTACAAGCCGGGAGAGCCCCGCCCTGAGATTTCGACGGAGGAACCGTCATGAGTCAGGACTATCGACTCAGTGAAGGCGGACGCCTGAATCGAAGCAAAACCATTCGCTTCTGGTTCGACAACAAAGGTTATGAGGGCTACCCTGGCGATACGCTGGCGTCTGCCTTACTGGCAAACGGAGTTCAGCTGGTCGGCCGAAGTTTTAAATATCACCGACCCAGAGGAATCGTCTCCTGTGGATCCGAGGAACCCAATGCGCTGGTTCAGCTGGAGAACGGTGCGCACACAGAACCGAATCGACGTGCCACCGAAATTGAACTTTACGACGGATTGACCGCTCACAGTCAGAACCGCTGGCCCTCACTGAAGCATGACGTCGGTGCAATCAACGCAAAAGTCGCGCGCATGCTTCCGGCAGGGTTCTATTACAAGACCTTTATGTGGCCGGGCTCGATGTGGTTGACCTATGAAAAGTTCATTCGCAAAGCCGCCGGACTCGGCAAGTCACCGACAGAAATTGACCCCGACTGCTACGATAAACTGCACGCACATTGTGACGTGCTGATTGTTGGCGGTGGGCCCGCCGGACTGCAGGCTGCACTGCATGCGGGCCGCACCGATGCACGCGTCATACTGATCGATGAAAAGCCGGAATTTGGTGGCAGTCTTTTGGGCGAACGCTACGACATCAACGATGCTCCGGCATCCGAATGGATTCGTGAAACCGTGAGCCAGATTAAGCAGTTACCGAATGTCACGCTGCTTCCACGCACCACCGTTACCGGCTACTACGACTACAATTTTCTGGTTGCTAATGAGCGGTTCAGCGAACATCTCGGACCGAAGCATCCGGGCAATGAACCCAAGGAACGACTCTGGAAAATCCGGGCAAAACAGGTTGTGCTGGCCACGGGTTCGATCGAACGCCCTCTGGTGTTTGCAGACAACGACCGACCCGGCGTCATGCTGGCCGGAGCCATTCGCAACTACATCAACCGCTTCGGCGTGCTGCCAGCGAAGCGACTGGTCATTCTCACCAACAACGACAGCGCATACCTCACCGCACTGGAGAGTCAAAGTGCAGGCGCAACGGTCGAAATTGTCGACACCCGCCCCAGTCCGGAAAGCGACTGGGTGAGTGCCGCGCGGGAAGCGGGAATCAGAATTTACGAAAACAGCACGATCACCGGTGTCGACTATCGACGGGGTCGCATTCAGCATGTTGATATCATGCAGCTGAGTCCGGACGGCATCGATGTTCGAGGCGCCAGGACGGTACTGGACTGCGAAGTTGTCGGCGTCTCGGGTGGCTGGACACCAACAGTGCATTTGTATTCACAATCACGCGGCAAACTCAGGTTTCTGGACGATAAACATTGTTTCGTTCCCGGCGAACCATCTCCGACCTGTGTGTCGATGAGTGTCGGCGCCTGCGCGGCGGAATTTTCACTGAGCGGGGCGCTTGAAGATGGCGCAGAAGCTGGCCGATCAGCTGCCGCAGCAGCGGGATTCGAACACGCAGATGCCGTTAACGTTCCCGCGGTTAACGAACAGAAGGAAGCTGACTTCCGTGCGCAGTGGATTATGCCGACAGATCATCCGGTCGGACGCGGACCCAAAAAGCACTTTCACGAACTGCACAATGATGCCACCGTTGGCGACATCGAGCTGGCGGCGCGCGAGGGTTTCGAGTCCGTCGAACATCTGAAACGCTACACCACCACCGGTATGGGCACGGATCAGGGTAAGACCTCCAATATGAACGCGCTCTCGGTCATGTCGAACCTCCGGAACACGACGATTCCTGCAGTCGGCACGACCACATTCCGTCCCCCCTACACTCCACTGTCATTTGGCTCAGTGGTAGGCCACGACCGCCGCGAACTGTTTCTGCAAAAACGCAAGACCGCCATGCATCCCTGGCATGCGCGAAATAATGCAGTATTCGAAGACGTTGGAGACTGGAAGCGACCGTTTTACTTTCCAAAGTCCGGGGAAGATATGCACGCCGCAGTGCAGCGCGAGTGCCTCGTAACCCGCACATCATGCGGTCTTCTGGACGCATCGACCCTGGGGAAAATAGACATTCAGGGCGCGGATGCCAGCCGACTCCTGAACATGGTGTACACCAACGCCTGGTCAAAACTGGCTCCGGGGAAGTGCCGCTACGGACTTATGTTGAACGAACACGGCATGGTTTTTGATGACGGCGTTACGACCTGTCTCGGTCAGAACCACTACCACATGACCACGACAACAGGTGGCGCAGCCCGCGTTATGGGTTGGCTGGAGGAATGGCTGCAGACTGAATGGCCCGAGTGGGACGTATACTGCACCAGCGTAACCGAGCAGTGGGCAGTTGCGTCGCTGAACGGCCCCAACAGTCGCAAGGTACTGGAAAAACTGTGCGACCAGCCGCTGGATGACGATTCGTTTCCGTTCATGTCGACGCAGTCGTTTGAGGTCGCGGGCATACCCGCACGGGTATTCCGGATCAGCTTCACCGGGGAACTCTCTTACGAAATAAACGTACCCGCGCGCTACGGACTGGCGCTTTGGGAAGCAGTGATGGCAGCCGGAGATGAATTTGATATCTGCCCTTACGGCACCGAGGCGATGCACGTATTGCGTGCGGAGAAAGGATTTATCATTGTGGGTCAGGATACGGACGGCACCGTCACTCCTATGGATCTTGGCATGGACTGGATCGTATCCAAACAAAAAGAGGATTTTCTGGGACGACGTTCATTCTCTCGCAGTGATACATCACGCGAAGGGCGTAAACAACTCGTCGGCATTCTGACTGAAGACCCAAAAGTGGTTCTGCAGGAAGGCGCGCATCTGGTCAGCGAAGTAAAGTCGGCGCCGCCAATGAACATGGTCGGTCACGTGACCTCCAGCTATATGAGCCCAAATGTTGGTCGCTCTATTGCACTGGCACTGGTTGAAGACGGACACAACAAAATCGGCAGCACGCTGTCAGTCGCACTGATGGATGGCAGCAGTCAGCGCGTGACAATTACCAAACCGACGTTTCTTGAGTGAACACAGGGCTATCAGCATGAATACACAAAACGCACTAAAACTGACGTCGGCCTGCTACAACCGCGAACCACTGAAGGGCAAACATGCTCTCGAGGAACTGCCCATCAGCGGTAAGATTAACCTGCGCGGAGATCTCGACAACGAATCATTTGCGCGCGGGGCGGAAAAAGCCATCGGAATTCAACTGCCATCACAGCCTAATACGTTCCAGCAAAACGACGCGCTGACCGTTTACTGGCTGGGTCCGGACGAATGGCAGCTGACCTGCAAGCTCGACTCGGTTGCTGCAATTCTCGAAAATATTGGCAACCATCTGGACGGTATTCACCACAGTGCGGTGGATGTTTCTGATTACTCGACTACACTGAGACTCAGCAGTCCGGAAGCAGCGGGTATTCTGCGGCGACCGTGCCCTCTCGATCTGCACGAGCGTGTGCTTCCGGCCGGTTCGATTGCCCAGACCCGATTTGGTCATGCGTCTGTCCTGCTGCATCGTCAGTCTGATCCGAATGTTTTTGACATTCAGGTTCGCTGGAGCTTTGCCGAGTACTGCTGGGACTATCTGGTAAGCACGATTGGCATGATGGACTAAAGGCGGAACGGCAACCCATTCATGGAAACACTCGGCCCCGCTCTCTGCCACGTTTTCGCCGGCATGCTTGCAGGTGTGATTACGGGAGTCCTGTTGAAACCGCTTCGTTTCGGTGTCCCGGGTCATGTTCTGGCGGGAATAATTGGTGGGGCTGTACTCGGCTATCTCGCCAATCGCTATAGATTTGGCAACGCGCCGGGTGCACTGGAGACGATCAACATCCTGAAAAATTCGATTGCCGGTGCAGTTGGCGGAGCGGGAATGACGGTGACTACCGGTCTGATACGCCGCGTTTTTCCACCAAAGAATATAGAGTCTCTTTAAACTGCCGGACGGTCAGATCGTCCCCCATGCGTTTGGACGAATGCGTTTGGACAAATGCGCCAGACGCGCTCGACTAAAAACACTAGCTTGATTCTACAAAATGCCGGACCGAGGCCTGTTGCCATCGATCCGGCGATACTTCTGTGATTTCAGGAGGTCTCGCCTTTGTCGTATCGACTGGAGAAATCTGTCGACTGCCCGCTGTCGAGCCTGGCAGCCTGATCAACCCACCCTTCCCGATCAATTCGACCCGGGAAATCGATAAAGTTGTCGACCCACTTGACGTTGTCCGGCGTGAACGCCGCAACCTGACGGAAATGGTAGATGCCGAGACCGTTCAGGGTTTTCTCGATCACGGGGCCAACGCCGCTGATGCGTTTAAGGTCATCTGCTTCGCCGTCCGGTGCGTCCAGGCCAACCGGTTTCCAGTCATCACTGATTTCAGCCACCGCTGCAGCCGTATCACTAACGGCTGCCTGGGCTCCACCCGAAGCGGCAGAACCTGCCCCGGAAGCGCTCGCATCCGCTGCAGCACGACGGCAGTCCTCCAGTTGTTTCCTCAGTGACGCCAGCTCAGCGCTGTTATCATCCGATCGTCCCCAAATCCACCAGCCCACTAATAACCCCAGCAAAGCGGCAAGTAGCAACCAAAACCAGGTCTGAATAAATAGCCAAATCATTTCTCTTAACCTCTTATTGTGTCTTTGCGTTAAATTCGATGCGACGGTTTTTAGCCCGCCCCTCGTCTGTATCATTGTCGGCGACAGGCAGTTCGCTGCCATAACCGACGGCGGTCAGACGCGATGTGTCCACGCCGAGCGTGTTCAGTGCCTCAACTACAGCGCTCGCCCGAGCTTCGCTGAGTGCGCGATTGGTCTCTGCGCTACCCGTACTGTCAGTGTGGCCGGAGACTTCCAGCGCAATATTGGCGCAGTCACCGAGAACGTCGGCGATACGCTGTAACAGCGGTTGGCTGGATTCAGCCAATGCAGAGCTTCCAAGAGCGAATTCAATTTTCTTGTCGGCCAGCAAACCATCAATCCTGTTGTCACACTGTTGTGCCAATGCACGCGCAGCCTCCTCGGCTGCTTTTCGAGCGGCCTCTTCTTCAGCGGCCTGTCGCGCGGCTTCTTCTTCAGCAGCGAGGCGAGCAGCTTCCTCTTCGGCGGCCAATCGAGCCGCTTCCTCTTCAGCGGCGAGTCGGGCGGCTTCCTCTTCGGCGGCCAATCGAGCCGCTTCCTCTTCAGCGGCGAGTCGGGCAGCTTCCTCCTCAGCAGCGAGCCGAGCAGCCTCTTCTTCAGCGGCGACTCTGGCGGCTTCCTCTTCAGCAGCGAGCCGAGCAGCCTCTTCTTCGGCCGCAACTCTGGCCGCCTCTTCCGCTGCCTGCTGCACAGCCACCTGATCCAGCGCTATGTCATTTTGGGTATTGAGATCAAACACGCCGGACATTTGCTGAATCCGGCCATTTAGCAGGTCAAAATCTTCCTGATTCATGGCCATGCCACTGATGCGCATGTCAGAGCCCTGGATGCTCAGCTGCGGCTGTTGCAGACGGGTGAGTTCAGGAACCAGTAAATTGGCGCCGCGAATCCATTGCGCGTCCGGAATATTTGGGTCGACAAGGAGATTGTCCGAATTAACGCTGCCCCGGGTCTGGTCCGCTACCTGAGTACCCAGTGAGCGCAGGTTTTCCGCGAGGTCCTGATTCGGCAGTGCACCGGAGATATTCACCGTGCGATCAGCAATAGAAAAATCGATCGACGCCTGTTCCGGCAGCAGGCTCTCGACATCATTCTGCCAGTTCACGGACGATGGATTGTCCGATATGGCCTGACCGACCGCCGATAGCGCATACGAATCTTTAGCGCCTCCAGAGACGCGACCCGAGTTGCCAACCAGATTCAGACCACCCTCCTCGAGCTGGCTAACTGCTGGAATGAGCGCGGCGACCTGATCCGTCCAATCCGATTCAGCTGTGTCGCGCGAGACTTGCAGCTGATTGTCATATCCATCCGGATGAGCTGCGCTCAGCTGGTCCTCGAGGACACTTTTTATTCCATCACCGGAGACACTTCCGGAAACTGATGCCGCACCATCGCCTGCAACCGAATACCGGAACTCCGGATCGGTCAGCTCAACCACATCAATTCCGCTGCCATCTACATTCGCGAAACCACTTGCTGATGAAGCGGTATCGATTACGGCCTGGCGCTCAGCGTCAGATCGAACGATGCCCGACAGCGATAGCTTGCCGCTGTCAACCGACACGCCAGGGGTGATCATGCCTTTCATCGACTCCAGAACACCCGGAACCGAAGCACCCCACTCCGGCACGGAAAAGTCCGGGCTCACCGTCAAATCACTGGCAACCGGTAATCCGAATGCACTGCTCGCTGCCGCTGAAATGCTGTCTGCCAGAGACTGATCAGGAATGGAACCCGAAAGACTGACCTGACTGTCATCAACGGAGACACCGAGCGAAGCGTCCTTAAGAGGAACAATCTCCACGCCATCTGCATCAACGACGCGCACACCGGGTACCGACAGCGCGAGTTTTTCAGCCGCATCCCGCGATTCTTCAGAGCGCGCGACACCCTGAAGGGTAACGTCTCGTCCCTGATCATCAACAAACACAGTTGCCCAGTCGAATCCACCGGACTTGAGTTCATTGGTTACTCGGCCATTAATATCTTTTTCAATGGGATCCCATTTAAAAATCAACATCAGAATCCAGAGCAGTATGAGCCCTAGCAGGCCCCAGAGGAGTTTGGTTTTTGTTGTCGTCATAAGAACGTGTCCCGTACTCGCAGGTTATTGTGGTGTCGTGATGGTCGGAGTGTTTGTAACGGATCAGGCGACCGCGTCTTTTTATCGCACGCATCCTAATTGACGTCAGCTGTATCCCCACTGAACAGGGACACCCACACTCCGGACGCAGACAACCACCTCAAATTGCCGTTCGTCATTTTTGTGATTTTTGGCCACACAGTATCACCTGCGCCGCCCAAACAGGCGCTACTTTACTGTCTGCAAGGGAGAAAAATCAAATTTTGCCGGCGGGAACGACTAGATGAGGAGACTTTTTACCGCCCGAACCAGCTCCATATGACTCTGACTGATGGTCTTACCACTGGTGTTTATGCTCATTCTGGCTCGCTCATAGTGACGACCACGAGTTTCCAGAATCTGCTTGAGTTCACGCATGGCTTCGGGATGTCCGGCCATGGGTCGGTCGTCTCCCTGCTGCTGAACGCGCAGCATGTGATCCTCAGGATCCGCGCGCAGCCAGACCGTATGGAAGGCCGACAGCAGACTCTCGAAGATTTCCGACTCTACCAGCATGCCACCAGCGACCGCGAGAATGACACGATTGTGTTTTGCCTTGATGGCCGCGATGCTTCTCTGCGCAAGTTTGCGGTATCCCTGCTCACCGTAGAGACCCAGAATTTCGGACATCTTCATGCCGCATTCGCGCTCTATCTCTTCATTGATTTCAAGAAACGGAATGTCCAGTTGTTGTGCAACGCGAAAACCCAGCGTACTTTTGCCTGCACCCCGAAGTCCGATCAGTGCAATTCGCTGATGCACTTGTCCGTGCGCCTGTTGCCACTCATCGAACATGTGCAAAAAGTTTGCGCGATTTTCAGGACTGGCTTCCCGCAACGCCGATATGATACTCACCGCTTCGATATCGATGTCTTTCTCAGACGATAATTCTTCAACAACCACATTCAGCGCGCGCGCAATCTGACGCAGCAACAGTATCGATATATTTCCGGTACCGGTTTCAATCTGTGCGAGGTATCTTTCCGACACGCCGGACAATCCGGCCAGGCGTCGTCTCGACAAGCCCTGTTTTTTGCGCAGTCGTCGAATTCGAATCCCCACCCGTTCAAGATAACGGTTGTCGGAAAGGCCGTGCTTTAACGTCTCTTTCTCTTCAGATTTTGCCACTGATTTCATTTAGACCCCGAGTTGTTTACGTCAGCCCTGTGCATCGACGCGTGAGTCACCTTGTGCGTCTATGTAACGACGAATCGCCAGTCGCATATTTTCCGGAATCTGCAGCGGTTGAAGATTAGCAGTCTGTACAAAAACAGCTGTTGTCGAACCGCTCCAGCACAAAACATCGCCTTGTCGGGCTTCAAGCGCATGCGTAAGCGAACAGTTGCCTAATTTAGACACAAGCACCGTGATTTCCATGTCAGCACGGGGCGTTACGGGCGCGTGAAAGTCCAGGTTGATTGACGCAAACGGCGTACCCACACCGTGATCCAGGTTGATTTCAAACCAGCCAACACCCAGGCAACTGCGGTACCAGGCTTCAACCGCTGCAAGCGCCCATTTCGGAATGTTTGCGGTGTAAGCGATCTGCGCGGGATCACAGTCACCCCAGGACACCGCCACCACATGACGCAACGGCGCATCGCAATTCGGAACACTGTCAATGTCCCGCCACTTCGACGGTGGCTTGATGAAATAATCGCTTTTCGTAGGTTTAGACATTGTATCGACCTGAATTCTGCAACGTGTTTTTTACGCCACAGACGCAAGCGCAGGAACGTTTATTGAGAATCCGGCCTGCATACCCACCACTCAATTGCACTAGAGAGGCATCGTTCACGTTCGCGTACGTTTTATCAATGAGTTCGCGGCCGTTTTCGAATATTGCTGACGCCGGCCGCATTGCATGCAGACCGGTGCGGCACCTAATTCAGTCGAACGTATTCAAAATCGCCGGGCATTTTGTTGATGCCCATTCTCGGTGGTGCGATCCATGAGGCATAACGTCCCGGGCGAATTTCCGATTTCATCAGACTGTTAATGAAATCTCCGTCCGCGGTCGAAGGAAGCCAGTCGTCACGACGGGCTTCAAACTCCTCGGCAGTCATGATCTCGCCATCCGGCGACACATCCGCGCCGGCGAACTCGCCGATATGTCGGTAAAACGCCACGTGTGGCAGTTTCACGGAAAATTGTACACCGGTTTTTTCAATGATTTTGTTCCATCGACCGACGCCCTTATCCGCGTCACTGGTGTAGTCGTCGCGCAGTCGCATATTCAATGCCGTCAGTGCGGGCTCTGACACCGATTGAATTTTACCGTCCACCATCTTCAGAACCGGATACACGTCATCAATCAGCTTGTGATCGTCATCGATTCTTTCTTCATGTAACCGTCCCTTAATTCCCGCACTGTAGGCATTGGCGGCATTCGTCGATACTTCGGATCCAAACAGATCAAGTGACAGCGCATAGTGCAGGTTGGCTTTTTTCTGCAGTGTCGGCAAGTCGATAACGCCGAGTTTGCGCACCGCCTCAATATCGTAAGGATCTTCGATGCCGGCCTCATTCATCGCCTCACAGGTGCGCTGGATGGTGCGACCAACACCGGTTTCACCGACAAACATGTGATGAGCCTCTTCCATAAGCATAAAGCGACAGGTACGCGACATCGGATCAAAACCCGATTGCGCCAGGCTCTCCAACTGCATCTTGCCATCGCGATCAGTAAAGTAGGTAAACATAAAAAACGACAGCCAGTCCGGCGTGGCTTCGTTAAACGCACCGAGCATACGCGGCCGATCTTCGCTGCCGGAACAACGCTTCAGCAGACCATCGGCTTCCTCACGCCCATCGCGTCCAAAGTATTTCTGCAATAGATAGACCATCGCCCAAAGATGTCGCCCTTCTTCGACATTGATCTGAAAAAGATTACGCATGTCATATTGTGAGGGCGCGGTTTTTCCGAGATAACGCTGCTGTTCAACAGAAGCCGGTTCGGTATCACCCTGGATGACCACCAGACGACGCAACAACGCCCGGTACTCGCCCGGGATTTCCTGCCAGACGGCCTCTCCTTTATGATCACCAAAGCCAATTTTTCGATCCGGAACGGCCGGTGCGAGCAGAATACCCCAGCGGTATTCGGGCATTACAACATGCCCAAACGTGGCCCAGCCGTCCTTCTCGACGCTGACCGCTGTCCGCAAATACACTTCAGATTCCTGAAACCCTTCAGGTCCCATATTTTTCCACCAGTCGATGTATCCCGGATGCCATTTTTCCAGGGCTTTTTTCACCCGCCGATCCTCCGCGAGACCTACGTTATTGGGAATCAACTCGTCGTAGCTTACATTGGTCATTTTTGTCGTGTCCTCTCTGTTCAGACTCTCGTCTGGTCAAAAATTGGTCTTTGTCCGCTGCCGTATCGCTGCAGCGCACCGTCCTCGCCGACGGCATTGGAGCGCTGGAACACCCAGTTTTGCCAGGCCGTCAGTCTAGCGAAGATTCGTGTTTCCATAGTCTCGGGACCGGGAAAACGAAGATTTGCTTCCATTGCCGTCATCGCATCGGCGGAAAAGCTGGCCCGCTCCTCCAGTACCAGGCGGATTTCATCCTCCCAGTCGATGTCGTCGAAAATTTCCGTCACCAGTCCGTTCTCAAACGCGTCATCTGCGTTTAACTCTACGTTGCGGGGCAGCATTTCAACGTGATCAGGTGATCCGTAAAACCGGGTCTGGAGGCGACTGAGGCCATTGCACATCGGGTAGCGACCAAAATTGGAATCGCACAGCGTTATGGCTGATTCCGCATTATCAAAATCCTCGAACTCACCTTCAGTCATGTAGCTGCGATCGCAGGCGAGTACCAGTTCAAACAATGTACCGGCAAAGCAGCTGTTTGGTTCAATCAGAGCCACCAGTGATCGTGAGGTCAGATCGAGCCGCTTCAGTACCCGTGTCCATAACAGATTGACTTCACTGATAAACCAGTCGTCGTCATTGTTCTGGAGCTCTTCAAATTCCAGCACCCGACCCGGATCACCGCGTGACCGCAGGCACAGTACGCCAATCTCGGTTTCGTTAAATCGCAAATGCAACAACGCATCATCAATTTCTCGTGCTAGTTGCAAAAACCAGTATCCATCTCCATGCTGTATGGCACTCGCGCTATCGTCCGGCGCCGAACTGTCCGGTCCGGACAACATCAGTGTGGCGACGGATTCTTCACGATCGATGGACAGCTCAAGAAAACCATACCGAACGTGATCTCCATCGATAGTTTTATTGAGTGGGTTGAGCGGCACGCCCTCACCCGCATTGGCTTTCGGTGCAGCGCCCGAAAAACCTGCGGCAACATCATTTACCGTTTCTTCAAAGCGACTTGCCGGGGCAATCGCGTCGACCAGATTCCAGTCGGCCGCCTTCTGCCCTTTGATACCTTCTTCAATGCAGCAGAACACATCGGCACGATCCCGCCGCACCCTGCGCTTATCCGTAAGGCGAGTCAGTCCACCCGTACCCGGCAGCACTGCCAGCAACGGTACTTCGGGTAGTGCGACGGAAGCCGCACCGTCATCGACCAGAATAATTTTTTCGCAGGCCAGCGCCAGCTCGTATCCACCGCCGGCACACGCGCCTTTGATTGCGGCAATATAGTGTTGATCCGAATGTCGTCCGGCATCCTCGATGGAGTTGCGGGTTTCATTGGTAAACTTACAAAAATTAACCTTGTGTTCGTGACTCGCGGCCGCCAGCATCCGAATGTTGGCACCGGCACAAAACACTTTGTCTTTTCCAGAATCAACAACGACGGACGTGACTTCGGGATGTTCGAAACGAAGACGCTGAATCGCGTCGGCGAGTTCAATATCAACACTGAGGTCGTAGGAATTCAGTTTAAGGAGATAATCCCCGGTCAGTCCGGCGTTCTCATCGACGTCCATTGTCAGCGTTGCGATGTGATCAGTGACGTTTAGTCGCCAGTGACGGTACCGATCAGGGTGGGTTTCAAAATTGATCATATGTTCGGGCCTCGCATGCATTAAATAACCTCTGTCCCGATTCAATCAACTCAGAGTTTCATGCTTCGAAGCAT